>LJUR01000038.1 GCA_001304105.1 Deltaproteobacteria bacterium SM23_61
CGCCGCCTACGCCATCGGTGCCCAGCATGGCTACTTCTACGTGCGGGCCGAGTACCCCATTGCCGTAACCCACGTGAAAAAGGCCGTGGCCGACGCCCAAGACCTGGGCCTCCTGGGAAAAAACATCCTGGGAACGGGCTTCGATTTCGAAGTGAAGATCAAGGAGGGGGCCGGGGCCTTTGTCTGCGGGGAAGAGACCGCGCTCATCGCTTCCATCGAGGGTCGGCGGGGCATGCCCCGGACCCGGCCGCCTTTCCCCGCCGTGGCCGGACTGTGGGGAAAACCCACCAACATCAACAACGTGGAGACCTTTGCCAATATCCCCCCCATCATTCACCGGGGGGCGGGGTGGTATGCCTCCCTGGGGACGGAGAAGAGCAAGGGCACCAAGATCTTCGCCCTGGCGGGCAAGATTAACAACACTGGCCTGGTGGAAGTGCCCATGGGGATCACCCTGGAGAAGATTATCTTTGACGTGGGGGGAGGGATCCCCGGGGGAAAGAAGTTCAAAGCTGCCCAGACCGGAGGCCCGTCGGGAGGGTGTATTCCGGCCTCCTTGCTGAACCTTCCCATCGATTACGATTCCCTAACCGCTGCCGGGGCCATAATGGGATCGGGCGGGCTCATCATCGTGGATGAAAACACCTGCATGGTGGACCTGGCCAAATTCTTCCTGACTTTCACCCAGAGTGAGTCCTGCGGTCGCTGTGTGCCCTGCCGGTTGGGGACCAAGCGGATGCTGGAGATTCTCCAGCGCATCACCGAAGGCAAAGGCGAGCCGGCGGACCTGGAGATGCTCCGCGAACTGGCCCCCATGATCAAGGACGCCTCCCTCTGCGGGCTGGGGCAGACGGCGCCCAACCCGGTCCTCACCACTCTCAACTATTTTTTGGACGAATACCGGGCCCACATCGAAGAGAAACGATGCCCCGCCGGGGTGTGCAAGGCCCTGATCCGCTATGAGATCATCGCCGAGGCCTGCAAGGGTTGCGGCGTTTGCCGGAAGGCCTGCCCGCAGAAGGCCATCTCCGGCAAACCCAAAGAAGTCCACACCCTGGATCAATCGCTGTGTATCAAGTGCGGAATCTGTTACAATGAATGCAAATTCGAGGCCATAAAAATCGTCTGAAGCAAATATTGCTGAAATCAAGAATTTCCTTCTGGCTTTAACTCTACGCCCTGTGAAGATTCGAAATCCGAAGCCCGAATTTCGAAACAAGCAGAAATTTTCAAGATCCAAATGGCCGAAACATGTTTGCAGCTTCGATATTTGAATTTCGGAATTGTTTCAGGTTTCGAAGTTCGAAATTCGGATTTAGGACCCAAATTCAGGGGACTCTCTTGCTTGCATTACTCGCGAGGAAATGGAAATGAGTGAAGTCAAACTGACCATCGATGGACGGGAAGTAGCCGTTCCCCAGGGCTGGACCCTCCTCCAGGCTGCCAACAAGCTGGGAATCCGGATTCCCACCCTCTGCCATCTGTGGGAATTGAGCCCCTGCAGCGCCTGCCGGATCTGCCTGGTGGAGGTGGAAGGAGCCCGCAACCTGGTCACCGCCTGTTCCTACCCGGCGGCCGCGGGGATGAAGGTTCATACCCGCACCGAGCGGGTCCTGAAAGCGCGGCGGCTGGTGATGGAACTCATCCTCTCCGATCATCCCCTGGACTGCATGACCTGCGAGAAGACGGGGAGCTGCCAGCTTCAGGACCTGGCCTACGAGATGGGCCTGAGCGGCTCCCGCATGAAAGGAGAACAGCATCGGTATCCCGTGGATCAGGGCAACCCCTTCATCGTCCGGGACTACAATAAATGCGTCTTGTGCGAGAGGTGTATCCGCATCTGCGACGAGATCCAGGGGAGCATGGCCATCGAATACGCGCACCGGGGCTTCCACACCAAAGTGGGAGTTCCTTACCACCGGAGTCTGACCGAGAGCGACTGCGTCTTCTGCGGTCAGTGCGTGAGCGTTTGCCCGGTAGGGGCGCTGACCGAGCGCTCCCGGGTCGGCCGGGGGCGGGAGTGGGAATTCCAGAAGGTGAAGACCATCTGCTCCTACTGCGGGGTGGGATGCCTCCTGGTCCTGAACGTGAAGGATGGGGAGATCGTCCGGGTCACATCGGACCGGAATTCGGGGGTCAACCGGGGGAACCTCTGCGTCAAGGGGAGGTTCGGGTTTGATTACGTCCACAGTCCGGATCGGCTCGCCGAGCCCTTGATCCGGGAGGGCGGAACCCTGCGGCCCGCTTCCTGGGAGGAAGCCCTGGACCGGGCGGCCGAAGGTATGAAGAAGATCAGGAAAGAATACGGCCCGGATTCCATCGCTTTCCTGGTTTCCGCCAAGTGTACCAACGAAGAGAATTACCTTCTCCAGAAACTGGCCCGGGCCGCCCTGGGGACGAACAATGTGGACCACTGTGCCCGTCTCTGACACAGCTCCACCGTCGCCGGTCTGGCGATGGCGTTTGGCTCCGGCGCCATGAGCAACAGCATCGGGGAGATCCGCAAGGCCGGCTGCATCCTGGTCATCGGGTCCAACACCACCGAGAATCACCCGGTGATCGCCCTCGAGGTCAAGGCCGCGGTCCGGGAGAACGGGGCCAAACTGATCGTGGCCGACCCCCGCCGGATCGAGCTCGTCCAGTTCGCCCACCTGTTTTTAAACCACAAGCCCGGGACGGACGTGGCCCTGGTCAACGGGATGATTCAAACCATCCTTTCCCATGGCTGGCGGAATGAGGATTTCATCCGGAATCGGACCGAGAACTTCGAAGCCCTGGCCGAGGCGGTCAAGGAGTACACCCCCGAAGCGGTGGAAGGAATCACCGGGGTTCCGGCGGCGGACCTGGTGGAGGCCGCCCGCCTGTACGCTCAGTCCCCGGGCTCGACCATCCTGTATGCCATGGGGATTACCCAACATGCCACCGGGACCAACAACGTCCTGGCCCTGGCCAACCTGGCCATGACAGCCGGGCAGGTCGGGAAGCCCCATTCCGGGGTCAACCCCCTGCGAGGCCAGAACAATGTCCAGGGTGCCTGCGACGTGGGCGGCCTGCCCAACGTGTACACCGGGTACCAACGGGTGGATGACGAGGCCACGCGACAGAAATTCGAAAAGGCCTGGTCGGTTTCGCTGAACCCCAAACCCGGCCTGACCCTCGTGGAAATGATGAAGGGGATCGGGGAAGGGAAGGTGAAAGCCCTCTTCATCCTGGGAGAAAACCCCCTTCTGAGCGACCCCGACAGCAACCAGGTCCGGCGGGAACTGCAGCATCTGGACCTCCTGGTGGTTCAGGACCTTTTCCTTTCCGAAACGGCCGAACTGGCCCACGTGGTCTTTCCGGGAGTCAGCTTCGCCGAAAAAGACGGTACCTTCACCAACACGGAGCGGCGGGTGCAACGGGTGAGGAAAGCCATCGAACCCATCGGAAACGCCCGCCAGGACTGGGAGATCATCAGCGACCTTTCCACCCGCCTGGGATATCCCATGAAGTACAACTCCCCGGCGGAGGTCATGGAGGAGATCGCCTCCCTCACTCCATCCTACGGTGGGATCCTTTATGAACGGCTGGAAGGGTTGGGGCTGCAGTGGCCTTGCCCCACAACGGAGCACCCGGGAACTCCTTACCTCCACCAGGGGACGTTCACCCGCGGAAAAGGAAAGTTTCATGTGACCCCCTACATCCCCCCGCCCGAGTTGCCGGATGCGGAGTATCCCTTCATCCTGAGCACCGGCCGGGTCCTTTACCATTACCACACCATGATCAGCCGCAAGTCCAAAGGGCTATCCGAGATCTATCCGGAAGGGGCCCTGGAGGTCAGCCCGGAGGACGCCTCGCGGCTGGGGATTGTCCCCGGGGACGGAATGGTGGAGGTGACTTCGCGGAGAGGGAAGGTGCAGGCCAAAGCCAAAATCTCGGAAGCGCTCCCTCCCGGCGTGGTTTTCATGACCTTCCACTTCAAGGAAGCGGCGGTAAACCTGCTCACCCTGGACACCCTGGACCCGGTGGCCAAAATGCCCGGGATCAAGGTCTGCGCGGTGAATATCAAGAAGGTGTAGGAGCTTTCCGGAAAGCGGTCCCGGCCTTGGCTCCTGGCACCGAAGATCCGGATTTTTTGGGGATTCCTATTCCTGGGTTATGGGCAGGCAGACGGTAAAGGTCGTTCCTTCTCCCACCTTGCTCTCCACTTCGATCCTTCCTTTGAGACCCTGAATGATTCCATAGACCACGGACAACCCCAACCCGACTCCCTTCACCTCCTTTTTGGTGCTGAAGAAAGGGGTGAAGATCTTGTTCATGTTTTCGGGAGAGATTCCGCAACCCGTGTCTTGCACGGCGATTTTCACCTCCCGGTTCTCCATATAGGTCCGAAGAATCAGGGTTCCTCCCGCGGGCATGGCCTGGAGGGCATTCATGATGAGGTTGACGAAAACCTGCTCCAGCTGGTCCGGGTCCACCATGAAGGTGGGCAAGGGGTGCAAGTCTTTTTCAACCCGGGTGTTCTCCTTGGAACCGGCGTGAATTCCCAGCTCCAGGGCCCGGTTCAAAACCTCGTTGACGTTGACCTCTTTGATTTTCGGCTCCGACTGAACGGAAAAGTCCAGCAGGCTTCGAATCAATTTGGTGCTCCGGGAAAGCTCATGTTGCATCTTGGAGAGGTAATCCAGAATCGCCTCCCGGTCAAAGTCCCCCCGGGTGATTTTCTTGGCGATGAGCTGGTTGTAGATGAGGACGCCGCTCAGGGGATTATTCACCTCGTGGGCGATGGAAGCGGACAGCTGTCCCATGGAGGCCATTTTTTCCGACTGGATGAGGTGGTTCTGCATTTTGGTCAGCTCCCGGGTTCTCTCTTCGACCTTCTCCTCCAGGACCCGCCCGTAATCCTCCAGCTCCTTGCGGGCCTGTTTCAAGCGCACCAGCATGTAGTTGAAGGATTTCGCCAGTCGGCCGATTTCATCCTCCGATTTGCCGGCCACCTCGACGGAAAGGTCTCCCTCGGCGATCTTCGCGGTAGCTGCCGCCATTTCGCGCAGGGGCCGGGTGATTCTCGAAGTGATGAAAAAATAGAGCAGGACGACGATGACCACCCCCAGGACGCCGATGCCGAAGAAGCTGTACACCACCTTGTTTCTTAGGTCGAGGTAGGGGGCCTCCAGCATTCCCACGTAAAGAATTCCCACGATCTTTCCGGTGAGGTCCCGGATGGGCCGGTACCCAGTGAGGTACCAATCGTGGACCACGAAGGCCCGGTCGAGCCACACCTCGCCCCTTTCCAGGACCGCCCGGTAGACCTCCTCTGATACCCGGGTTCCAATCGCCCTATGCCCTTTTTCATCAAGCACATTGGTGGAGATGCGCAGATCCCCCTGGAAGATGGTGGCGGTCCCCGTCTCCCTTCCCTTGTAGCGACCTTCCCCATAGAGAAGGTCCCGTACTTTGTCGACGATCTGATAGTCATGATTCAGCAGTACCCCGCCGTAGAGCACTCCCAACAGCCGTCCGTTTCCATTCCAGACGGGACACGCCGCCTTGAGCATCATTCCCGAAGTCTCGCGGCTGATGGGAACTTCTTTGGCCTTGGGTGTGGGTACGAAGGGGGTAAAGGCTCGTTCCGCCAGCTCATTCCACTCCTTCTGCAGTTCTTCGCGGGGCACGATAACCGTGGAGGCGGCCGGCTCGCCTTTCAAGACCCGCTGGACGATGGGGTCAGATCCTTGATCGTCCCCGGTATGGAAGGGGTGGTGGGTCCGCAAAAGAACTTTCCCCCGGGCATCGGTGAGGGTCAGAATATCTAAGCCGAAATCCTTGCGCCGCCTGATCAGGAATTCTTCCAGGTTCTTCCAGCGCTTGGATTCCATGAATTGCGGAAGGGTCCGGCCTGCGGCGGTCAGTTGGACCACGTCTCGAATTCTGTCCAGGGAATGGTTGTACACCAGCCACGCCGTGTTGAGGTCGTGTTTCACCTTGTTGCGGGCTTGAGAAACGATGGTGTCCCCTACCAGGCGGGTTCCAATGAGGGAAGAGAGGAGCCCTCCGGCAATGACCACGAAGAGGAAGCTGGCGATCAGCTTGGTGCGAAGCGACAGGCGGTTCACCATTTTTCCTGGCTTAACCGACACCACAACCAGGTGGCCTTCTGCTCGTCCAGCTTGCCGACCCAGCTCTCGATCTTTTTAATGTCCCCGT
This sequence comes from Deltaproteobacteria bacterium SM23_61, assembly GCA_001304105.1. Lineage (GTDB taxonomy): Bacteria > Desulfobacterota > SM23-61 > SM23-61 > SM23-61 > SM23-61. The sequence goes on from LJUR01000038.1 coordinate 6,187, forward strand.
CCATGATTGCTTCTTTCTCTTCCGGGGTCAGGTCCGGATACTCCCGGAGAACCTCTTCGGGAGACTCCGCCATGCGGGCCAGAAACTGGCTGTCTTCCCCCGCCCGGCCCAGTATTTTCAGGATCGCGGCGATGGCTTTTTTGCTCACCGGCTGGGGCAGGATGGCCACCTGAGCCGTCTCGATGTTTTCCGCCACCAGCTTCTCCAGTTCGGAGAGGGTGAAAGGCTTGGGCAGATAATCGATGGCCCCCTCACGCATGGCCTCCACCGCCGTATCCACGGAGGGGAAGGCGGTGATGATGATTCCCTTCAGGCCGGGGCGGCGCTGCCGGGCATCTTTCAGGACCTCGATCCCGTTTTTCCCCGGCAGTTTCAAATCCAGGACCAGCAGTCCATAGTCCCTTTCGGATATGAGCTTCAGAGCAAACTCCCCGTCGGGGGCGATATCCACCTCGTAACCCGAATCCTTCAACCAGTCTCGAAGGGATTCTCTCATGCTGGCTTCGTCATCGACCACCAGGATGGGTTTCTTCGGGGCCAGGGTGGCTTCGGTCTTTTCCTGGACCAGTTTTTCCAGGTAGGAGAGGTCGATCGGCTTGGGCAGAAAATCGACCGCCCCCTCCTTCATGGCTTCCACCGCCTTCTCCACACTGGGGTAGGCGGTGATGATGATGCCGTGAAGTTTGGGTTTCCTGGCCTTGGCTTCTTTCAACACCTGGAGCCCGTCTTTTCCCGGCAGCCGCAGGTCCAGGATGAGGACATCGAAATCCTTCTCCTCGATTCGCTTCAGAGCTTCTTCCCCTTCCCGCGCCACCTCCACCTGGTAGCCCAAATCCCTGAGCCAGCTCTGCAGCGACTCCCGGATGCTAAACTCGTCTTCCACGACCAGGATATTCTTCATCTCTTATCTCCTCCGGAAAATTCGGGTCAAGGGTTTGGAAAGAAATGCCACGTGTGCAAGCTCTATCCTGCATGGTAGCCAAAATTGATCCACTGTCAAGTATTATTTGGTCCGTGCATTGGATCCCCCTGAGCCTCTTTTTTCCCTTGCCTTATTTTTTTCTTTTTGTTAGGTTCATTCCGGGTTTCCGCGCCAAAACCTTTTCCCATGGTTGATCCGCCCTCCCCGTCGGGGAGGGTCATCCCATATGATCCGGAGGAGGTAGCCATGAAGACCCCGTTGTGGTCGCCGTCGGAGGAATGGATCAAGAAGGCGAATGCGTCCCGCTTCATCGATCACGTGAACGGGAAACAAGGCCAGAACCTCAAGACCTTTGCGGATCTCTACCGGTGGTCGATCGAGAACACCCCCGATTTCTGGGCCCGCATGTGGGAATTCGCCGACATTAAGTCCTCCCGGGGTTATGACCAGGTCGTGGACGACCTGAAAAAAATGCCGGGGGCCAAGTGGTTTTCCGGGGCCCGCCTCAACTTTGCCGAAAACCTTCTGCGGTATCGTGACGACCATCCGGCTTTCATCTTCAAGGGGGAGACCCAGAAATACGCCCGCATGACCTACCGGGAGCTCTACATGATGGTAGCCCGCCTGGCCCGATCGCTCCGGCAGCTGGGGATCAAGCCGGGGGACCGGGTGGCCGCTTACATGCCCAACATGATGGAGACCGCCATCGCCATGCTGGCCGCCACGAGCGCCGGGGCGGCGTGGTCTTCCTGCGCCACGGACATCGGATCCCAGGCCGCCCTGGACCGCCTGGGGCAGATCGAGCCCAAGGTCCTGTTTACCGTGAACGGCTATTATTACAAGGGGAAGGCTTTCAGTTCGGTGGCCAACGCCGCCGAGGTGGCCAAGGGAATCCCCTCCCTCAAGAAAGTCGTGGTAACTTCGTATCCGGATGAAAAACCCGACCTGACCCAGATTCCCAAGGCGATTCGGTGGGAGGATTTCCTTTCCCCGGAATTAGAGACGGACCTGGAGTTTGAGCAATTGCCCTTCGATCAACCGGTCTACATCATGTTTTCCTCGGGCACCACAGGGAAGCCCAAGTGCATGGTCCAGGGGGCGGGGGGCATCCTGATCAACCATCTGAAAGAACTGATCCTGCATACGGATCTAAAGCGGGAGGACCGGATCCTCTACATCACCACCTGCAGCTGGATGATGTGGAACTGGCTGATCAGTTCCCTGGGGGTGGGGGCGACGATCGTCCTGTTTGATGGGAACCCCAGCTACCCGGATGATGGAGCGATCTGGAAGCTGCTCCAGGACGAGAAAGTCACCATTTTCGGAACCAGCGCGAGCTACATCAATTACCTCAAGAGCCAGGACTTCCAGCCTGGCAAGAACTTTGACCTTTCTTCCCTGCGGGAGATTTCCCAGACCGGATCTCCCCTTTCGGCGGAAGGCTTCCAGTACGCCTACCAGGAAATCAAAAAGGACCTTCACTTCAACTCCATCTCCGGCGGCACGGACATCAACGGCTGCTTCGCCGCCGGGAACATCATCAGCCCGGTGTACGCCGGGGAACTCCAGGGGCCGGCCCTGGCCATGAAGGTGAAGGCCTACGACGAGAAGGGAAACCCGGTGTACGACCAGCAGGCCGAGCTGGTATGCGAGGCTTCCGCTCCTTCCATGCCCCTCTATTTCTGGAACGATCCCAGCGGGGAAAAATACAAGAGCGCCTATTTCGAGGTCTATCCCGGCGTTTGGCGCCACGGCGACTATATCGTCATGCACCAGGATACCGGGGGGATCACCTTCTACGGCCGCTCGGACAGTGTGCTGAAACCTTCCGGGGTGCGCATCGGGACGGCGGAGATCTACAACGTGGTCGATAAGTTCGGGGAGGTGGCCGACAGCCTGGTCATCGGGCAGAATTACAAGGGGGACCAGCGGATTCTCCTTTTCGTCCAGCTTCGTCCCGGGCAGACCCTGACCGATGAATTGAAAGACCGGATCCGAAAGACCCTCCGGGAGAAGGCCTCCCCCCGCCATATCCCGGGGATGATCATAGCGGTTCCGGACATTCCCTACACCCTGAATATGAAGAAAGTGGAGAGCGCGGTCACCAACATCGTCAACGGCCGCCCCGTCCTGAACCGGGACGCGCTGAAGAACCCCGAATGCCTGGATTATTACGAAAAGATCCTTCCGGAGTTGCAAAAATAAAGATCGAGGATAAAAGGCAGGAAGAAAAACGTAGGGGCGATTCATGAATCGCCCCTACGTTTTTGGAGAACCGGGACTAAGGGATAAGGGGAAGCCCCGCTCGGGCCGCCCCTTACCCATCAGGCAGGCAATAAGAGGAGCAGGATGACGTAAATGGGGATTCCCAGGAACATGATGGCGATGCAGTACCCCATGATATCCCGCACCCTCAGCCGGGTCATCCCCAGAAGGGGAAGCGCCCAGAAGGGCTGGAACAGGTTCGTCCACTGATCCCCATAGGCCATGGCCATGACCGTCTTGGGGATGGAGAGCTGCAAGGTCTGGGCAGCCTTCACCATCACCGGCCCCTGGACCGCCCACTGGCCTCCGCCGGAGGGAACGAAGATATTGATGATGCAGGCGGAGATGTAGGTCCAGACCGGGTAGGTCGCTGCGTTGGAGATGGCCACAAACCAGCCGGCGATGATCGCCACCAGCCCGGAGTAATTCATCATTCCCATGATTCCCGCGTAGAAGGGGAACTGAAGAATGATGCCGGCGCAACCTTTCGTCCCTTCGGCGATCGCCCGGACGTAAGAGATGGGCCTGCCGTGCAGAAGCATACCCACGATCAGGAAGATGAAATTCACGATGTTTAAGTTCAGGTCAAATCCTCTTTTAGAAAAATGGTAGATGATGTAAATGAACCCGGCCAGACAGACCAGGAGGATAACGGTCCTGCTGTTTTCCAGCTTGTCCGCGGTGGTCCATTGCTCCCTGGGTCTCTCCATCACCTTTTCCTCTTCCAGCAGGGTCGGATCGTACTGATGGATGCTGACGATTTCAGCGCCCGCCTTCGGAGAGAGAAACTTGGCCAGGAAGGGAAGAACGATGATCATGACGATGAAGACCCCGATGTTCAGGGGACTGAAGAGCGTTTGAAGGACGGGAATAATCCCGATCTCCTTTTCCAGAAAATGGCCTTTGGTGGCCACCAGCAGGGGAGCGGAGCCCGAAAACCCCCCATGCCAGATGGCCAAACCGATGTACCCCGCCGCCCCGATCAGGGGATAATGAAGGGGAATCTTACGCAGGTGACACCCCTTGGCCACTTCCTTGGCAAATATGGCCCCCACGATGAGGCCTAAGCCCCAGTTAATGTACCCGGCGATGACCACCACCAGAACCACGAGGTAGACCGCCCCGCTGCTCGATTTGGGAACCCGGGCCAGGGCTTCCAGCGCCTTTCTCACCGGCGGGGCCGTGGCCAGGGCATAGCCGGTCACCAGAATGACGCACATCTGCATGGCGAATGCAAGGAGCGTCCAAAACCCTTTGTACCAGTGCAGGATCATGTCAAAAGGTCCGCTCTTGGTGAAGATCAGTCCCAGAATGTAGGTGAGGAAAGAAAGCAGTATCGCAAAAAGCCAGGGGTCCGGCATGTATCTCCTGGCCCAATCAGTAAAGTACTCTCCCATCGCTCGTACCATTATGTTCCTCCTTTCTTATCCGTTTCTTTATTTTTCCTTCTCCTGCCCCGAAAGTATCTCCTATTTATCATATTTGCAGATATAAAATCAAAATTTTTTTCGCCCTGGTATCATCGTGCCCCCCGACCTATCCCTTAATCAGTCGCTTTGCAAAGGGCCCCGGGTAAAAAGGCGGGCGAGGAATTTCTGCTTGTTAATTTGGCAAAGCCAAGTGAGGAAACTTTCAGAAAATGTCATTTTGTCAGAAAAAAGGGCTGCCATGCGAATCCTTCTATCTTTTGGCCCGAAAAGCGAAGAAAAGGCTTTTATTTTTAGGGGTTAAGAGGTATAAAAGAATTGGTAGGGGTGTTTTCTTGGCATTTTTATTGCTATTATTTGTTAGATGGTCCTGCTTTTTTCCCACCTTCCCCGGAATCAGCCTTTCATTCAAGAGCTTCCGTCGGGCGGTGGGAATTTTATATGAAGGAGGAGGATAAGAAACATGTTCGAAGTGGTCGCTCAAGGAGAGGGCCCTCTCTTCATGGACCCGGATGCGGATAAAGCCCGGGAATTTTTCCAGAAGAAAGACCGGACCCTCAAAAACAAAGTAATGTCGGAGAAAGAAGCGGTGGAGAAGTTCGTCCACGATGGGGACTACCTGGCCATCGGCGGGTTCGGCGCCAACCGGATCCCCACGGCCATCTGCCACGAGATCATCCGGCAGAGAAGAAAGAATCTAACCTTCGCCGGCCACACCTCGACCCACGATTTTCAGATCCTGGCCAAGGTCGAAATCTGCGAATGGACCAATTATGCCATGGCCCTTCGCTTTAAGGCGGCGGCCATGGGGGTGTCTTTCCTCCCGGGGCGGAATATCGTGGGAACGGACACCTTCAAATACAGCGCCGCCAAAGTGGTCAAGTGCCCTTTCTCCGGGAAGCTCTTTAGCCTCTACCCGGCCCTGTGGCCCGATGTATCCGCGATTCATGTCCATGAATCCGATATCTACGGAAACTGCCGGCTGAAGGGCATATCGATCGCCGACCTGGAGCTGGCCCGGGCTTCCAAGCACTTGATCATCACCTGCGAGCGCCTGGTGCATAACGATGTGATCCGGAATGATCCCACCCAAACGTCCATCCCCTATTACCTCGTCGACGCCGTATGCGAAGTGCCGTACGGAAGCTTTCCGGGGAATATGCCCTACGAGTACTTTTCCGACGAGGAGCATCTGCGGCTGTGGATGAAGTCCGAGGAGGATCCGGAAAAATTCAAGAAGTTCCTGGACCAATATATACACTGGACCAAGGATTTCAACGAATACCTGGACCTCTGCGGGGGCCTCCACCGAATCAACGAACTGAGAGCCCAGGAGCACCTCATCCAGATCAAGGAGCAAAAGGAGCAACCCAAATGACTGAATACAACACCATGGAACTGATGATCGTCGCGGCCGCACGGAACCTGGAGAACGGGAAAACCGTGGGAGTGGGCACCGGGGCTCCCTGCGCGGCGGCCATGCTGGCCCAGAAGACCCATGCCCCGGACCTGGTGATCATGTTTGAGGCCGGGGGGATTTCTCCCCAGCTCCCCACCATGCCCATCTCCGTAGGGGATTCCCGGACCTTTTACCGGGCGGTGATGGCCAGCGGCATGTGCGATATCATGGAGACCTGCCAGAGGGGGATGGTCGATTACACTTTCCTCGGCGGGGCCCAGATTGACATGTACGGCAACCTGAACTCCACCGTGATCGGGGACTGGAAAAAGCCCAAGGTCCGCTTCCCCGGGTCGGGCGGGGCCAATGACTTCGCTTCCTTGTGCTGGAAGATCATGGTCATCACCCCGCAGGACTCCCGCAGGTTCGTGGAAAAGGTGAGCTTCATCACCACGCCGGGTTACATAGATGGTCCCGGCGCCAGGGAAAGGGCCGGTCTGCCGGCCAACACCGGTCCCCACAAGGTCATTACCAACATGGCCGTGATGGGGTATGACGGAAAGACCATGCGGATGCGGGTGGAATCCATCCACCAGGGATTCACCTTCGAGGAAGTGCAGAAAAACTGTGGCTTCCCGCTTCTCAAGGCGGAGAAGATCGTGGTCACCCCGGCCCCCACCGCGGATGAACTTAGGATCCTCCGCACCAAAGTGGACCCCCAGCGCTATATCATCGGCCGGTAGTGCGAAAGCAAGGCAGAATTGAGATTAGAACCCCGCTTTCCATTTTGGCAGAGTGGGGTTTCCTCTTTTCTGTGGACAATCTATTGGGGGCAATGTAAAAAGATAATACAGTCCCCTCCGCAGGGGGGTAGGAAGAGACACCCAGAATTTCCGCCCCGGATGAATTCCAATAGAAAAGATCGGCAAAAGGAGCGACCATGTCCGGAAAAGAACCCTATGCCAGCGAAGACGAATTCAAGAAGCGGGTGATTCATTATCCCCAGGTTCCCCTTACCGAGCTGGTTCCGGGATCCAACAGTCATCTGGTATTCGGGGAGAGGGCCATGGTGAGCTTCTTGACTATGTCGGCCAACTCCTATTTTCCCCCCCATCGCCATGAGGCCGAGCAGATTATGACCGTCATCGAGGGGTACATGGATGAGATCATCGAGGGAAAACTATACCGGGTAAAAAAAGGGGATGTCATCATCCTTCCCTCCAACATTGAGCATGGAGGGCGCCTCCGGGAAGTGGATTGTAAAGTGATCGATATTTTTATTCCTCCCCGTGAGGATTATAGGGAAAAATACCTGAAGACCCTCGAGAAAGCCAAGAAAGGAAAAAACTGAATCTCAGGAGAGGAAAATCCTCCCTCGCTTCCCAAAGGCCATAAAAGAAAATTTTTTAGGAGCTTTCGTGGCCGCTCCTATTGGGGCAATGACAGGGGAGATGCCCCTGCATTTTCTGACGAATTGAAATTTGATTTGCGAATTTGACGCTAAGCGCTACGCTCTCTGCGCTCAGCGATTTTTCTAAAAAGAGGAGGTTGTTATGTTCTATCCAGTCGAGGTTCCTGAGCTTAGGCCGGGGGAGAAAAAGATCTGCGCGCTGGTGGTCCTGAACCCGCCCGAATCCAGGCGGCTCCTGGCCAAGGCTACCGTGGCCCTTCCCGAGGTGCAGAACGCCATGAAGAACGGGATGATCATCATCGGCCGCGGGATCACCAACGCCTATGTCACCGAGGAGCTGCTCAAAACGACCGTAGAGCCTAAGGCCGGGCAGACCGTAGGATTAATCGCCAACGGTTTCGCCAACGGCCATTCCGGGCCCCCCCCGTGCACCTGGCATGTGATTTACAAGGGAAAGGTCGTGGAAGGTGCGGACTCCAACGTGGAGATTCTGAAATTCGGTCCTGACGATGTTTTTATCAAGGGTGGAAACGCCATCGATCCGCAGGGGAACGCGGGCATCTGGGCCTCGGGCATGAAGGGCGGCACCATCGGCATGTGCTGGCCCATCGTGACGCCCCGGGGAGCCCATCTCATCCAGCCGATCGGCATGGAAAAGCTGGTTCCCTCGGTCCACGAGGCGACGGAGCATTCGGGGATCTATCATTTCAAGTATTCCATGGGTCTGCCCGGGCGACTCGTCCCCGTGACCTTGAGCAAGGTGGTGACGGAGATCCAGGCTTTTGCTCTGCTGGCCGGGGTTCGGGCTTACCACTTGGCCTCCGGCGGCGTGGGAGGGTCCGAAGGGGCCATCGTGCTCACCCTGGAAGGGGAAGAAAAGAAAGTCGAAAAGGCCTTTGAACTGGCCAAGTCGGTCAAGGGCGAACCCCCGGTGACCATGCCCACCCAGTTCAAACTCACCAAGCCGGCCGATTACCAGTACGATGCCATGAAACAGCATGCCACCCTGGGCGGGCTTTAATCCCGGAAAAAACGCTTGGAAAAATTCATCCCCGCTCTCCGGACAACCGGGGAGCGGGGTTTTTGGTCCGTATTTTCCTTGCGCCTCCCCCCGAGTTATGTTAAAAAATCCTTACCTTTTTTCCATCCGGAGGCTTTATTTTTGCCTCCCCCTCGATGGGGGAGGGCGAGGGTGGGGGTGATTAAGGTGAAGAATTTGAATGCTTGCCATCCGCATCCCCCTCGCCCCACCCCTCTCCCGCAAGTCGATTAGACCCGACCACGGGGGGAGAGGGAGTTTCCGGATGTACGCTACCTTTAAAAAAGCTCAGGAGGAAGAGGCCGTGCAGGTAGCCGATCGCTTGCAGAAAATCCCGCCCTATCTCTTTGTCACCCTGCGCAACAAAATCAACAAGGCTCGGGCCGAGGGTATTGACGTGATCAGCCTGGGCGTGGGAGACCCGGTCGATCCGACTCCCCAGGGGGTGATCGACGAGCTCTGCCGTCAGGCCCAGATCCCCATCAATCATCAGTATCCCATCGATGAAGAGAAAGGCATGCTGGCCTTCCGCAGGGAAGTGGCCCAGTGGTACGCGCGAAGGTACGGGGTGGAGCTAAACCCTGAGGGGGAAGTGGCGGGGTTGATCGGCTCCAAGGAGGGATGCCACCATTTCATCCTGGGGGTGGTGAATCCCGGAGATGTGGTGCTGATGACCGACCCCGGCTACCCGGCCTACCGGGCCAGTATTTTCATGGCCAGCGCCGAGCCCTACGCCATGCCCATGGTGGCGGAAAACGATTATTTCCCCGATTTCGGGGAGATCCCCAAGGACATCCTGAAACGGGCCAAAGCCATGTTCCTGAACTATCCCAACAACCCCACCGGGGCCTGTGCCACCCGGGACTTTTTCCGGAAAGCCGTGGATTTTGCCAAGGCCCATGGTATCGCCATCTGCCACGACAACCCTTACAGCGAAGTGGTCTTCGACGGCCAGGAGCGTCTGAGCATCCTGTCTGTCCCCGGGGCCAAGGATGTGACCATCGAGCTGAACTCCCTCTCCAAACCTTACAACATGACCGGCTGGCGCATCGGCATGGCCATGGGGAATCCGGATATCCTCGCCGCCCTCCTGAAGGTCAAGGAGAACACCGACTCGGGGATCTTCAACGCCATCCAGTACGCGGGCGTCGTGGCCCTGCGGGAAGAGGATCAAAACATCGAAAAAATGCTCGGGATTTACCTCCGCAGGCGCAAACGGGTCCTGGAAGCGCTGGCCAAGATCGGGATTGAATTCAAGCCCCAGAAGGGGACCTTCTACCTCTGGATCCCGGTTCCCAGGGGTATGACCTCGATTGAATTCACCACGGCTCTCTTTGAGAAGGCGGCGGTCGTCGTCGCCGCCGGAACGGCTTACGGCAAGCATGGGGAAGGCTTCGTCCGCATCTCCCTCACCGTCCCCGACAAACGCCTGGAAGAGGCCATGGAAAGAATCGAAAAAACATTCAGGAAATAAAGCGTTTCTTGTTGCTGGTTGCTCGTTGCTAGTTAAAAACGTCACCCAGCAACGAGGAATGAGTAACGAACAACCAGTAACCAGTTAAACTTGAAACCCGAAACCCGGAACTCGAAACGGTCTTATGCTGGCATATATTGGCCTCGGCTCTAATATGGGAGATGGAGTAAAGAACTGCCGCCGGGCCATAGAGGCCATCGGGGCTGATGCCAGGAACCGCCTGGTTGGGCGCTCCCGTTTTTACCGCACGGAACCGGTGGGGAAAAAGGACCAGGAGTGGTTCATCAACGGAGTCGTGGTCGTAGAGACCACGATGAGCCCGGGGGAGCTTATGGAATTCCTCCTTTCCGTCGAAAAAGGGATGGGAAGAATCCGACAAGAGCGTTGGGGTCCCCGGGTCATCGACCTGGATATTCTTTTTTACGGTGACCGGGTTCTGGACGAAGAAGGCCTCCAGATCCCCCATCCCCGGCTTCATGAACGAAGATTTGTGCTGGCTCCCTTGAAGGACATGGCTCCCGGTCTGCTCCATCCGGTATTTCACCGGACGGTCTCCCAGATCCTTGCTGGACTGGACACAGCAGAAATAGTCTTTCCCGTTCCGGAAGAGAGAGAATAAAATGGTCCGACTGATCTGGTTTCTGATTTTGCTGGGGATTGTTTACTGGTTGGTCAAACGGGCTTTTTTCCCTAAAAAGAGGAGGCCGACCCCACATGAAGAAATAGGCGAGGAGATGGTCCAGGACCCCGTCTGCGGGTGCTATATTCCCAAAAGCCGGGCCCTAACCCTTTTGGAAGGCGAAAAAAAGCTCTATTTTTGCAGCCAGGAATGCTTCCGGAAATACCGGTCCTCCAACGCCCTGCCCAAAAGTTGACTGCCCCCACGATACCTGCTCGATCCAAACCCCTCTTTTTAATTCATGTTTTTTTGAAAGTCGAATCCCGTTCCCTTGGCCCGATTCCTGCTTATTGAATAATTCAATAAGGGTTTTGAGAATTTAATGATTGCAACTTATGGGCCGATAAGATAAATTATGAAGAATTCGGGAGGTAGGTTTCTTATGCGGGAGGAGATGCGGGCAGAGAAACGGAAGAGAAATCAGCCCCGAAGAAACATTTCGAAACTCATCATCTTTTTAGTTGGGACCCTGGCCGGCGGAGTGGCCGTTCCCTCCATGTTGCTGGCCGATATCTACAAATACGTGGATAAGGATGGGGTGATTCATTTCAGCAACGTGCCCAGCACGCAGGGGAAATGGATCCTGGTCATCAAAGAAAAACGGGTCCATTTCAATCTGGGCAGGAACTATGAAAAGTACAATCAAGAGATCTGGAAAGCCTCCCAAAGGTACAATGTGGATTATCATCTGGTAAAAGCGGTCATCAAGGCCGAGTCGAATTTCAACCCCAAGGCGGTGTCCAGGGCCGGGGCGAGAGGGTTGATGCAGCTCATGCCCCAGACGGCCAGTCTTCTGCAGGTGAATGATTCTTTTCATCCGGAGGAAAACATCGACGGCGGCGTCCGATACTTGCGCTACCTGCTGAATCTCTATAATGAGAATGTTCGGCTGGCATTAGCCGCCTACAATGCCGGGGAAACGGCGGTCTACAAATACAGGGGCATCCCTCCTTACCAGGAAACCCGGACGTATGTCCAGCGGGTTTTGCGTTATTACCAGGATTTCAGGAGGGAATCCAGATCCCCGGTGCACCCTTCTCGTTCGGAAAACTAGGCCGGATTTTCTACAGATTCGGGAGAACCATGGAAATCGTTGCCAAGGGGCAGCAACGGGCCACCATCCGGAATATCCCTAACTTCCTGACGGTCCTGCGGATTTTTTCCATTCCCGTGATCGTCTTTTTTCTGACCTCGCCGGGACCTGGGGCCAGCTTCATGGCCGCGCTGGTCTTCTGCATAGCCTCCTTCACCGACCTTCTGGACGGGTATCTGGCCCGGCAGCAGAAGGCCGAAACGGCCATCGGAAAGCTGCTGGATCCCATGGCCGACAAGCTCCTGATCCTTTCGGGAATGATCATGCTCATTCCCCTGGGCCGGATCCCCGCCTGGATGGTGGTTCTGATTATCGGACGGGAAGTGGCCATCACAGGCCTGCGGGGAATCGCCTCGGCGGAAGGGGTGGTAATCGCCGCCAGCCGGTTGGGAAAAGCGAAAATGGTCCTTCAATCCTTTGCCCTGGGCTGGCTCATGCTGCATTATGAATACCTGGGGATCAATTTTCATGTTTTGGGAATGCTTTTTCTGTGGGTTGCGCTGGCCATCACCCTCTGGTCAGGAATCGACTACTTCTGGAAATTTTATCAGGGGGTGATGAAAAAATAGGTTATAGGTTATAGGTTATAGGTCATAGGTAACAACCTGGAAAAGCTCACTCGCTTCCCCCATAACCCATTACCCCTTACCCATGACCCATTACCTGTTTTGACCTTGACAAAGAGGGGGTCCATTTTTTAAAATACGAATGCGATCCTAAGCTTGAGCGGGAATAACTCAGCGGTAGAGTGCAACCTTGCCAAGGTTGAAGTCGCGGGTTCAAATCCCGTTTCCCGCTCCATTTTTTTTATTTTTTTTACCCATTACCCCGAACCTATTACCCGTTTTCTGGCGGCATAGCCAAGTGGTAAGGCAGCGGTCTGCAAAACCGCGATTCCCCGGTTCAAATCCGGGTGCCGCCTCCAGATCAAGGATGGCTTCCAGAGGCCATCCTTTTTTTATGATCCGCGTCCAAGTAAAAGCCGTGAGGAGTGAGGGGTAAGGAGTGAAAAGTTGGAAGTTTGTAGGGGCGCGCTGCTGCGCGCCCGTGGGGAGTTTATAGTCGGATGCCACAAACCCTAGTTTTAAATTTTGGGCACTTTAGGCATTTCGAATTTTAGGCATTTTTTATCCGTGTCCACCCGTGCTAAGGTCTTATTCCTTTTTGGCGCGCTTGAGGATGAGACGGGAAACATCTTTCTCCCGCTTGAGGTAACGGTTATTGATCAGTGAGGTAAGCCAGACCAAAGAGGACCCCATAATGAAGCCGGCGATCAGCGAGTAAGTCCAGGCACCCATCTTTTTTCTTCTCCTGTTCGAGCTTAAAGCTCGTAACATGTCGAGAGAAAATCTGTCTGCAACCCTTTCCCCTTCTCCTCTCGGGTCATCGAAGAGCGCAAATCTTCTGGCGATGCAAAGGTCAGGACTCCGGAGGGGATTCGTCCTCGTCCGCATGCAGGTTGGAGAGATTCAGCCGTTTTAAGAACCGCTGGTTGCCCTGCCTTGTTCGGTGCACCTCCTTGAGGAGCTCTTTCATCTGCGGGTCGGGGAAGAGAGTATCCAGGTCCTGTTTGACATCGGGAAAAAGTTTACTCAGAACAATCGGCTCCTGCTGAGGCACGGCCGCTTCCGCAGGGGGAGACAGCTCCTGGGATTGAGGAGGCGTTTCCGTGCTTTGGTTGGTGGGTTGAACGGGAGCCTGGGCCGGGGATTGGGTTTCGTTTTCCACTGCGTCCCTCCTAAATATTAGAATATCAAAGGCCCGCCCTTTTTCCAAGAAAATTAGTGCGAGAGACCCACCCCTTTCCTTCCCTCCCCCCTCGCGGGGGAGGGTTAGGGTGGGGGGATGCTTTTTGCTTGATATTTCAGAAATGGCTTGAAAAAAATGGGTGGACCCATATAATAGAATTCAATAGAGAACGTGCCTGGGTGGCGGAATTGGTAGACGCAAGGGACTTAAAATCCCTCGGTGGTCCCCCACCGTACCGGTTCGATTCCGGTCCCAGGCACCACCGTTTTACCCTCCCTTGGACTGATGTTCCTCTCTTATTTTCAGGCCCGGATCAAATGCACGGCTGCAAGCCTCAACCCGCTCATCAACCCGCTTACATTTGCGTAACGGAATTATCGGAACTACGTCCCGTCCCCCCATAAAATCAATTCAATCCCGGGCACCGCACCATTTGCCCTTGGGTTGTCTGCCCATCAAATCGCGAGCCCCGCGTGATAACCTTCATGGATGGCATCGAGAATTCTCCTGGAACCGAGGCAATCCCCGATTCGATAGGTATCTAAGCCATCGGGCATCTCCGAGGCTGGGAACGGATCCTCCGCGATGAAACCCGCTGCGAAAATAAGAGTATCAAAATCAATTTGGCTTTGCTCGCCCTTTGAATTCCGCACGAACGCCCGGGTCCCTTCCACCCTGACCACTTCTGACTTGGTATAGACGGCAGGCTTCGTTTGCATCAGACGGGTCAGAAGTAATTTGCGAGTGATCGGTTCCAATTCCAGACCCAGCTCGGCTAGTTTTTCTACGATGACGATGTCTTTACCCTGCATCGCAAGGAATTCCGCAACCTCGCAACCGACCATTCCTCCGCCTAAAACAAGAATGCGCCTGACGCTCCATTCCCGGGTGAGAGCCTCCTCGGCCGTCGCACATAGCTCCTTTGCCAGACCGGGGATGGAAGGACAGAAGGCCTTCCCCCCCGTTGCCAAGACCAAGATGTCAGGCTGAACGTCACGAAGCGTGTGGGCCTGTACTTCGCAGTTAAGGAAAATCGGGATCTTCTCCCTTCGGGTCCTTCGAACCAAAAAATCGGTAAACTCATTGATCTCTTGTTTATGGGGGGGAATGGCAGCAACCCTCAGTTTTCCCCCCAGGAAGGAGTTTTTCTCAAAAAGGAGCACCTCATGGCCTCTCTGGCGCAGGGTATGGGCGCACTCCATGCCGGCGGGGCCACCTCCCGCCACGAGAACCCGCTTCTTCCTCGTTGCTGGAGTGATGGCCATCGTCTTCCTGATTCCAGCCTCAGGATTAACGGTACACTTGAGAGGCAACTCCATGATAAGCCTTTTCCCGTTACAGTAATTGCAGGCTATGCATTTGCGGATTTCCTCCGCCCTGCCCTCTAGCGCTTTCCGGGGAAAGTGAGGGTCCGCAATGAGCGCCCGGCCCAGGCCGATCAGATCAGCCTTTTCTTCCTGCAGAATGGATTCGGCGAGAAGAGGGTCATTGATCCTCCCCGCAATGAGGATCGGCACCCGGAGAGAGGGCTTGAGTTCTTCCGAAAGATGGGCAAGACACCCTCGGGGGAAGGCCATAGGCTGGATGGTCCATTCTCGGGTCTCCGGCCCTTTTCCGGCGGAAAGAGAAATAAGATCCACCCCCTCCTGTTCCAAGGCTCGGGAAATTTTTTTGGTATCCTCCAGACAGATTCCCCCCGGCAAGAACTCGTCTCCGCTCAGGCGGAAGGAGATGGGGAATTCTTTCCCCACCGCGTTTCGGACGGCCTGGAATACCCGGAGTGCGAAGGTCATTCTCTTTTCCAAGTCTCCGCCGTACTCATCCTCGCGCAGGTTGGTTTTTCCCGAAAGGAACTGGGGAATAAGGTAGCCGTGGGCTCCATGGATCTCCACCAGATCAAACCCCGCACGTTTGGCCCTTTCGCCAGCTGAGCCAAAAGCTTCGATCAGATCTTCAATCTCCGAAACGCTCAATGTGGTCACGGAACGCGCCGAAGACCCTCTATATCCCCGATGACTGATCTGGATTGCCGCCTGGGCACCCCAGGTTTTGATCGATTCCGCCAGGATATTGAGGCCCGAAACCTGATCGTCGGAGCTGTTCAAGAGACGGGTTCCCCCGAATTCTTCAGTCACATAAGCCGCCTGAACGATTACCAGGCCAGCCCCCCCTCTGGCCACCTCCACATAAAAATCGATCAGCCGGGGAGTCACTTCACCCCCAGCGCTCTGCAGTTTATTGCCCATGGGTAAAAGAGCAATCCGATTCTTCACCTGCAGGTCCTTAATTTTGAAAGGAGTAAAAAGTTTCCAGTTCTCGTTTTTCATATGCTTAATCAAGACGGATCCTGGGGAAGAGGATTAGCCTTTATCCATTTTTTCTCCCTTGGGGAAGTCAACTCGTCCCATACATTTTGGCCCGTCCTTCAAGGTGACCCCATCAAGAATGGAGTCATGGACATTTCTGGAAGGTTGGAAGGCGCCCACTTCATAAAACGGGTTTTGCCTTTTCGTTTAAAGCCTTCAATTATGTTGCGGGAGAGAGAAAACCATTATTGGATCTGGTCTTGCATCCCGGTAATCCCCAGGAGTCCAGCGGCGTTCTCCCCCCAGAGCCTCCTTTTCGCTTCGGTAGAAATTGACTCCAGGCGGAAAACCGTATCCACCGGGTCCGGATCCTTCACGTCAAACGGATAGTCACTGCCCATCAGTACCCGATCCACGCCAGCGGTTCTGATCAAATATTCCAGTGCGGGAAGGTCATGGGTCACCGTGTCGAAGTACAGAAGCCCGAAATAGTCACTCGGCGGCCGAGGGATCTTTCGCCGGCATTCCGGTTTGACCCGGTAGCCATGTTCCAGACGTCCTCTCTGATAGGGGAGGAACCCTCCCCCATGGGCGAAACAGAGTTTCAGTCGGGGGAAATCCTCCAGTACCCCGCTAAAAATCAGACTGGCCGCCGCCAGGGAGGTTACAAAGGGATAGCCGATCAGATTGGAAAGGGCGTAATCTCCCATCTGGGCCGCGCCGGGAGGTACTCCCGGATGTACCAACACAAAAGCGCCGAGTTTTTCCGCGCGGGCGTAGAAGGGCCAGAGCTCCGCCCAGTCCAAATTCTTGCCGTTCACATCCGTGGCGATCTCCACCCCTTTCATCCCGAGATCACTCATCGTCCTCTCCAACTCGTTGGCTGCTTCCGCCGGCTCTTGAAGCGGAACCGTCGCCAACCCCACGAACCGATCCGGATGGGCCCGAACCACTTTCGCAATGGCCTCGTTTTGGATTCTGGAGTACCCCACTCCCAATTCAGGATCAAGATCATAGCGGGCGAGGGGAGCCATCATGGATAGAACTTGAATGTCGACCCTGTTTTTGTCCATTTCCTGGATTCGGAGTTCGGGTTTATAGAGGTATTCCGGGAGGAGGTAGGACGGCTTTCCGCTGACCGTAATGATTTCCCGTCCGGCCTCGTCATGGGAGAGGCGGGGCATAATGTCTCTGTACTTCCCTTCCGTTTCCGGCCCCCCCAGGGCGACCATATGGGCATGGACGTCAATGGTCCTTCCTCTCTGGATATTTTCGGCCATCGTCTGCCTTCCAGTCCTCTTTGGGATCCGTTAAGAAACGGGCCTCACCCGGCAGCGGGGTCGGAATTTCATGCCCATTTCACTTTCCTCTTTTTTTTAGACTTGTTGCCGGAATTTAGGTTCGAGAAGAAAAAATCCAGATTCTATCTTGTCAAGGAATATACATAGGTAAAAATTGCCTGTCAATAAAAAAGGGGTTCTCCGGCAAAAATCTTGACACCAGATACGGCAAGTGTAAATTAGGGGGAAGTAAAAGAATCGCGGCAGGAAATCCCATAGAGCACTCAAGGTATTTTCTGGGGAAAGAGGTCGGGCAAACCGGAATGGTAGGGGCCGGATAAAGAGGTTTTTCTGAAACCATTGGTTCGCTCCCGGAGGACAAGGCAAGAACCAGTGAAATAAGTAGGATAGAGAGGATCTCTGATCCGGATGGCGGCAAAAGGGGTTTAAAAGAGGCCCGCGATGCGCATGGGTCGGCAGCATTCGGCTGCTCCAATGCATGGGGTTGGGGACTGCGAAGGCCCCCCGGAGATCCCGGGCGCCATTGGCGAAGCGCATGAGATCTGCATGAAGATCTGATTCTTCGGCAAGGAAGGAGCCAGGGACGACGCGATGGAAAGAATTAAAGAAAATGTCTTCGTAGAAACTGAATTCCTGGGATGCAATCCCGCCTTCGTAGTTACGAGTGGGGGGGTGGTGATGATCGATACTCCTCAAAGACCGGATGAGGCTTGGCGGTGGAAAGAGGAGATCCAAAAGCATGGGAAGATCGCTTACCTCATTAACACCGATCATCACCGGGATCATGCCCTCGGGAATTTTTATTTCCCCGGTGACCTGATCACCCATGAAGGCACGATGAAGAGGCTGCTGGTCGAGGGCCAGGCCGACCTCTGCCGGGAATGGGTAGCGAGAATCGATTCCCGATTCGAGCCCTGGGTTGAAAACTATTTCATCCGCAGGCCCCGATTTACCTACACAGAATGCATGAGTCTTTACCTGGATGACGATGTTTTTGAGCTGATTCACGTAGAGAGCCATACCCAGGATGAAACCCTGGTGTATTTGCCCCGGGAAAAGGTTCTCTTTGCCGGCGATACGGTCTGCACCAAACAGATTCCCAGCCTGCACGAATCTTACCCCCTAAGCTGGTTGAAAACCTTGAGGTGGGTGGAGACCTTGGATTTCGATATCTTGGTCCCGGGTCACGGGGAGATCGGCGACAGAGAGTCTTTCCGGGAATTCCGCCGAGAATTTTCAGGGCTGTTGGAACACGCCCGGGAAAAGATCGCCCAAGGTCTCAGCCGGGAAGAAATGATTCGGGAATTAAAATATGAGGATACAGTGCATAGCCATTACCCTCCCTCTTTTGCTGTTCATTTCGCCGCGATTATGCAGAAGAATATGGAAATCGATGGACGAGCCAGCGTGTCGTTGGCAGCTCCGAGTTCCTAGAACGCTATCATCCTTCAGGCAGAGGCAGCAGAGGGAAAGGAATCAAACCCGTCTCTGGGAAAATCCAAAAGGTCGGATTGGGAAAAGTGTCGGGTACCGTCATTCCATTAACCTCCCATTCGACCTTCCACTGTAACTTAAATGTAACCGTCAGATCCGAAAAAAACCTCAGATTTCCCAAGCTAAGCCAAAATGGTCTTCCAACTGCTCGTAATCTAACTTCTTAATTTTGATGGGGAATCGCCTGTTTTAATTTATCGACTTAAAATCCCTCGGTGGTCCCCCACCGTACCGGTTCGATTCCGGTCCCAGGCACCATCTTTTTCCCCAAGGCTTAAACCAAACCCCTCCCTGAATCCAGCATCGAGACACGAGTAACCAAGAACCAGTTTCAATCCAGGGCACAGGGGGATTATTCTCTGATCCGATAGTTCTTGACTTACTCATAATTTTGAGTAAAATTACTCAAGATGTTGAGTAATTTGTAAGGAGACGAAAATGTTCAAGAGGATGACATTCCACACCCTGTTAAAAAGAGTCCAGGAGCCAAGGCGGTTTATTCAGGTTTTAGCAGGTCCCAGGCAGACGGGCAAGACTACCATCGCTCGCCAAATCGCAGAGGCCGTTTCCTTCCCTGTTCATTTTGCTACGGCCGATGAACCGACTTTAAGGGACCGCAACTGGCTCATCCAGCAGTGGGAGACGGCCCGGTTGAGGTTGACCGAGGGGAAAAAGGAAAAAGGGGTTCTCCTGGTTCTTGATGAGGCCCAAAAAATACCGAATTGGTCTGAAGCCGTTAAGCGCCTATGGGACGAAGATTCTGCCGCAGGGTTTCCCTTGAAGGTGGTTCTTTTGGGCTCATCCCCTCTCTTGGTGCAGAAGGGGCTGACGGAGAGTCTGGCGGGGCGGTTTGAAGTGATCCCGGTTACCCACTGGTCTTATCCGGAGATGAAGGAGGCCTTCGGATGGACCCTGGAGCAGTATATTTTCTTTGGTGGGTATCCGGGGGCTGCCGGGTTTATCAAAGAGCAAGATCGATGGGCCAGGTATATTGTAGATTCTTTGATTGAGACAACCCTGTCACGGGACATCCTTCTCTTGACCCGGGTCGATAAACCTGCCCTGCTTAGACGTCTTTTTCAATTGGGTTGTGATTATTCCGGCCAAATTCTTTCTTACCAGAAGATGCTCGGCCAGCTGCACGAAGCCGGCAATACCACTACTCTGGCTCATTACCTGAATTTGCTCGAGGGGGCCGGGTTGGTCGCCGGACTGCCCAAGTATTCCGGCAAAAAGGTCCGGCAACGGGCTTCGAGCCCCAAGCTGCAGGTCATGAATACCGCCTTGATGACCGCTCCTTCTCCTTATTCGCTGGCATCCGCTCGGCGTGACCGGGAATACTGGGGAAGGCTGGTGGAGTCGGCCGTAGGGGCCCATCTGATCAACAGTACCCGGGGGAAAAAAGCCGAGGTCTTCTACTGGCTGGAAAGAAATCAGGAGGTCGATTTCGTCATCGGATCGGGGAAAGAACTGGTTTGCTTAGAAGTAAAGAGCGGGCGGACGAGGCAGCGTCTGTCTGGAATGTCTGCTTTTGCTAAAGGCCACAAGCCCAAGCGCCAGCTTTTAGTCGGTCAGGAAGGGATCCCTTTAGAAGATTTTCTAATGAGCCCTGTAGAACGTTGGCTTGCCTAAGCTAGATAATATTTTTTCCTCTCCCGTCCTTTTTTACATCTCTCGGCGGAGATTTTGAGGGAAGGAAAAAAGATTCTTAAGTAAAGGGGTCAGTCCAGGAAAGCAGGAATTTTTGATTTTGGCGGCTCGAAATGAAAGGATTTTCCTAAATTCACGGACTGACCCCTTATCCGCCACGGAAGGCAATTCCATTAAATCAATTTGATCTTTAGCAAAAAGAGGACGCGAAATGAAGCTCCTTTTCTTCGACGATTTCAAGCTAGGGGTCCTGGAGAGAGGCATGGTGATTGATGTATCGACTATTGTACGGGCCATTCCGCACACTGGGCCGCATAACCTCATCAGTGGTCTGATCGAACGGTTTGAGGACTACAGGGGACGACTGCAGGAGGCGGCCGATCACGGGCGGGGTGTGCCGGTCCATCAAGTCAGAGTCAGGCCTCCTCTGCCAAAACCTTGCAACATTGTTGCCATGGCGGTGAATTACATTGAAGAGGGGGAGCGGGCGAAGCCCGCCCCCCTCAATGCCTTCCTCAAGTCTTCCAACTCAGTAATCGGCGATGGGGATACCCTGGTCCTACCCGATGTCCCCGCGTCGGTATTCGAGGGGGAAGCTGAACTCGGGGTGGTCATCGGCAAACGCGCCTGCAGCGTCGATGCCGCGGAGGCTATGAACTACATATTCGGGTACCTCAATTTTATTGACGGTTCGGCCCGGGGCCTTTCCCCCAGCGGTAACACTTTCTACCAGATGAAATCGCGGGACACGTTTGCCCCCCTAGGCCCCTTTTTGGTGACCGCTGATGAAGTACCCAATCCGCATACGCTCCAGGTTCAGCTGTGGGTGAACGGGGCGCTCAAGCAGAGCTTTAATACCAGTGCAATGGCCCACAAGATTCCCCGGTGCATCGAGTGGGTAAGCTCTATCCATACCCTCGAGCCGGGTGATATCCTGGCCACGGGTACTGACCACCGGGGTCTGAGCGCTATCCAGGATGGGGATCGGATCGAGATGGAGACGGAGGGATTGGGGAGGCTACATGTGCAGGTACGGGATAATTTGAAGCGGACCTGGCCCAGGGAAACCCGGCTGGAACGGCAGCGGCAGGGACTTGACGGGCGAGCTCCCCAATTGACAGGCAAATATACACCCACGAGGAGATAAGCCCAAAAGCGGGGTGAGGCATTTCTGGATCTCTGTTCCTATGGATTATGCCGGCAAGTGAAGGAATTCTTGGCCCCGAGCGACTCACTGGGGTCCTGCTGGACCCGCTCACTCACCGGTGCCACATCCCGGAAGCGAATGGATAAAGTTACCGATTACGACAGGCCAGGAAAAGAACTACCTGGGAACCCTGATCACGACAGGGCTCAAACCCAAAAGAAAAGGACAAATAACTTGACGGGAAACGCTAAATCCCTGTATTTATAACCCAGGTGTCTCAGTTTTCGACCGCCCCCGCCTCCCTTTTACTCCGCCCTTTCCAAACGGTGATAAAATCATGGAACCCTCTGATTAAAAAAGCCTTTTGGTCCCCAAAAGAAAAAATTTTTTCAATATAATTCTGGAGAGTTAGAGCAGGGAACCCCTTTCGCGTTGAAAAGCAGAGGCAAAAATTCCGCCCGGTCTCTTTATAAAAAATATACAAAAAATCGCTGTGTTGTAATGGATAAACAGATGGATTCCGCTTTAATTATGCGTGGCGACTATCATCTCCCCCAGAGGTTGCCATATTGCGCCGGGATAAACGGATATTTTCGAGAAACAATATAAGATAATTTTTAGTTTATAGATCAAATAGTTATGGTGTTGCAAAAAAAATTATTGAGTTTTTTAAAAAAAGCTTGACTTGATTTTGCATAATTAATATAGTCGGCTAGCTGACTATATAGGATTCTGGTTATCAAAAGTACCTCGATAAAGGTGAAAAGTATGCCAAGGTAAATTAGACTCGAATTGCGCCGGGCTCAGATAACCCAGCGTCGAGTGCATTCTTTTTCGATTATAAAACACTTCAATATACTCAAATAGCTCGGCTTTCGCGTCTTCTCTTGTTTTGAAACGTTCATCATTTTGCAGCTCGACTTTAAGTGTCTTGAA
>LJUR01000039.1 GCA_001304105.1 Deltaproteobacteria bacterium SM23_61
TCCGCAAAGCGCAGCGGGGGCGGAATAAGTAAGCTTCGAAGAAATAACCGATACCCCCGCCACCGGTTGGGAGAGATAGGCGCCTCATGATTGCAAGCAAGATGGCTTTTCTTCCGGGCCCATGAAATCACAGGAAATTCTGAAAAGACCAGCTCTTTGGTTTTCAACGAATTTGGAGATGATCCAAAAGAAAAAATGCTGAAGAGGTTTCATCGTAAGAGACTGAGGGAGGAACCGCGTTGGCCAAGGTACGAATCTATCGCGATCTTTGCAAAGGGGTGGAAGAATGCGGCATCTGCATCTCCGTCTGCCCCAAGAAGCTTTTTCAACCGTCCGCCGCTTTGAACCCCAAAGGGTACCGTCCGCCGGAGATGAAGGATGAGGTGGCCTGCACGGGCTGCGAGAACTGCATGATCTACTGCCCGGACCTGGCCATTGCGGTGAGGAAGGAAAAAGCCGCCAGGGGGGCGAAGAAATGAAGGGCAAACGGGTTCAAACGGGAAAATATTTCATGATGGGAAACACGGCCTGCGCCGAGGGAGCCCTCGCCGCCGGGTGCGAATTCGCCGCGGGGTATCCGATCACCCCGGCCACGGAGATCGCCAACCGCCTGGCCGAGAGACTTCCCCAGGTGGGAGGCCTGTTTCTCCAGATGGAAGACGAAATCAGCTCCATCGCCGCGATCATCGGGGCCTCCTGGACCGGGAAGAAGGTCATGACCGCCACCTCGGGCCCGGGGGTCAGCCTCATGCTGGAAAACATCGGGTTCGCCATCGGGGTGGAGACACCCTGCGTGATCGTGAACGTGCAGCGCGGAGCGCCCACCACGGGGATGCCCACGGCCGGGGTTCCTGCGGACATGGTCCAGCCCAAGCGGGGCTCCCACGGGGACTACGAGATCATCGCCCTTTGCCCGGCTTCTCCCCAGGAGATGTTCGAACATACCGTTTGGGCCTTCAACTTGGCCGAAAAATACCGGGTCCCCGTTTTCCTCCTTTCCGACGCCTTTGTGGGCCACATGCGGGAAGAGGTGGTCATCCCCGAGGCCGAACAAATCGAGATTGTAAACCGCAAGGTCCCCGAGATCGGGACGGACCCCCAGAAGGTCAAGGGATTCCTGGACGAAGATGTGGCTCCCATGTTCCTCTTCGGCAGGGGATTCCGCTCCCATGTGACCAGCTCTTGCCATGACGAATATGGAAAAAGGAACCTGAGCGACCTCACGGCCCTCGACAACTTCATCCGCAGGCTATCCGGTAAAATTCTGAAGCACAAGGAAGACATCGTGCGGGTCGAGCGGGACTACGAGGGGGCCGAGGTGGTTCTGGTCTCCTACGGCGCCGTGTCCCGGGCGGCCAGGATGGCGGCGAACCTGGCCCGGGAGCAGGGTCTCCCCGCGGGAATTCTCCGCCTGATTACCCCCTGGCCCTTTCCCGGGGAAGAGATCGAAGAGATGGCCCGGAAGGCGAAGAAGGTGATCGTACTGGAAAACAACCTGGGACAGCTTTATCCCTTCATCAAAGCCGAGGCCGCATGCCACGCCGACGTTTCTTTCCTGCCCCCCCGGGTCATCGGCGAGATCCAGGACCCGGAGGCCATCCTGGAACGAATCCGAGAGGTCCTGAAATGAGCGAGATCGTCCACCCCCTTCACCGATTCATCCGTCCCTATGTGACTTCCACCACCAACTGCCCCGGCTGCGGCAACGGGATTGCCGCCCAGGCCATCCTGCGGGCCGTCGACGAGCTGGGCATGTCCCTGGACGATTTCATCTTCGTCACCGGGATCGGGTGCTCGGCCTGGATTCCCAGCCCCTTTTTCGACGTGGATGTCCTCCATACCACCCACGGCCGCCCCATCGCCTTCGCCCTGGGGATCAAGATGGGCCTGCCGGAGAAGAAGGTCATGGTCACCAGCGGGGACGGGGACCTGGCGGCCATCGGGGGAAACCACCTGATCCACAACGCCCGGCGGAACGTGGAGATGGTGGTGATCTGCCTCAACAACGGGATTTACGGAATGACCGGAGGGCAGGCCGCACCCACCACCCCCATGGGGCTGAAGACCGCCACCACTCCCTACGGGACCTTCGAGAATCCCTTCGACATTTCCGAGCTGGTCATCGCCGCGGGAGCCTCCTTCGTGGCCCGGTGGACGACCCACCACGCCCGGCAGCTGACCGCTTCGATCAAGAAAGCGATTCAGAAAAAAGGTTTTTCCTTTATTGAGGTCATCAGCCAGTGCCCGGTCCAGTACGGAAGGAAGACCGGGTCGGGCAGCGCGGTGCAGATGATGAAGGAGTATAGGGAAAAATCCATCCTGGT
This sequence comes from Deltaproteobacteria bacterium SM23_61, assembly GCA_001304105.1. Taxonomy (GTDB): domain Bacteria; phylum Desulfobacterota; class SM23-61; order SM23-61; family SM23-61; genus SM23-61. The sequence continues at coordinate 2,325 of LJUR01000039.1, forward strand.
GAAAGAGGCGGCCAAGCTTTCGAAGGATGAGTTGCGGGGCCGGATCGTGGTCGGGGAGCTGGTGCACAAAGAGGTGCCGGAGATGCTCGACGAACTGGATAAGATGAAGAGGAGAATCTCGGGGGAAAAGGCATGAAGCGAACCGAAATCCTGATCGGCGGCGTGGGCGGGCAGGGAGCCATCCTGGCCGGGATTCTTTTGGGTTCGGCGGCCACGGTCTTCGACAACCGGAAGGCCGTTCAGACCCAGGCGTACAGCTCGGAGCAGCGGGGCGGAATGGCGCGGGCCGAGGTCATCCTGTCCGATGAACCGGTCACCGACCCCCAGGTCCGGAAACCCGACATCCTCATCGCCCTCGCCCAGGATGCCGTCAACCGCCACCTGAAGAAGATCAAGCCCGGCGGGCTTCTGGTCATAGACTCGGACCTGGTGGAGGAGGTGGAAAAGGGGAATTTCGAGATTCTGTCCATTCCCGCCACAAGCATCGCCGACAAGGAGATGGGAAACGTGGTGGTGGCCAACCTGGTCCTTCTGGGGGGGCTGCTTAAAAAAACAGGGATTCTGTCCATTGGTGCCATGGAGAAAGCCATTGAGGCCAACGTCCCCCCGAAAGCCAAGGAGATGAACCTCAAGGCCTTCCGGAGAGGGCTGGAATTCTAACGACCGCGAGAGCGCAAGGCGCGAGAGGGTTTCACGGATCGGGCTCTCGCCTCTTGAGATTCGCGGGTGTCGTATCGGCAGGGACATTAAACGCCGCGAAGGCGAAAGCAGAAAGTCATGAGATGGTTTTACGCCTTGCGCCCTCGCGCCTTGCGACTTACGGTTTTATAAGCTTTTTCGAAAGGAGGGGGATATGGCGGTCAAGACATTCGAGGAATACGTGGAGAGTCTGCGGAAGTTGAAGCCCACGGCATACATGTTCGGGGAGAAAGTGGAGAACGTGGTGGATAACCCCCGGATCCGGAGGGGAATCAACGCCACCGGCTCGACCTATGAACTGGCGACATCGGAAAAATACCGGGACCTGTTTACCACCGTTTCTCCCCTCACCGGAGAGAGGATCAACCGCTTCAACCTGCCCCCTCACTCCATCGAGGACCTGGTTTGCCGGGTGAAGATCAACCGCATCCTGGGAAGCCACGTGGGAACCTGTCACCAGCGCTGCACGGGTTTGGATTGCATGAGCGCGCTTTCCATCGTCACCTATGACATCGACAAGAAATTCGGCACTTCCTATTACGCCCGTTTCCTCGAGTTTTTGAAATACATGCAGGGCAATGATTTCACCGCCAACGCCAGCGTGACCGATGTAAAGGGAGACCGCAGTCTTCCTCCCCATGAGCAGGCGGACAAAGACCTTTACCTCCGGGTCGTGGAGAAGCAGAAAGATGGCATTATCGTCCGGGGGGCCAAGGCGCATCAGACGGGGTCGTTGAGTTCCCACGAGCTCATCGTCCTGCCCACCCGGGCCATGGCCAAAGGGGGCGAGGACTATGCCGTGGCTTTTGCCATCCCGGCCGATACCAAAGGGATCATCCATGTGGTGGGAAGAAACACCCTCGACACCCGGGAAATTGAGGGGGTGGATTGCGGCAATTTCCAGTACAGCAAGTACTGCCCCACGGTTATCTTTGACGACGTCTTTGTGCCCTGGGAACGGGTCTTCATGTGCGGGGAGATCGAATTCGCCGGAGAGATGGTGAACCGTTTTTCCGCCTATCACCGCCAGTCCCACGGAGGGTGCAAATCGGGGAAAATCGATGTCATGACCGGGGCCGCCCTGGCCATGATGGATTACAACGGCTCGGCCAAGGTGAGCCATCTCCGGGAAAAGATCGTGGACATGATTCACCGGGCGGAGACGCTCTACGGATGCAGCCTGGCCGCTTCCTATGAAGGAAGAAAAGAACCTTCGGGAACCTATTTCATCAATTCGGTGCTGGCCAACGCCTCCAAGATTCACGAGGGGAAAGAGATGGCCGAGGCTGCCCGTCTCATGATGGATGTCACCGGGGGGTATGCGGCCGACCTGCCTTCGGACCGGGATTTCGAAAACCCGGAGATTTCCGGGTTGCTGAAAAAATACCTCAAAGGAACCGCGGAAGCCCCCGTGGAACACCGGGTGCAGATGTTCCGGCTGGTGGAGAAGCTGGCCATGGAGAGCGCCGACACGGTCTCCGACCTCCACGGCGGCGGCTCCCCCGAGGCCCACCGGCTGACGATCCTTCGCGAGTCGGACCTCAACAAGCGGAGAAGCTTCGCCAAGCGGCTGGCGGGGATCGAGAAATGATTTAAAAGGATGATCTCATGGCTCAAAATGATGTACAAAGAATGGCCTTCGAAGCCCTGAAAAATTTCTGCCAAGAGGCCTACCGGAAAACAGGGGTGCCTCCTTTGGAGGCGGAGATTGTGGCCGACCTGCTCGTCCGATCCGACCTGAGAGGGGTGGAGACCCACGGCGTGACCCGGCTGCCCATCTACATCCAGCGCCTGCAGAAGGGATATGTCCGGAAGGAAGCCAAGATTACGGTGGTGAAGGAAAAGGGGCCCACTGGTTTCCTCGATGCCCACGGGTCCATGGGGCACATCGCCGCCTACCGGGGGATGGAAAAGGCCATTGCCAAGGCTGAGGAATTCGGGATCGGCTGGGTTTCGGTGAAGGACAGCGGCCACTTCGGCGTGGCCGGCCTCTTTCCCATGATGGCCTTGAAGAAGGATTTCATCGGCTACGTCTTCACCAACTCCGCGCCCATGATGTTCCCCTGGGGAGGCCGGGAGCGGATCATCGGCAACAATCCCCTGGCCTATGCCATTCCCGCGGGGAAGTACCAGCCTGTAGTCCTGGATTTTTCCCTGAGCGTGGTGCCTTCGGGGAAACTGATCCTCTCCCGGAAGAAAGGGGAGAAAATCCCCCTGGGCTGGGCTTTCGATAAAAATGGTTTACCCACCGAAGATCCCTACGAGGGATACGAAGGGGGAGGTTCCCTGGCCCCGGTTGGCGGGCACAAAGGATATGGGCTGGTCCTCGTCCACGAGATGCTCACCTCCGTCCTGACCGGAGGGAAATGGACCCGGAACATCAAGAGCCTCTACGAAGAGGATAAAAGTGGTATCCAGGGCACCTGCCACACCTTCATGGCCCTGGACCCGGATTGCTTCGTCGGCCGGGAAGAATTCAAAAAGAGTGTGGATTCCTACATCGAAGCCATCAAGGGAAGCGCCAAAGGATCCGGTACCGAAGAAATCCTCGTTCCCGGAGAGCCGGAGTACCGGATAGAACAAAAGTTCTTGAAGGAAGGAATCCCCCTGGCCCCCAACACGGTAAAGGAATTGACCTCTTTGGGGCAGTCCCTGGGGATCCCTTTTATCCGCTAGTGCCGTGTCCCGGAAATAAGCTGACCAAGCCGGACTTGGTGTCAGGAATCGAGGATCCAAGCGCCGTCCAAAACACTCGGTGGTGGCTCCGCAGCACGCTGGTTCCTCCCCATATTCTCCATCTTTTCTTAGGACGGAAGGTAAACGTCCCAGGGACCGTCAGGGTCCCGATAAAGGGGATCGTCGTTCATAAGGAGGAGAAACACCAGCGAACGAAATCGTGAAAAAGTTATGCCATGGCGAGAAAATATTTTGTAGCCGGGTCGCCTATTTCATCAGTCCAACTTCCCTGAAATATTTTATTGCCCCGGGGTGAAATGGGGCGGTAACCCCTTTGAGCATCTCTCTCTTTTTTAAGACCCCGAGGGCGGGATGCTGTCTTTTAAATTCCTCGAAATTATCAAATATCTCTTTGGTGATCGTGTAAACCACATCAGCCGGCATCCTGGAAGAGGTGCACAGGGTGGCGATCACACTGAATGTTCCCACGTCTACCGGATCCTTCGCGCCCGGATAGAATTGCGCTACCGGGACTGTAGTCTTGGTGTAATAGTGTTTCTCGGCGGCCAGTCTGTCAATACCGGGGCCGGTGATGGGGATGAAAAGGACCTTGCGCTCACCGGAAGTTGCCATTTTGAGGGTCTCGCTCGGATGCCCCACCGTGCAAAAAAACGCGTCGATACGGTTGTCCTGGAGCAGGCCGGGTGCCTCGGAGGCTTTCGCCGTTTCCGGATCCATATCCCGATTGGGATTGATGCCTACCGCCTCCAGGGCATCGATGGAATTCCGGTACTGGCCGGAGCCCGGGTTGCCCAGGTTGACCCTTTTCCCCCTTAGATCGTTTATGGTTTTTATGCCGGCGTCAACCGCGGCCACCAGGCACACCGATTCCCGATGGAGGCTGAATACGCTGAGCAGTTCTTTCTGGGGACCTTTTTCCGCCCACTCGGCCAATCCCTTGACCGCCTGATATTGCTTATCGGACTGCACCAGGCCGAATTCCAGGTAACCCGCCATCATCGCCTTCACGTTAAACACCGATCCTCGGGTGGATTCCACTGTGGCTCGAATTCCGTATTCCTTCCGCTTTTTGTTGATCATCTTGGCGATGGCCAATCCGGTCGGAAAATAGACCCCGGTGAAATCGCCAGATCCAATGGTTATAAATATGGGTTTGGCTTGAAGCTCAGTCGGACTGGGATGGAAAATGAAACCAGCAAAGAAACAAACGATAAGGAGGATGATCATCTTGCTTTTCATTGGAATCTCTTTCTAAGGGTGTTTCATCCAGCAGCCTGAGCTATCGATTCGCCGGTGGCGCAATCGGGGCGCAGGGTCAAATAAATCGTTTGGTGAACTAAAAAATATGTTCAAAAATGAATCACCGAGTAATCATTGCATTTTTTTCGGGTTTGGTTCAACGGATCGCGCCATCATCCTCATCGCCGACAGAATACCGGCCAGATAAGCCCGGGCGACAGTCATTTGGGAACACGTTCAAGGTGTTCAATGGAAAATAGGACCAATGCCTCCAAAAGCGTATCTTTGGGGAATTCAGTAAATTCCGGCAAGTGAGCCGGTCTACCCCAAAAACGGTATACCTGCCGAACCGGTAAGGCAATATCCCAATGATCGGTATTGGCAAAACCCAGCAGCGTCGATCCGGGAATGATTTGATCAGAAGAGATCAGTTGGCCGTCGTTGCGCGGATCGATTTGAGCCAGCTGATCGTAAGTTGTCCTGAGAATGCGCGCAACATGGGGCCGATCGGTGAAATTCGCAAGAGAGAAATAGGCGATATGCCGGGGCAGCGAATGGCTGGCCAACCATGCCATTTGGACCCTGCGTTCCAGGCTGATCAGCACCTTTTTATCTCCTGGATGGCATTTGGAAGCCAACGTGTCGGCAAACCATTTCTCGTATAAACCCGCAAATTTATCCGCCAGGGGGGATCCGTTGACGGCACCGGATACACTGATAACGGCTACGACCTGCCGCGCCAAATCAGGGAAATCTACCAGAAAATGTAAAATATCGGTCACCCCTTTCGAGTAGCCGACGAACAGCAATCGGTCCGTCTCGCGGTTCATTTTCTGTTTCAATGCCTCGGCGATGAGATACCCATCCCGTTCGCTGCCGGAACGCCCTTCAGTCGCGATGCTGTCAATGCGGTAGCCGAGACCTCTCAGACGGTCGATCCCTTTTTGAAAGGGGACTCCCAGCTCTGGAAAGCAATCATTAAAGGCTCCAGGAACGATGAAGATTTTTAGACCCGGATCGTGATGCGGCAATGCTCCACCTGAACCCGCAGAGGGCTTTTCATCGCCAAGGCGCCAAAGGAATGACTCGCAACTCTGGGTTTGGGAGGAACCCTCGGGAACTCCATGGAGCAAAGCACAAAAAATCTGTCGAAACCGCGGGCGTCCATCCCCTACCGGTGGCGCTCCGACGATGGAAAGGATCTGGGCCGGTGCACCCGTATCAAGTTTTTGAAGTTTCAGGCTGCATGAACCGGTCATACCCGCAATCCATGATACAAGGATTGTAACGATCAGAGGTTTTTGTTTATTCGTTGCGATCATTCTGCACGGCCTGAGTCGCTTTCGATCATCCTGCGCATTAGGATTCTTTGACGCTGAGGATCCGTTCTTTTCGGCCCCTCAGTCGGATATATGAAACGTCATGGGGTGTTCCCAATCGAGGGATGTGACCTCATTCATAGAGATGGGGCCCTGCTCGAGAATCAGAAGGGCGCGAAGTCCATCGGTAAAGTAGGGATCGCCGGTCAGGTTTGTCCTTGGTTTGGAGGACGTTGCCCGTCCCACCCCCTTCACAAAGCCGACTTTGGCAAGTGTCTGAGAGAACAGCAAATCCTCGATCAGCGCATGGCGGGCTTCGTCGATATCAGGATCAATTTTGTGGGTGACAGGAGGCCAGGTTTTCGTCGTAAAACGGACACCAATGTCACGGCTGACCTGCCCGATAAAGACCGGTTTGCCTTCATACCGCATGGGACTATACCACAGGCGCAGGTGGTTGCGTTCGTGGATATTGTGGCGTGGTTTTTGGCGGGCGAAATCCTGATGACGGCCGTAAGCGTAGAGGGAACTCACAGGAGAATATCTGTATCGCGAACCAAAAAAGAATGACTTTACTGTTTTCCATATGGCCGAGGAGTAAGTCTCTTCAGCGGGAAGCCAGCCCCGGCGGGAGAAAGTGGCAGCCACATCTATAAAATCCCCGATGATCACCAGGTTGAGTGGGTCTCCAAAAGACTTTCCTTCTTTGTCAGTGGTGCAACAGGGCAAATTCTCAAGTGCCACTCTCAATTCATCCAGATTCAATTCTACCGTTTCTTTTTCTGAGTAAAGACTTTCAAAATCCACCCTTCCATAGTCGACCCGCATGCCGGGAATCTGGACGAAGAAGGTAAAAAATTTAATCTGCTGATTGGCAATGAGGTCGACTTGGACGATTTTTTCGCCTTCATCGAGATTGGTAAAAAGAAAGCCGGAAACCGCGGTGTTGGGCAAAATGGGGTTTCTAAAATTGACCGATCGAAAATAGTTTTGCTCGGATTTGCTCAGGCCGCCGTGGGCGGCATAGGCCGCCTCCAAAGGCGAAAAGTAATTCGGGTCGGTAGCGGCTGAAATGAGATAATAAGTCTGATCGCTATGGTTTTCCACTTTTACCCAGATCGGTTGGATCTCTTTTCCGGACATATCTGCGCCGAAGAGGGCATGATTTTCTTCGGCGGTCGGCACGGCAACCGTTACGCGTACCGCATCGTCAAATTTCGACTGGGAGCGATCACGGAATCTAACTTCATTCATCAATTGGGGACTCAAGGAAGGCGCTGTCCGAAAAGTCGCACAGCCCCCGATCAGGGCCATCAGCGCGATCGTCACGAGGATCCACAGCCTATTGGGGTTACAGGTTAATTGGCTGATGCTTCTCATTTTGAACATGACTTTCTCCCGCTTGGTTCTGGAAGGAATAGAAATCGGCCCAAATTGTATTTATTTTAGCAGAAAATTCCGGTACAAGGATGTGAAAAATCACCAACAAATTCAGTTGTAGGCTGGAAGTAGAGAGGGGTGATTCTTTTGAAAGGTAAAGGTATCAGGGGGAAACCTTCTCCGGGCCGGCCCTGAACCATTCTGGTCCAGGGCCGGCGGAATAGTTTCATTTGACACCGGGGCATTTTCGTTCTATTTTTTCCTCATCTCTCTTTGAGTTCCCGTTAGGCCAACCTGGTGTCTGTCATGGAAACAATGAGCAGCAATGAATTCTACGACCGTCTGGCCAGGCTCTTTGATGTGATGACCGACTGGCAGGCGCGGCTGGCCCAGGAAATGCCCTTCCTCCAGGGGACGCTGGACCGGTACGGGGCGCGGACCGTTCTGGATACGGCCTGTGGGACGGGTTGGCATGCGATCAGCCTGGCGCAGGAAGGGTACACCGCCGCCGGTTGCGACGCCAGTCCGCGGATGATCGAGCAGGCCCGGGCCAATGCGGACAAGGCTCGGGTGAAGGTACGATTCGGGGTTGCCGATTTTGGCCGGCTGGACAAGTTTTCCGGAACCTTTGACGCCCTCCTCTGTCTGGGCAACTCGCTACCCCACCTGCTTTCCCAGGGGGCCCTGGTTGAGGCGCTGGGGCAGATGCGCGGAAAGCTCGGGAGGGGCGGGGTGCTGATCCTCCATAATTTGAATTACGACATGAGGATGGAGAAAAAACCCCGGTTCTTTTCGGCCAACGGAAACGACAAGGCGCTGGTGTGGCGCTTTGCGGATTACGGCCCGAAGTTTATCACCTTTCACACCGCTCTATTCGAGCGGAATACGGAAAGAACCGGTCAGGATCCCGTCTCCTGGTCTGTGCAGGTGAACAGCACGCTCCAGCGCCCCCTCCTGCAAAAGGACCTGCGCCAGGCTTTAGCCCGATCGGGCTTTGAGAACCTTCAGCATTTCGGGGGACTGGACGGCAGCCCCTTCTCGGAAGAAGATTCAGGAGACCTGGTCATTGTGGCCCGGGCTCAATAATATTCTTTTCAAATGCGAACCAATTTAGGCTCTTCTCCCAATCGAGTGGGTAATTTCGGTCGATTTTCCATCCCCCGGCATGCTCGTTGCCAAGGCGAGGGGGGATACGGGACGCGCCCCCCGGGCCGAGAATTTTCGGGTCCCTTCTTCGCGGGGGGAACGCGTTTCCGCGGGTACCTTTTTCCAGAAGGGTTTTTTAAGTTCGGATCGTATGATCGACCGATGATTGGAGGTTGCATTTTCTGGGGGATTGGATAAAAATTAATTTGGGGGGAGAGAATTTTGATATCGAATGTTCCGTCGAGAGTCTTTTTCACCAAGGGGGTAGGCACCCATCGGGAGGAACTCCATTCCTATGAACTGGCCTTGCGGGATGCGGGGATCGAGAAGTGCAACCTCGTTTCGGTCTCCAGCATTCTCCCCCCCCGGTGCCGGGTGATCCCCCGGAAGCGGGGGCTGCAGCTGCTGGTTCCCGGGGGCATCACCTACTGCGTCTTGGCCCGGTGCAGCAGCAATGAACCGCGGCGTCTCCTGGCCGCCTCCATCGGCTGTGCGATTCCCTCCAACCGATCGATCTACGGGTACCTGAGCGAGCATCATGTCTTCGGGCGCAATGAAAAGGAAACGGGGGATTACGCCGAAGATCTGGCGGCGGCCATGCTGGCTTCCACCCTGGGAATCGAATTTGACGCCGACAAGAGCTGGGATGAAAAAAAAGAATTCTACCGCCTCAGCAACGCCATCGTCCGGACGACCAACATCACCCAGTCGGCCATCGTGAAAACCGGATGGACCACCGTGATGGCCGCGGCGGTTTTTGTTCCCTGACGGCTCCCAAAGAAATCCGGCTTTCCCTCCGGAAGAATCCCTTCCGTTCATTTTTCCCTTCCCCGAGCCCCCCGAGAAAAAAGCCCGTAAGTTGCCCCGGGGCAGAGGAGGCAACTCGCCGGTCCGCTCCGGGAGACCGTGCTCCAGCCATGATTCTTGACCAAATTGATTTGCTTAACCTTTTCTTTCCGAATAAAATGATCCTAAGAGACGGGGAGAGCAGAATCCCTGAACGGATTTTCCGGAGAGGCGAAATTCCCTGAAGGGCCGCCTCACCAGATTCCCCCTTCATTCTGAAGAGCCGAATGCCGGAACCATTTCCTGAACCCAATCAAGATTCCCCGCAGTCGCCTTCTTCCCCTCCATCCCCGGAGAGGGAACCCGGCATACCCCTGACCCGATTAAACCCGGGGAAAAAAGCCAAGGTGGTGGCGATTCAGGGGGGCTGGGGAGTCAAACGGCGGCTGAATCAGATGGGGATTCACGCCGGGGACCCGATTACCGTGACCCGCCAGGGATCCCTGGGCGGTCCCATTGCCGTGGAAGTGCACGGTTTCCAACTGGCCCTGGGGAAGGGCGTGGCTTCTCAGGTCTTCGTGGAAATTAGCGAAGAGATGACCATCGCCCTGGCCGGGCAGCCCAACAGCGGGAAAAGCACCCTCTTCAACCACATCGCCGGGTACAAAGCGATCACCGCCAATTTTCCGGGGACCAGCGTCACCTTCACTCAAACCCGCACCCGGATCGACGGGCTGACCTGCATCTGCATCGATCTTCCCGGGACCTACTCCATCACTTCTGAGGAGCCCGTGGAACAGGAGGCCCGCAAACACCTTCTCTCCGGTGAGGTCGATTTGATCATCAATGTCATCGACGCCTCTCTGCTGAGCCGGAGCCTGGAGCTGACCCTGGAGCTTCTGGAGCTGGAAGCGCCCATGCTCCTGTGCCTGAACATGATGGACGAGGCGGAAAAGAAAGGGGTCCAGATTGACGTTCCGAGGCTGGAAGAGATCCTGGGGATTCCCGTGATCCCGGTGATCGCCACAACCGGCAAAGGAGTAAAGGAGCTTTTTGCCCAAGTCCGCCGCGCATGGGAAGAAAAGAAAAGAGGAAGAGTCCAGAAATTCAGCAAGGACGTCGAAGAGGTGATCCAGCCGCTGGTTTCCCTGCTGGGGTCGGAGAAACGGGTGAACGAGAGGGTCCCCGCCCGCTTTCTGGCCATCAAGCTCCTGGAAAAGGATGAATCCTTCGTGGAAGAGGTCAAACAGGCAGGGGATTTTTACCGCCGGGTGGTTCCCTTCCAGGAAAAACTCCAGGAGAGCCACGGGGCACCCTCGGACGGAGTCATCTCTTCGGAACGCCACGCTCTGGCCATGAACATCTTCGAGAAGGTCGCGCGGATCGTCCGCTCTCCCAAGAGGGATATCCGCACGGCCATCGACCGCTGGGTTCTGCACAAGGTCCTTGGATACGGGATTCTGGCGCTGGTTTTTTACGCCTTTTTTAACTTCATCTTCGGAATCGGGGGGTTCATCGAAAAGCCGCTGCTGGAGTATTTTGAGCGCCTGAACCATAACCTCGAGAGTCTCTTCCCGGCGGGAAGCCTGACCCTCTTTTTGGTTCACGGGATCCTGCACGGAATCTCAGGGGGCATCGCCATCGTGCTCCCCTACCTGGTGCCCTTTCTCATCGGCTTGTCCCTCCTGGAAGACCTGGGCTACCTGCCGCGGGTGGCCTTCCTGATGGATACCTTCATGCACCGCATCGGCCTCCACGGGAAGTCGATTATTCCTTTTATTCTGGGGTACGGGTGCAGCGTGCCGGCGGTCATGTCCACCCAGATTCTGGAGATTCCCCAGCATCGCTTCATCGTTTCCGTCCTTTCCACGATGATTCCCTGCGCCGCCCGGATTACCATCATCTTCGGGCTGGTGGCTTTCTTCATCGGCCCCAACGCGGCCCTGGCCGTCTTCGCCCTCAACCTTCTGATCGTGGCCGTCTTCGGTAAAGTGATGACCCATTTTTCACCGGAGAGCAATCTCGGGTTTATCCTGGAGATGCCCGCCTACCAGTTTCCCGCGCTGCGCACCACCCTGCAGAAATCCTGGTGCCGGATCCGGGAATTCATCGTCATCGCCTGGCCCCTGTTGATCGTCGGAAGCCTGGTGCTTTCCCTGATCGAGTACTGGAAGCTGGACCTTTGGATCAATTACCTTCTGCTCCCCCTGACCCGCCTCCTCGACCTTCCCTTCGCGGTGGGAACCACGCTCCTCTTTGGCATCCTGCGGAAAGAACTTTCCCTGATCATGCTCACCCAGGCCCTGGGAACCAGCCAGGTCTCCACGGTCATGAGCCAGACCCAGATCCTGGCCTTCACCATCTTCGTGACCTTCTACATCCCCTGCCTGGCCACCATCGGGGTCCTCTGGAAAGAAATCGGCAGGCGAGGGGCTCTCCTTACTGTGGTCTTGACCCTGGCCACGGCCACCGTTTTAGGATTATTGACCCGTCTTTTTGGGGAAATCCTACTTAACTAAATTGCGGATTGCGGATTGTAGATTGCGGATTGGAAAAAGAAGAAGATAAAGAGAAGCATCTCGCCGGCTGTCCGGTAAAAGATGGGTGGTTCAAAGAAAAGTAGGCAATCACGCCAAAGGAGTTCGGAGCGATAGGAAAAAATTCCGCAATCCGAAATCCGCAATCCGCAATGGGTTAAAGGGGCGGGAACATCTTGCGCCAGGGGGTGGCCTGCTCGAAGGCATAGGCCGCCCGCAACAGGGTCGCTTCATCGTAATGGCGGCCGAGGAGCTGCAGCCCCACCGGGAGATTGTGGGCCGTGTAGCCGCAGGGAAGGGATATGGCCGGCAGGCCGGTCAGGTTTCCGGGACGGGTCATCCGCAGCAAGGCGGCCCGGACATCCTCCTTGGTTCGTCCCCATTCGATTTTTTTCTGGCCGATGAGGGGCGGTAGGACCGGAAGGGTAGGGGCGGCGACGACATCGACGGACTCGAAGACTTTCAAGAAAGCCTGCGTGTACATCCGCCTTTTTTCCTGGGCCTGGAGGTAATCGACCGTCCGCTGGCTCCGGTTGGCCTCCATCCGCTTCCGCACATCCGCCCCGTAATCCCCGCGCCTCGACCGGAGCCACTTCCAGTGAAAGGACAGGGCCTCGCCCACGGTGATGACCCCCACCAGGGGAGCGGCGTCCTTCATCCACCTGCATTCCACTTCCCGCAACTCCGCTCCCTGTTGATACAGAATCGCAAAGGCGGTCAGGACGTATCCCCGGACGTTCTTGTCCAGGCGGTCGAAAAAATATTGCCCGGGAATTCCAACCCGAATCCCTCTGACCCCCCGGCGCAAAGGCCGGGGGAACAGACGCCCCATCTGGGGCCAGGTGCTTGAGCCGCGCCCGGCCGGCGAGGCAATCACTTCCAGCATCAAAGCCGCGTCCTCCACGCACCGGCAAATCGGCCCCACATGATCCAGGCTGAAGGCCAGGGGAATGACCCCGTCGAGGGAAACAAGGCCCCGGGTGGGTTTCAACCCCACCACCCCGCAGGCTGCGGATGGAATCCGGATCGATCCACCCGTGTCGGTTCCCAGGGAGGCAAACCCTTGAGCCGTACTCACGGCTGCCGCGCTCCCGCCGCTGGAGCCGCCCGAAACTCTTTCCAGGTCCCAGGGGTTGTGAACCGGGCCGTAATGGGGGTTGTTGCTGGTCACTCCGTAGGCGAACTCGTGGAGGTTGGTCTTTCCCAGGAGAACAGCCCCGGCCTCCAGGAGCCGGTCCACCACGACAGCATTTTCACGGGGGACAAAATTGCGCAGGATCTTTGACCCGGCGGTCGTGCGGATGCCGGCGGTGTAGAAGAGGTCCTTCAGGGAAATGGGGATTCCGTGGAGGGGGCCGCGATATTTTCCCCTCAGGATTTCCCTTTCCGCCTGCCGGGCCTGTTTCTGCGCCAGTTCGGGGGTGACGGTGATAAAGGCATTCAGCTTCGGTTGGAGGCGGTGGATCCGTTCCAGAGAAAACTCGGTCAATTCCACCGGTGAAATCTGCTTCTTCCGGATCAAGGGAGCAATTCCTGCGATGGTCAGCTTTTCATCGTTCAACAGGTTCATGGCTTCTCTCCTGAATGCGTGAAAAGGAAATTTTTTTCTCGCAGAGGCCGCAGGGGCCGCAGAGTGAAAAATCCTTTAAATCCTATTTTCCCTAAAAAGCCTTTTTCCTTTCTCTGCCTTCTCTGCGGCCTCGAGCGGAGCGGGCGAGAGAAATGCCTTTGTCTTTCCCAGCCCCTTCTTTTTTGCTTAGGAAGGCGAAATGATTATAGAAAGCGGGGACCGCGCTGTCAAACGAAAAGGTCTTGCCCACCTTTACTTTTCGCCAAATGGACATAGGGCAATTGAATTTCAGGCGTTGCCCGGCCCGAAAGCAAGGGCCTTCCGCGAAAAAACCATGAGGCCCCTTTCTTATCCTGGGCTGGGCGGGCCCTGTACCTAGTATGGTACAGGGCGGGCAAGCCCATTCTTTCTCCAAGAACAGAGTAATTCCGTTGTAGGGGCGCCCGGCTGGGCGCCCGGTGGGCCCGCCTCAGTTTGCGGAAACCAGATCGGATCTCCGCCTGGAATTCCTTTCCCGCCGATGCTTTTTCCGTGGAAGGCCCTTGCTTCCGGGCCACAAGCTTGCTTTTTAGCAGAAAAGCGAGTCACCAAAGTGAAAGGTGGCAAGACGAAAAGGCGGGTTGCAATGAATCCATACTTATGCTAGTGGTGTTGCTAAAAAATAATGCGACGCAATTGATTTGCGGGGCCGGGCCCCGGCCCCCGGCACCAGAGTCCCCCTTGGTCAACATATTCCCGAGATGTCGCCCTGGGGGATCAGGGAGAAAATATTCCCAAGAATGGAGGTTTTTTCATGGAACGAAAGAAAATCACCGTCCCGGACATCTTGCGGATGAAAAAGGAGGGCCGGAAAATCACCAAGATCAACCTGCATGATTACCCCACCGCCGTCCTGGCCGACCGGGCGGGAATCGATATGGTCATGATCGGGGATTCCATCGGGATGGTTGTCCTGGGGTATGGGAACACCATCCCGGTAACCATGGAAGAGATGATTCACCACGCCAAGGCAGTGGTCCGGGGGGCCGGAAGCTGCCTGGTGGTCTGCGACATGCCCGGTCCGGAATGCGGGCCGACTCCTGAAGGAAACCGGGGTGGATTGCGTCAAGATGGAAGGGGGCATGGAGATCAGAGAAAAAATAAGGGCCATCGTGGAAGCGGGGATCCCGGTTATGGGCCACATCGGCCTCCTCCCGCAAAGGGTTTCCCTGGAAGGGAAGTACCGCGTTCAGGGGAGAGACGCGGCCTCGGCGAAAGAGATCCTGGCGGACGCCCTGGCCATTGAAAAAGCGGGGGCCTTCTGTGTCGTTTTGGAGAGCGTGACCGCAGAGGCCGCCAAGATGATCACGGAAAGGCTGAAGATCCCCACGCTGGGCGCGGGTTCGGGCCCCTACCTCGACGGCCAGTCCCTCAACCTCTACGACATCCTGGGTTTGTCCCTGGGCATTGTCCCCCGCTTCGCCAAGAAGTACCTCAACTTGACCGAGGACGTGGTTCGGGTTCTGGGGGAGTTCAAAAAAGAGGTGGAGGATGGAAAATTCCCCGGGGAAGAGAATTTCTTCCGCATGGACCCGAAAGAAGTACAGAAGCTGGCCGGCAAGAAAAGGAAAAAGTAGGGGCGGTTCGTGAACCGTCCCTACCGTCCGTCGAAAACTATATGGCCGCCGACGATGGTCATCAGCGCCTTGGCCGAGACAATCTGGTCTGGGGGAATCGAAGTGATGTCCCGGTCTAGAATCGTCAGGTCGGCCTCCATTCCTTCCATGAGCTTCCCGGCCCGCCGGGGGATGCGGATGGCCAGAGAAGGGGTAGAAGTGTAGCACTCGATCCCTTGGGAGACGCTGATCCGTTGCTCTGGATGCCATCCTCCGGGGAAACGGCCGGCTCTATCCACGCGGGTGACTGCCGCCTCGAGGCCGATGAGGGGGTTCAGATCGGCCACATCCCAGTCCGACCCGAAGATGACCCGGCAACCCCTGTCCAATAAAGACTTGATGGGATAGGAGAGCGCCGCCCGGCGGGGCCCCAGTCTTTCTTCCGCCACCGAAGCATCATCCAGCAGGTGGGCCGGCTGAACAGAGGCGAAGAGACGGGGATGGTTCATGGCCGCGATATGCTTTTCCCCTGGATGTTGAAAATGCTCGATTCGCAGGGGAACATTCCCAAGCCCTCTCTGAATGCACTCTCTGTAAATATCCTGGGCGAAGCCGATGGCCGCATCCCCGATGGCGTGGAGGGAGACGGTAACCCCGGCGGAGGCTGCCCTTCTCACCCCTTCCCGGAATTCTTCGGGGTCGTCGATGCAGGGGATGCCTTTTTCCCCGGGGTTATGGGCATAGGGCTCTTCCAGCCAGGCGGTGGTGGACCCGAGGGTACCGTCGATGAAACCCTTCACCCCATCCAGGATGAACCGATCCGGGTTTGGCTCCTTCAGGGCCGAAAGGAAGCGGTCGAGATCGCGGAGGGACACCCGCAGATAGACCCGGAGCCCGGTCTTTTCTTCCCCCAATACCTGCCGGTAAATATTCAAATCTTCCCATTTGGAATGGAAAAAAACGTCATGAACTGCAGTGAGCCCGAGACGGTGGGCATATCGGAAGGCATTTCCCAGCCATTGAGCTTTCTGGGAGTCGGTCAGGGGAGGGATTTTGTCAGCCACCAGCTCCATGGCTTTTTCCAGGAGCAGGCCGGTCGCCTCTCCGGTCCGGGGATCGCGAACAATCCTTCCGCCGGGAGGATCCGGGGTTTTCCTGCCGATGCCGGCAATCTCCAGCGCCCTGGAATTTACCATGGCGCTGTGCATGTCGAAGCGGGCCAGGAAGAGAGGCTTCCCCTGGGAGGCCTCATCCACCCAGTTCCTGCCCGGCACCTCTCCGCCCAGGAATACATCGGACCATTGCCCGAGAACCCAGGGGAGAGAAGGGTTTTCTTGCACCCAGGCCTGCACTTTCCGGGTGAATTCGTCGCGATTCTTGACGCTTCTCAGGTTTATCCGGGTGAGCTGCAAAGCCCCGGCGAGGAAGTGGGTATGGGCATCCGCAAATCCCGGGATCACCAGGGCGCCGGGGAGAGAGATGACCCTGGAATTCTTCCCCGCCTTTTCCCGGACCGCGCTTTTATCGCCCAGGGCGACGATCCCCGAAGGAGAGAAAGCAATCCCCCCCCTCTGGGTAGAACCATCGGGCATGAATAGGAAAACATCTTCAAGGATGACAATTTCTTCCAGATGACCCCCCATATTTTCTCTCGCAGAGTCCGCCCCCCTCTCTGCGATCTCTGTGCGCTCGGCGAGAGAAATCTATTATTTCAGGTCGTTCAGCGTTTCGATGATTCGGCCCATTCCTTTTCGCAGGTTCTCCATGGAGTTGGAATAGGAGATCCGCAGGTAACCTTTCCCGGAGGGGCCGAATATCTCCCCGGGAGTTATGGCCACTCCGTGCTTCTCCAGAAGAGTATCGACCAGAGCCCAACCGTCGACCCGGCTAACTCCATGGCGGAGCCAAAAATAGAAAGCGCCCTGCGGGGGAAAATAGGTAAGCCCGGCCTGATCGGCCAATTCCATCATCAACGCTCTTCTCCGGGTGTATTCCTCCACCATGGGCCGGACGATGCGGTCTCCCATCTTGAGCGCGGTGATGGCCCCGATCTGGCTGAAGGTGGTCGGGTTGATCATGGTGTGCTGCTGGCCTTTTTCCAGCTCCCAGACCAGATCGGCCGGCGCCGCCAGGTAACCGATCCTCCAGCCGTCCATGGCGTGACCCTTGGAGAAAGAGTTCAGGGTGACCGTTCTCTCCTTCATGCCCGGGAAGGAGGCTATGCTGTAATGCCGGGATGGTTCATAAATGATTTTTTCATAGATTTCATCGGAGATCACCAGGAGGTCATGCTCTGCGGCCACTTCCGCCACGGCCTGAAGGCTGGTTCGATCCAGCACCGAACCCGTGGGATTGTGGGGGCTGTTGAGGAGGATGGCCTTGGTTTTGGGGTTTACCCGGGCCTTCAGGGATTGGCGGGTGATCTGAAAACCGTTTTCGGGCAAACAGGGAAGGGGGACCGTCCTGGCTCCCAGGTATTCGGCCCAGTCCAGATAAAAGAGGTACATGGGCTCAGGAATAAGGATTTCCTCATCCGCCTCCAGCACGGTCATGAGGGTGATGGCCATGCCGTGGGAGGCGCCGGCCACAACCAGGATTTCTCTCTCCGGGTCGGCCTGGATGCCGTTTTCCCGCTTGAGCTTCTCGGCAACGGCCTTACGCAGCTCCAGCAATCCCATGGACGAGGTGTAATGAACCCACCCTTCGTCCAGGGCCTTCTTGGCGGCCTCTTTCACCACGGGGGGAGTATCGAAATCCGTACGGCCGATCTCCATGTGAATGACTTCCCGCCCGGCCCGCTCCATGGCCATGGCCTTTTCCAGCATCCGGCGGATGCCGGACTGCTCGATTCTTTGCATGCGGGAAGCGGCAAATCGGTTCATCATAAACCCTTATTGGACACAGATAAACACAGCCCGGCAGAGCCGCAACCAAAAGGAATCACCCCCTCCCTCCCCTCCCCCCTCGAGGGGGAGGGTTAGGGTGGGGGAGATGTTTTTTGCCCAACAAAATTTAAAAACTTTCCAGAACTGTAGTAAAGATGGACACAGATAAATATGCTCAAAATCAAAGCTCAAAATCATCGGAAACGGATAAATATGGGAGTAGTATGTAAGAGCAATGTATAAACTTCAAATTCGGTTATGATTTTCCTTAATTTTAAGCCGTGTTTATCCGTGTTCATCCGTGTCCCATTCGGTCTTTTTTTTGATTCTTTTGCCAATAAAATCTGTGTTTATCTGTGTTCATCTGTGTCCCATTAAATCTGTTCCTGGATAGCACAGGGTTTGGAGAAGAGTCAATCGGTTTGTCGATTCCGATTGATCCGCGGGTTCGGCCGTTGGTACAATGGAACCCATTTTCGAACCCGAGGCCTTCATTGGTCAAGAAAGAACTTCCCTCTCATCTCGCCGCGGATGCCGTCCTGCTAGGGGTCTCCGTTTTCTGGGGGACCTCTTTCGCGATCATCAAGGAAGCGCTGGAAGAAACCCCGCCCGAAAATCTTCTCTTCCTACGCTTCTTCCTGGCCTGCCTTATCCTTTTGCCCGCGGGATGGAGGCGGCGGAAGACCTGGTCCGGAGAGTTCCTGAAACCAGGGATCCTGGTCGGTTTCTTTCTTTTCTTCGCTTTTTTCACCCAGGCGTGGGGCCTGGTCTTTACCACCGCTTCGCGGAGCGGTTTCCTCACCGGGCTGAGTGTGATCTTCGTGCCCCTCTTGTCCATCTGCATCTTTGGGCATAGGCCTCCCCGCCCAACCCTGGTGGGGGCTGGACTCGCGTTCTTCGGGCTTTACCTGCTGACCTCTTTCGACCGGATTCAGGCCCTGCCTTTCAATTGGGGAGACTTCCTCACTCTGATCTGTGCGGTTTTCTGGGCTGCCCACATCCTGGCCCTGGGCCGTTTTTCGCCCGGTGGGGATACCTTTTGGCTCACCTTCGTTCAACTGGTTACTTCCTGTATGGGGAGCTTGGCATGGGTCAGCCTGACCGGCAAGCTCGACCTAAGGGTCTCCATTGCACTCTGGGGGGCGGCCGGCTACCTGGCCGTTTTCTGCACGCTCCTGGCCTACCTGGGACAGACCTGGGCCCAGGCCCGTACTTCGCCGATCCGCACGGCCATTATCCTGTCCATGGAGCCGGTCTTTGCCGCCCTTTTTGCCTGGTTCTGGCTTGGGGAAAGGATGGGCCTTTGGGGATGGATGGGCGCGGGCCTGATCCTGAGCGGAATCTTCCTGGCCGAATTAAGGGGGGTGAGGAATAAAAAGTGAGGAGTGAGAAGTAAGAAGCGGGCGGTTTGGCAAGGGACAAGAAAAAAAGTGCGATAGGGGGCACCCATGGAACTTTTTGTTATCCACGGCATTGTGGAGGAATTGAGGGAGGAAATCGCGGGGGCGTTCGTCTCCAAGATTTACCAGATGAACCGCACCGATCTCCTCTTTCACCTTCGCCGTTCGGGGGACGAAAAGCACCTCCTCCTTTCCACCCACCCGGATTTCTTTCGTCTCCACCTGACGGAAAAGAAGTACGCCAATCCCATGATCCCCCCGCGATTCTGCACCTACCTGCGAAAACACATGGGTGGAGCCAGGATTTCCGGGGTGACTCAGGATCCTTTTGAGCGGGTGGTGCGCATTCACCTCCAGAAGAAAATGGATGCCGGCGTGGTCCGGCATCTTGTCCTGGTCGCCGAACTGGTGGGGAGAATGAGCAACATTCTTCTCCTGGAAGGGGACAGAATACTCGATTGTTTGCATTTTCGCCGGGTCGAGGAAGGAGTGGCACGTCCCTCCGCCCCCGGACTGGTCTATGTTCCCCTTTCTCTTCCCGGTCAATGGACTCCCGATGAACTGAGCCGGGAAAAGATGGAAGAAATATGTTCCTCTCCCCCCGGGGAGCGCTGGAGAACCCTGGCCCGGAAAATCGCCGGATTGAGCCCTCTCTTCGCCAGGGAGGTTGAATTCATCAGCGATGGAACTGCGGAGGGGATCTGGGAAAAGCTGCGCCTTTTCTTCGATCGGTATGAGCGAGGGACCTGCGAACCCAGGATCTACACCCTGCTGGGGGAAAAGAAGGTTCTGTCTGCTTTTCCCCTGAAAAGCCTGGGACCGGCGGAAGAAGAGGCCTTTCCTTCCCTGAACCGGGCTGCCGATCAATTTTATTTTGAAACGGTCATGAAAAGGAGGATGGCCGAGCAGAAGGAGGGCCTGTCCAGAAGGTTGCGGCAGTTGATCTCCCGGCTGCAGCGGCGGCGGGAGAATTTATCCTCTGACCGGGAAAGGTTTAAAAGAGACCTGGAGTCTAAAGACCACGGGGATATTCTGACGGCGAATTATCCGAAGCTCAAAAAAGGAATGCGGGAAATCGAAGCCCTGGATTACCGGCAGGACCCGCCCCGGTCCGTTCTCATCCCCCTGGATGAATCCCTGGGCCCCTCGGGAAACGTGCAGAGGTATTTCAAGAAATACAAGAAGGCCAAGCGGGGGCTGGAGATGGCCTCCCGGCGGATGGAGGAGGCGGAAGGGGAAATCGGTTACCTGGAATCGGTTTTATTCGAAGTCGAAGTCGCCGAGGATGGGGAGGAGGTGGAGACGATTCGTCAGGAACTGGAAGAGGAAAGGATCATCAGCGCTCCTAAGAAAAAGAAGTCGGCCAAAGAAAAAAAGGAAATATCCCTTCCCGTGCGTCGCTTCCGCTCTTCCGAGGGTTTGGAAATATTCTGCGGCAAGCATAACACGGGAAACGAATATCTCCTGCGCCACCTGGCCAAGGATCATGACCTTTGGTTCCACTCCCAGGGAGTTCCCGGATCTCACGTTCTTCTGAAGATCGGCAGG
Source organism: Deltaproteobacteria bacterium SM23_61 (assembly GCA_001304105.1). Classification (GTDB taxonomy): domain Bacteria; phylum Desulfobacterota; class SM23-61; order SM23-61; family SM23-61; genus SM23-61. The sequence goes on from LJUR01000039.1 coordinate 23,126, forward strand.
GGAGAGCCCAAACAAGGATCGATCCTGGAGGCGGCCACGATCGCGGCGTATTACAGCCGGGGGAGGGGTTCCACCCGGCTTCCCGTGGACTATACCTCCGTGAAGAACGTGCGCCGTCCCAAGGGGGCCAAACCCGGGATGGTGGTTTACTTCCATCAGAAGACCGTGTTGGTAAAGCCCGACGCTGAGAAAGTGGAGAGGATGAAGGCCTGAGAACTCTCTCTTATGGAAATTTCAGACCGTGGCCCCTGGAGCCGGTAAACGGACGGGAGGCCCTCTTTCCCCATTTGACAGAATCCCTCGCCTTTGCTATATAGAGCCTGAGTTTTCCTGCCTTTCGTTCCTCGGTCGAGTTTGGATTGAGCCAAGGAAGGATCCCCCATGAAAGGCATCAGCCCTTCGGCCTTGAATCGTCCCTGCGGAAGAATCACCGGCCCAAATGTTCTTTCTGGATTCCCCCCTGGAATATCCGATGCAGTCCACCCCTGCCGATCTTTGGGCCATCGGTTATGGGGCTGCCCAAGGGTTCGATCGGCAACGGAAAGGAGAGGGTTATGAGGAATGGCAATCAACCAGCGGAAGAGCTGGTCTATCGGGGAAGGATCAAAGTCCCTTACACCTGGTCGGTGGGCGAGGTGGGTTCCCGCTTCTTTATCGAGCTTCGCGACAACCAGAAAATCTTCGGGAAGCGCTGCCCGGCCTGCGGAAAGGTGCTGGTCCCGGCCCGGAAGATCTGCGGGAGATGCTCAAGAGAGACGGAAGAGTGGGTGGAAGTGGGAAATCAAGGGACGGTACAGACGTTCACCGTAGTCCATTACCGTTCCGACGTCCAGCCCCTGAAACCGCCTTTTGGGTATGGAGTCATCCGGCTGGATGGCGCGGACACCGGAATGACCCACCTTCTATACGGATCGGATTCGGCGAAGTGGAAAATCGGGATGAGGGTAAAGGCCGTGTTCAAGGAGAAGAGGACGGGGAATATTCTCGACATCGCCTATTTTCAACCCCTATCCCCTTAAAGAAAATTCGAATATCGAAAACGATTCGTCCACCGAGGTCACAGAGACCACAGAGCTATAAAATGAAAAAATGCAAAAGAAATTTTTTTCCCCATGCTCGAATCAGATTCCTGGGACATTCACTTCGATGGTCTCGAAAAAGATCAGAAAGGCCGTCACTCCTGCGAAAGCAGGAGTCCAGGATTTTTTGAATTAACGGGATTCGGGATTTACTTTCCCTGTTTAACACATGGAGGGACAGGTTTTGGGGGAATGACGGAAATGGGGGGAAAAAGATCTTTTACGAATCCATCAAGCCTTTTCTTTTGCTTTTTGAAGGCGAATCTCTCTGTGGCCTCGGTGACCTCTGTGGCCAATAAAGCTAAGCATTTTGGGATTTCGAGATTCGGATTTATTGATCTCCCGGGATGGAGGAAACGATGGAGCGGGTAGCGGTTGTAGGTGTGGGTCAGACCAAATATGAGCGTCGAAAAAAAGGGGATAGTTTTGCCGACATGGTCTTCGAAGCGACCTCCAAGGCGCTCCAGGATGCCAGGATGACCATAAAGGAAATCGACAACGTGGTGACGGTTTCCAACGATTTCTGGGACGGCAGGACGATCTCCAGCATGGCGGTCATGGATGCCTGCGGGGCCTATGAGAAGAACGTTTCCACCGTGGAGGGGGACGGGACCTTCGGCGTGCTCTACGGGATGATGCGCATTCTTTCGGGCTCCTTCGGCACCACCCTGGTGGTGGCCCACTGCAAGGGATCGGAGAGCGTGTCCAGCCTCATCACCAACGGGATGTTCGACCCCATCTACCAGCGGGCCCTGGGTTTGGACGCAATCACTTCTTCGGCCCTGCAGGCGAGGGCCTACATGAACAGGTATGGGATCCGCGAGGAACAATGCGCCCGCGTCTCGGTGAAGAATCACGGGAACGCCAAAAACAACCCCTTTGCCCAAATCCCGCTGAACATCACCGTGAAGGAGGTCATGGCTTCCCGGATGCTTTCCGATCCCATCAAGCTTCTGGATGCTTCTCCGATTTCCGACGGGTCCGCAGCCGTCATCCTGGCTGACGAAAAGCGGGCGGAAAAAATCGATCAGCAGCCGATTTGGATCAAAGGGATCGGACACTGTGCCGATGCCTATTTTTTGGGAGACCGGGACCTCGCCGAATGTCCTTCCCTGGAAGCCGCGGCGAAAAAGGCCTACGCCATGGCCGGTATCACCGACCCCCTAAAGGAGATCGATGTGGCGGAAATCTACGATGCCTTTAGCTACATGGAACTGCTCTGGAGTGAAGGGCTGGGATTCTGCGGGAGGGGAGAGGGGGGGAAATTCGTCGACAGCGGGAAAAGCCGGATGGAAGGCAAACTCCCCATCAATCCCTCCGGAGGAGTCCTTTCCGCCCATGCTGTCCTGGTAGCCGGCCTGGCCCGGGTTTGCGAATGCGTCCTCCAGCTCAGGGGAGATGCGGGAGCCCGACAGGTGGAAGGGGTTAAAACGGCGGTCGCCCAAGGGATCAACGGGCCCTGCGGGCAGAGTCAGTGTGTGATTGTTCTAGGAAATTGAATCGTAGGGGCAATTCATGAATTGCCCCTACCGGAGGATTTATGGGCAAACGAGTCGCCATCGTCGGCAGCGGTCAGACCTACCACAAAAGCGCCCGCCTGGATGTGAACGGCATCGAACTGATCCATGAGGCCGTGACCCGGGCCCTGGAGGATACCCAGCTGACCCTGAAAGATATCGACGCCGTGGTCATCGGAAACATGGATCATTTCGAAGGGATCAACTACGTGGATACCTGGTCCGTGGATGGCGCCGGCGCCTGCCTGAAACCCATCTTCAAAGTGACCACCGGAGGAACCACCGGATCGACGGTGGCCATGGCCGGCTATTACACCGCCGCCTCCGGTCTCTTTGACACGGTGCTGGCCATCGGCTGGGAGAAAAATTCGGAATCGGACACCACGGGAGCCATCATCACCGCCTTCGACCCCATCTGGGACCGGCCTGCTTTTGCCGGGGCGGTAGCCGGGTTGGCGGTGGAAGCTTCGGTCTATATGCACCAATACGGGGTCACCGAGAAAGATGCGGCCCGCGTTTCGGTAAGGGACCGAAGACATGCCACCAAGAATCCCCATGCCCATCTTCGGGGAGAGATTTCGGTCGATGACGTATTGAATTCTCCCATGCTCTCCTATCCGATCAAACTGCTGGATATGTGCCCGAGGACAGACGGGGCCTGCGCGGTCATTTTCGCCGCCGAGGGGCGGGCGGAGAAAATCACGGATAAACCAGCCTGGGTCTGGGCCACAGCGACCCGGCACAATTATGTGTACATCGGGGACTGGGAGCCGACGGCCGGCCTCAAGACCCTGGAGTCCGCCTCCCGGGAGGTGTACCAGAAGGTGGGCATCCGCGAGCCCTTGAAGGAAATCGACGTGATGGAGCTTTATCTCCCTTACTCCTTCGCCGGGTTGAGCTGGATCGAATCCCTGGGCCTCTGCGGGAAAGGGGAAGCCCCCCGCCTCCTCTGGGACGGGGTGACCGACATGGGCGGGGAGTTGCCCATCAACCCTTCCGGCGGGGTCATCTCCTGCAACCCGATCGGGGCGACAGCATTGATCCGGGTGGCGGAAGCGGCCATGCAGATTCAGGGCAAGGCCGAGCAGCACCAAGTCCCGGACGTAAAGGTGGCCCTGGCCACCGGGTTTGGCGGCTGCTTCTGGTCGGATATCATGATTATGGGAAAACAAATAAAATAGGTGCGTAGGGGCGGTTCGCGAACCGCCCTTCGGCCTCGCGCCTTGCGACTTACGCCTTGCGGTTTTATGAAAAGGAGATCTTTATGGAGAAGAAAGACTACCTGACCATCTCTTCCGGGGATCAGGCCCAGCCTTTTGAGTGGTCTGTAGGCCGGTACGGAAGCAGGTTTCTGACCGAGCTGCGGGACCACAAGAAGATCCTGGGGATCAAGTGCCCCTCCTGCGGCAAGGTTTACGTCCCTCCCCGGAAAGTATGCGGAAGGTGCTTCGTAGAGATGTCCGAATTCGTGGAACTGCCTCCCAGAGGAACCCTGGCCGCCTTTTCGGTGTTGATGTTCTCTTTCGTGGACCCCGAAACCGGCAAGGAACGGCCTGTGCCCTATGGGTATGGGTACGTCAAGTTCGACGGGGCGGACAACACCTTCCCCCACTTTTTGGAGGAAACCGACTGGAAGAAGATTAAAATCGGGCAGAGAGTGGAAGCGGTCTTCGAAGAAAAGCGGCGCGGCCACCTCCTGGACATCAAACACTTCCGGATTATTTCCGAATGAGCATTGCTTATGGATTGAGTTTCACGGGCGGGGACAATATTCCTCCCGGTATTTTCTTTCTATGTGTTCAGCCTGAAATTCTCGGACCTCTTCTCCCAGGAGGTTGTATTTCACCTGGAAAAAATGGGTAATCTCGTGAGCCACGATGCTCGCTTTATAACAGGGTTCCAGCGAGCCCTTGATATAAATTTGGAGGTCCTTTTTGGTTAGAAAACCGGCTACATCTTTGGTCAAATTCTCCAGGTAGTTGCTGGCCTCAACCCGGTCCCACCCCATTCCAATCAAAGATTCGCGGAGGCGCTTCAGACTCTTCTCCGTACTCTTTAAAAACTGTTCCCGAAACTCTTGTTCGGGCAATTCGACAATTCGGGGCCTTTCTTCTCCGGGTAAAACCCCGAGCTGCCTGGCCACCCAGGAAAATATCTCTTCCGGGTCCCATTCCTGGCCCCCGGCCTGGATCGAGCAGGGTATCCCCAGGAAGATCAGAAAAGCAATCAGCGCCATGGATCGTTTACATTTCATTTCCTGAACAAACCACTCCTGTTTGGAAATGCCGTGCCAACTTCGTCTTTATCGACTGATCCAGAAGGTAAGGATGGGCTGCTAACATACTTATCGGCAGGGTTTTTAGAAAAATGAAGGAACTCCGTCCGAGGTAATTCGCCGGGCCGTGAGAAAGCCAGGGGTGGAACCCGATCGAAACCAACGACGTTTCGAGCTGGTGTCGTGTTCCCAAAATAATAGGCATAAGATTGCACGTGGAGGCGAGAGTCGGGCGGATGCGCGCAGCCGAAATCCGGCGGGAGAAAAGTTTTCTTCCATGGCATCTCCGGGGTTCCGCAAAGGAACGCGGGCATCGGGCTAAGCCTTAGTCAGTGCTGCAAAAACGAACCCTTTGGAGCATCTACAGTAAAATATCCGTGAGCTCCGGAGGAATCAGTGCCTATTTTGGCAAGCGCAGCGGTCCGACTCTCGGCTCCTGGCATGGCGGTTTGCCTTTGGTGGCTTATTTCCGTGACACGGCACTGGGTGATTTGATGTAAGACTCTGAAAGGCTCAATCGATGACTGGAGGAGTGTAGAGGGATGGGGAAATGGGAAAAGAAAAAGGGCGACCTTTGGGCCGCCCTTACGGTCTTATCAATAATTCTCTGCGAGCTCTGCGCGCTCTGCGAGAGAAATGGTCGTTAATCCACCCACCGGGGCGGCCATTCCACGACCATGTTCCCGTTTTTGTCGTAGGGAATTTCCTGCGGTCCCGAAACCACTTCGAGGCTGGGGTTCGCCTTGGCTTCCTTGAGCATGGGCTCGGAGGCCCAGAGGTACTCCAGCTCCAAAGTGTTCTTGACCCAGACCAGGCGCAGGTCCTTGGAGTCGAGAACCCCGGAATTATCGAAGGCCGCCTGCAGGGCTTCCCGGTCCTGCTCGAAAGCAATGGGAACCCGGCCGCATTCCGGCCCCATGCCGGTGATGGAATTGATCATGGTCGGCACCGGGTCGATCTTCTTCACCAGGCGCTTGGTCGTATACTCGGCAAAGCCGATCCCGATGGCATTTCCTTCGGTCTCCGGGGTAAGATCGCGGACAAAGATCCGGGTGATCTTGGGCTCCTTGAGCGGGGGGCTGCCGATGAAAAAAAGGCGGCCGGTCACGTTGGGGTCCATACCCGCGCCGCTGATGTTCTTGCCGATTTCATCCACCACCAGGACGTCCATCTGCTTGAAGGGCAGGCGGGGCATAATTTCCTTGGCCTTTTTCAGGAGGGCCTTTGGCCTTTTTCAGGAGGGCCTTTTCCCCTTCGTAGAAGTTCTCCGGCTCCAGCAGATGAAGGGAAGCGGTCTGGTCGTACTGGTTCTCGATGATGCCCACGCCGAAGAAGAAGGGCAAAGCTTTGCGGATCACCGGCAGAACTTCCTTGAACATGGTGGCAAAGCCGTGCTTGATGGTCAGGCGGTGGGCCATCAGGGCGCCCTGGTGCTTGCCCATGCCGATGATGATCATCTTGCTGATGCCGCTTTCCACTTCATGGTCGAAGTCGGTGTGCGGCTTGATCCGGTTGACCACGATGATCTTTTGGGCCTGCTCGCAGATATTCTTGTCGATGAGCACGGGGGTGCCGAAACCGGTCCGCCCGATTTCCTTCACCTCCATGGAAGATACGATCGGGGCGCCCACAAATTCTTCGGTAATGCCCAGATGATGGAGCATCGTGACCTGGCCTTCGGCCGTGGCCCCCCCGTGGGACCCCATGCAGGGGACGACAAAGGGCTTGGCCCCCAGGGCCTTCAACCGGGTGGCGATGACTTTCAGGACCTTGGCCTTATCCCGAATTCCCCGGCTGCCGGCGGTGATGGCAACTCGCTCTCCCGCCTTCACTTTGCCGGCCAGACCAAACCGGTCGAGGAGGGCGTTCATCTCTTTTTCCACATCGGCCAACTTGGGGGAAGCGATCTTCTGGCGAATCTTGAATAGGCGGGGTAGGGGATCCATCTTTTATACCTCCGGAAAAATTTTCACTCAGTATAACACAGTTTACCTCCCGCTGGCAAAACCGTGATTGCGGATTGTGGATTGCGAATTGCGGATTTATAAATTCATGAATTGAAGGTTAAATTCTTTAATTGTTCTCGCCTTAGAGGAGCAGATTGAAGGAAAACAAAGCAGATTCAAAAATCTCTACTCACCCATCAGTCCATTTTGAAGTTTCTTCCAATCCGCATTCCGCAATCCGAAATCCGCAATTTATTATCCCCTCAAGGGGGTAATAAAACTCCGGCGGGCCATTTGGGCGAGAGGAGAACGGATCCCCTCCGGTCCACGATGAGGGCGTGGACGCCGGGCAAGTCCTCGATCAGGGCAAAGCCTTTCTTGGACCCGAGGACAAAAACCGTGGTGGCCAGGACGTCCGCGTCCATGGCCGTGGGGGCCAGGATGGTCACGCTCTGGCATTCGCGGGCGGGCCGTCCAGTGGAAGGAACCAGGATATGGTGGTACCGCTGTCCGTCTTTTAAAAAATATTTTTCATAATCCCCCGACGTGGCGATCCCCGCATTCTGGGGCTGGATCCTGGCGATAAAATGGGAGCGGAGCCGGGGATGTTGAATTCCGACGGTCCAGGGGATCTCTTTTTCTTTCCTTCCGCCCGCCCTCATATCCCCGCCGGCATTGACCAGGAAGTTCTCGATCCCTTCTTTTTTGAGAACCAGACAGGCCCGGTCTGCCGCGTACCCCTTGGCGATGGCTCCCAGGTCGACCTCCATCCGGGGGTCGTCCAGATAAACGGTGGACCTGGAGCGATCAAACTTTATCCTTCGATAATCCACCCTTTTTAGGTTCTCGCGCAGTTTTTCCCCGTCGGGGATTTTTCCCCCCCGGAAGTCCCACAGGCGGAAAACCGGTCCGAGGGTGATGTCGAAGGCCCCGCCGGAAAGACGGGAAAAATAGAGGGCCCGCTCGATGACTTCCAGGGTTTCGGGAGACACCCGAATTTCCTTTTTGCCGGCGTGCCGGCTGATCTGGCTGACCTCGCTTTCCGGGCGGTAATGGCTCATGAGCCGATTGATCCGCTCCACTTCCTGGAAGGCGGCCTCCATGGCTTTTTCCGCGGTCTTCGGATGGGCCCGGGAAATGATGATTTCCACCGAAGTCCCCATAAGGATGCGGGACTGGCGGAAGACCCCCCTGGTCTGATTCTGGGCAAGCGAATCGAGAGGGGAAAAAAGGACAGAAAGAAGAAGGGTGCTTAGCAAAAAGAAGTTTCGAGTTTCAAGTTTCGGGTCTCGAGTTGAAAGTTCCATAGCCTTGGGCACGAGTCAGGGGACTGGATGCACAGGTGTTATTTCTTCTTTATTCTAACCTGAAACTCGAAACCCGGAACCCGAAACTGTTTTCTTTCATTCTTACAAAATCAGCATCCACCCTTGCCCTCCCCTCGGGGGAGGGTTAGGGAGGGGGCAAATCCGCAATCCGCAATCCGCATTCCGCATTCGGGTTATCCCCACAAAATCAGTCCCAAAGAATAGGGGTTGGAAAGCAGGGGAT
>LJUR01000267.1 GCA_001304105.1 Deltaproteobacteria bacterium SM23_61
TCACTTTCACCCACCCCGAATCTCTGGCGCCGCGGGGGGTTCCTATTCATCCGACCCAGTTGTACGAATCTGCGGCCAATTTCGCGATCTTCCTGTTTGTGATGGCCATCCGGAAAAAGGACCGTTTCCGGGGAAAACTTTTCTGGATCTACCTGCTCTCTTATTCGGTCATGCGCTTCTTCGTGGAGTTTTACCGCGATGATCCCCGGGGTTGGGTGATTCCCAATACCCTCTCCACGGCCCAGGCCATCGGAATTCCCGCAGCCATTCTGGCCCTCTGCATGCTCCTGAAAAAAACCGCAAAGCGCAAGTCGTAAGGCGCAAGTGGAAAGGCTGCTTTTCTCGCCTGGCGCTCTCGCGACTTGCGACTTACGCTTTCTCACCCGACTCTCTCAATCCGGAAGAAAACCGGCCGGGCCCCGTCGCTGCAGCAGGAGATGATTATCCCTTCTTTCTTCATCCAGGGGAAGTTCCCGCCGAAGCGGAGGCCGGTGACCGCGGGATAGATATCGTGCCAGGCCCAGGTGCAGAAACCAGCCGGCATGGCGCCGGATTCGTCAACCTGGAATTCCTGCCCCGTCTCCAGCCGGTCGCAGTAGGCGGTCATGGTCTCGGAGACTTCGGGCAGGGGATGGCCGTAGACTTCTTTGGAACTCAGTTTTTTGATCACGGTGATCTTGAGGGGATGTCTTTTCGCCATGGGTTCCTCCTTTCCTTTTTAAAAGAATGATCTGCTTCTGGGCATCCTTGCTGCCAGGGATGTTTCTCTCTCTTTCCTCTGGGGGAATTCCCCTGCCGCCTTGCTCTCCCCACAGCCCGCGGATCGACTCTCGACGGAGAAAAGAATATACCAGAGAGACAAGGGTCCCACAAGCTTCTTTTAGCCACCGGCGGATGGAAGGGATGCGGCGAAAAAAGGGGCGTGGTTGGAAGTAAAGATCGGTGGGTCCCTGCGGAGGATGGGAGCCAGGGACGGGTGTCTCTTGAATTCCTTATCCAGAAAAGACCGCACGGCGTCGCGGTTCCACCCCCGGGGATGGGCGAAACGGGAGTAGAGCGAAAGGTCGCCCTCATAAAACGCATGGGTCGCCAGTTTCTGGGCTTCTTCCCCATAGGCCGGAAGGTTGAAGACGGCCAGGTTCAGAAAACCGATTTCCCCGCTGTGGGCGACGGTGAAATCCAGGGTCCGGCGGGCCTCGGTTTCACTTTCGGCAGGGGTGCCGAAAAGGAGATAAACATAAGCGGCGATCCCCGCCTTTTTCAGGCTCTTCAGCACCCGGGAAGCAACCCCAAGATCGATTCCCTTCTGCAGCCGGTCGAGCACCCCCTGGTCTCCGGATTCCAGGCCGAGTTGAAGCATCACGCAGCCGGATTGCTTTAAGGCCAGGCAGAAATCAAGGTCCGCGAGGTTTTCGGTGATCCGGGAGAATCCGTACCAGGGCAGGTCGAATCCATGGCCGGCGAGTTTTTTCAGAAGTCCCGGGGAAAGAGCGTTGTCCAGGAAGTGGACCAAAACCGGCCTCTTCTTTTCCGCCAGAAGTTTCAAATCCCGAATTACCCGGTCGGGGACAGAGGGCTGATAGGGGTTTCCTTCGGCTTTCTCCGGGCAGAAGAGACATCGATGCCAATAACACCCGCTGGAGGAACTGTAGGGAAGAATCCAAGCGGGGGAGAGGTAATCGGCGCCGGGAGAAGAGTCATAGTCGGGTAGGCCGTTGATTTTTCCCCCCGAAGCGCCGACGCCCAGGAAAGAGAGGAGAGGGGTCTCACCCGGGCCGGCAACCAGGAAATCCACGAGCCCGGTAAAAGGATTTTCCCACCCCGGTCTTCGCACCCAGGAGGTGACCAATCCACCCCCGAGAGCAATTCTCAAGGAAGGGAAGTTCTTCCGCAGGAAACCCGCCATGGAGAAGGTGGAAATGGCCTGGTTCAGGTAATTCAGAGAAAATCCCACGGTGCCAAAATTTTCCTTTTCCAAGACCTGGCTTAGCCGGCGGGAGAAGTAAGGGTAGAAAGGGTCTTCTTCGAATTTTTCTGCCGCCCGGACCAGGTCAAGAGACTTGACCGGAGATAAATGCGGGTGCTGGCAGTTGGCCAGGCTGAGGTTCACCCCCCGGGCCTTTCCGGCTGCCTGCATGAGACGGTTCACCTCCAGAACGGCCCGCTGGTAGCGGGGAAAATGACGATAAACGGATCCGCTTCTTAAAGAAATGAGATGTCGGGGAAGGTTGTGAATGGCCCGGCGGGTCCAGGTATCGGCCGCCTCCCGGATCCCTTGAACCAGGTTCAGAATCCCCTCCAGGTTCAGGTCCAGAGCCGAACCTTTAATCCCGTGCATTCGGAGAGCGCCGAGCAGCCTGGCAATCCCGGCCGGAGGTTCACAAGGCTTGGTCACCGGTGGATGGATTAGGAGTATGCCCACTTTCTACCCCGGAGAAATATGCATCGGTGTTTGCCCGATTCGAATCATCTGATTATAGCACGGGACAGAACCGATCTCGCCGCGAGAGAGATTCTGGGGATAACTCAAAAGAAGGGTTAGCGGTACCGGGTCAAGGAGAAGGGATCGAATTTCTTGCGCAGACAGGAGTCTATTTCGTAGGGGTTGGCCAGGTAAAATTCCACCGTCTTGCCAAAAGGCACGGCCTTCCGGATTTCCTCGATGATATAGTGCGTCGGCTCGGCCAGAGCCAGCTTGATTCGCGCCGGGGAGTTCTCCAGCACCACGATCCTGTTCTTCAAGGCGTATTTTTCTCCCAGGGCTTTCTGCAGGGCGGGGTTGGGGTAAAAGGTCTCCAGGGAGACGATGGGCATATTGAAGTGCCGGGAAAGAGCCCGCAGGTAGCTATCATAATCGGTGTAGCCCAGCTCCATGACGACCATCCCCAGGGGTTTCCGGGTTCCCTTCTTTTGAAATTCCTTTTGTTTCTGGAGGGCATTCTCTAATTGCTGGGGGGTAATGATCTGCAGGTCCAGGAGAATTTCCCCGATCCGTTTCCGCTTGCTGTGGGAATCCAGAACCTTATTGATTTGTTCCTGAGACACCAACCCCATCTCGGTCAGGATCTGTCCCAGATACTTTCCTTTCTGTTGCTTCTGCCTTCGCAGGGCCAAATCCAGCTGAGTCTGGGTGATGATGTTTTTTCCGACCAGTATCTCTCCTAAGGTTTTGTCCATCTCCGGTCCTTCGCCAGCCTCTTTCGCTGATCCTTATGATTCCTCCTGAGGAAAACAGCCGACCTTCCCCTGGGGCTAAACTCTGCCCCCATCAGAAACTCGGCGGAAATTATTCCCCTTTCGTAGAGTGCCTGATTTTTATATGCAAACCTTATGCCGGGTATAAAAATTTTTTAAGAAGTTTAACTTATTGATTTTTTTAATTTATTTTTTATCTGGCCACGCCGGGACGATTAACTTTTTTAAAAGGTTAAAAACTTTTGACATTTTTGGGCAAGTTTTTCGCTTTTTTGACCGTTTTAGGCATGGGTCCCCAGGTTTACCTCCCGGTCAGACTCCGGTCCACAGCATTCTTCATGGATCCTTTTTTTCCTCTCTTCCTACTTCAAGGTCTCCCGCAGGATGACCTTGAATTCATCATCCGAAAGAAAACCTTTTTTCTCCGTTCCTTTCTCTTTCACCTTGACCAGCATTTCAGCGACCTGTTCTTCGCTGGCCTGAACCCCGAGTTCCTCCAACTTCATCCTGATGGACGGGCGGCCGCTCTTTTTTCCCAACACCAGATCCAGTCTCCGGCCCACAAATTCGGGGTGAACGGCAAAGGCCACCCTCGGCTCTTTGCGGAATACGTCCATGCCCATTCCGCTCTCCCGGGTAAAGGCAAGGTCTCCCACGATCGGCTTATTGTCCGCCGTTCTGACCCCCGCATAATCCCTGACCATGCGGCACAACTCCGGCAGGCGGTCAAACTGGATGTGGTCCAGAGGAATGCCCAGGAGAGTCCGAAGATCGACCACGATCTCCTCCAGGGCAGCATTTCCGCACCTCTCCCCCAACCCGTTGACGCACACGTGGACCGCTTCGGCTCCGGCTTCTACCGCCGCCAGCGAGGTGGCCGCGGACATGCCAAAATCGTTGTGGGTATGGATTTCCACGGGAATATCGGCGATTTTCTTCACTTCCCGCACCCAAAACTTCACCGCCGCCGGCAACATGCACCCGGTCGTATCGACAAGGGTGATGGAGTCGGGCGGCGATTTTTTGGTCACCGCACGAACCAGTTTTCGGTAGAAGGAAATTTCCGCACGGGATCCATCGAAGGGAAAGAAACAGACGTACAGGCCTTTTTCCTTGGCGTAACGGATGGCTTCGATGCTCCGTTCGATCACCTCTTCTTGGGTCCAGTTGTACTGGTATTTCAGCCGGGGAACCCCGCTGGGCACTTCCAGGACCACCCCCCAGACTCCGCACTTGACCGCGTTTTCGATGTCCGCGGGCATGGCCCGGGAAAAAACCATGATCTTGGACTTCAATTTCAGCCTTACAATCTCCCCCACCGCCTCCATATCCTCCGGAGAAACCGCCGGCATGCCGGCCTCAATCCGATCCACCCCGATTGCGTCCAGGGCCTTGGCCATGGCCACCTTTTCTTCCTTCCGGAAAACCACCCCGGGAGTCTGCTCGCCATCCCGCAGCGTGGCGTCGTGAATGATCACCCTGCCGGGAAGGGAAAAATTCCTCCGAACCGCCGGCAGATAGTTCAGTTGAATTTCCGGGGCCGCTCCGCGCCTCATCGCCCTTCCAACAGAATTTCCCCGCCGTCCTCCGCGCATTCCAGGTCCGACTCCTTGATCTGATCCAACATATCCTGGCTCATATGAGTTAGGATGATTCGACGGCAGCCGAGCCGGGAACGGTGGGTCAGGAGGGTCTCATAATCCAGGTGGTATTTGATCTTTTTGCGGAAAAAATAGGCTTCGCAGACAAAGAGGTCGGCCCCGCGGGCAGCCTCCACCAGGGAGTCCGTCCATTCCGTATCTCCCGAGTAGGTGATGATCTTTCCCGAGATTTTGACCTGCAAAGCATAGGAAGGCGCTCCGCTCGGATGGACAACCCCATAGGGCCTCACCGACAGCCCTCCCAGGGCTGTGTTCCTCCCCTCGGGAAGCTCGACGAAACGGGTTTCGAATTTTCGCTGCGTCTGCGAGGACCCCGGGAAAAAAACTTCCAGGGCCTCCTTGACCCGGGCCTCGATTCCCGGAGGGCCGGCCACCTGAAGAGGCCTGACCCGCCGCCCGAACTGGGCATCGATCATAAAAAAAGGGATCCCGCCGAAATGATCCCCGTGTAAATGAGAAACCAGAATCAGGTCAACCGAGGCCGGATCCACACCGAATCGTTTCATGGCCGTGAGCGACGTGGCCCCGCAATCGATGAGAAAATTCTGGTCTTCCGCCAGAACCTGGATGCAGGTCTGGAGGCGTCCTCCGCTTCCGACGGCGTCCCCGGCCCCCAGAAACCGGACTTTCACCGAACCCATGGGCTTTTCATCCCCCTTTGCCATCCCGCACCAAAAATTTTATGGGGACACGGATGAACACGGATTCATATTGGCAACAGACTTTAAGACAAAAGACTTAGCTGACTTTCCAGTAGGGCTTCTGGGCTTCTCTCACTTTTTTGATGACCGGATCGATCAGGCGATGGTCCGCATGTTTTCGAGCGTCTTCGTCCCGGCCCCCGGCCAGGGCCTCCCCGCGCAGGGTTTTCAGGACTTCTCGCGCCGAATCCCGCAGCCCCTCCAGGTGATATCCTCCTTCGAGGACAAGGATCACTCTGCCCTTGCAGGTCTGCTGGGCGAATTCCTGGATGACCTTGGCCAGGTTGGCGAAACCCGCCGGCGTGACCTGCATGCCCCCCAGCGGGTCCCGGTAGTAAATATCGAACCCGGCGGAAACGAACACAATGTCCGGCTTAAATTCCAGGGCGATGGGTTCCAGGATTTCTTCAAAAATCAGGAAATACTCCGCATCTCCCGGGCCTGCGTTCAGGGGCACATTGACGGTGAAACCCTTTCCCGCCCCGCTTCCGGTCTCGCTGAAGAAGCCGGTCCCGGGATAATAGGGATACTGGTGCGTGGAGAAATAGAGGACATCGGATCGCTCATAGAAGGAATGCTGCGTCCCGTTGCCATGGTGGAGGTCCCAATCGATGATCAGCGCCTTCCCGAGTTTATGCGCGGTCAGGGCGTAACGGGCGGCGATGGCCACGTTGTTGAAGAGGCAGAATCCCATGGCCCGGTTGGTTTCGGCGTGGTGACCGGGCGGACGGACAAAGGCAAAAGCGCTGTCCACCTCCCCGCTCACGACGCTGTCCACCGCGGCCAGGGTCCCGCCGACCGCCAGCCGGGCGGTTTCATAGGATTTCGCGCAGGCGTAGGTATCCGGGTCCAGCATGGTCATGGAACGGCCGGCGGTGGAAGCCACCAGGGCGATGTAGTTCGGCATGTGGATCAATTCCAGTTCCTCCTGGGTGGCCATGCGCGGGCGGATTTCCACGTAATTGCCCTTCATGCCCGGTTCCTGGAGCATCTGGTAGAGAACTTCCAGGCGCTGGTGAGATTCCGGATGGTAACCATCGGCGGCGTGGTCCATATAACGATCATCTTTTACGACTCCGGTCTTAGCCATTCCCTTCGCTCCGTTTTTGAGGGTTAAATTTCCAATTTCTTTCCCGTCAACCGCTCAAAAGCCTCCCGGTATTTCTCCGAAGTCCTCTGGATGACTTCGGCGGGAAGATTCGGCGCAGGCGGCTTCTTGTCCCAGCGGATGGAAAGCAGGTAGTCCCGGACAAACTGCTTGTCAAAGCTCTTCTGCGCTCCTCCTGGAGCGTAACCGTCCAGGGGCCAGAACCGGGAGGAGTCCGGGGTCAGCGCTTCGTCGATGAGGATCAATTTTCCATCCTCCCCCAGCCCGAATTCGAATTTGGTGTCGGCGATGAGGATCCCCTTCTTCTCCGCCATGGCTGCCGCCTTCCGGTATATCTCCAGGCTCGCCGAACGGACCTCTTCGGCCAATTTCTTCCCCAGTTTCTCCGCCGCCGCGGCGAAGTCGATATTCTCATCGTGGACTCCCGCCTCGGCCTTGGTGGAAGGGGTAAACAGGGGAGCGGGCAGTTTTTGGGATTCCTTCAAACCGGCCGGAAGCGGGATCCCGCTCACCGATCCCTTCTCCTGGTACTCATTCCAACCGGAGCCGGAGAGGAATCCCCGGACGATGCACTCTACCGGCAAGGGCTTGGCCTTCTTCACCACCATGGCGCGGCCGCGCAATGCTTCCGCCACGGTCGTGGGAATTCCGGGGAATCCTTCCAGCCCGGTGGTCACCATATGATGGGGGACGACATCTTCCAGGGTTCTGAACCAATGGGCCGATATCTGGCAGAGGACCCGCCCTTTGTGGGGAATCCCGTCGGGCAAGACCACATCGAAGGCGGAGATCCGGTCCGTGGCCACAATCAGAAGGTGCTTTCCCAGGTCGTAAATGTCCCGCACCTTTCCCCGGTGAAGGATCGGGATCTCTTTGAACTCGGTACGGAGAAGGACTATCTGTCAAGTGTTTCTTGTCTCCCTCCGGGCGGCAAAGGTTTCTGGTTGCTGGTTGCTCTCTGTCGGCAACGGGAATAAAAGGACGGGCTGAAACCGGCAACCAGGAACGAGCGACCAGCAACCAGAAACGTTTTTCACTCCGAACTCAAAACTCCGAACTCCGAACTGTTTTTTACCATTGACACCCCCACGAAAACTTTCTATTCTGGGGAAGAAAGTGAGTTCGCCATGTTCGGCATCGGCCTTCCTGAACTGGTCATCATCCTCATCGTCGCCCTGATCGTATTTGGCCCCCGGAAGCTTCCGGACCTGGCCAAGTCCCTGGGGAAAGGCCTGGCCGAATTCAAGAAAGCCGGCGACGAGCTGAAAACCAGCATCGAAAGCGACCTGAAGGTCGATCTGAACGAAGAGCCCTATCCCTCAGAGATTTCCCCCCAGGCTGAACCCCCGGCTTCTCCCCCGCCCGAAGCGGAGACTCCTCCGGTCGATCCGCTGTCGACGCCGGAGTCTTTCCTGGAGGACGTGGAGAGAGGGAAGCACGAGGTCATCCAGGTCCAGGAAAACAGCCAGCCGGTTGAAGCCGAAGCGCAGAACACTCCCCAACAGAAGGAAGAGAACCAACCTGTCGCCGCCAAAGAATCCACCCGAAATATCGGATAAGAAGCTTCCCCTTTCTGCCCACCTGGAGGAGTTGCGGAAAAGGCTGATCTATTCCTTCATTTCGATCGGCATTGCCTTTGCCGTGTGTTATGCCTATATTAAACCCATCATCGAAATCCTTATGCGCCCCCTGCTGAAGAACCTGCCCCCCGGCAGTTCCCTGGTCTTCACCGCCGTCCCCGAGGCCTTCTTTACTTACTTCAAGGCCGCTATCCTGGCGGGCATCTTCTTCTGCTCCCCCTTCATCCTCTACCAGGTCTGGGCTTTTATCTCCCCCGGGCTTTACCGGAGGGAAAAGAAATACATTTTCCCTTACCTCTTTGTCTCTTCTTCTTTTTTCATTCTCGGCGCCGCGTTCTGCTATTTCATCGTTTTCCCGGTCATCTTCCGTTTCCTCCTCAGCTTTGCCACCGAGGAAATCCGCCCCCTGCCTTCCATCCGCGAGTACCTCACCTTCGCCATCAAACTCCTGCTGGCCTTCGGACTCCTCTTCCAGTGGCCGGCCCTGGTCTTCTTCCTCTCCCGGATGGGGGTCATTTCCTCTTCTTTCCTGGCCCGGAACCGCAAATACGCAATCCTGTTCATCTTCCTGGCCGCGGCGATCCTCACCCCCCCGGACCTGGTCTCCCAGTTGCTGTTGGCCGGGCCCCTGATTCTGCTGTACGAAGGCTCGGTATGGATGACCAAGTTCCTGGGCAAAAAGGAAAAAGAAGCAGCAGAAGAAGAGGAAAAAAAAGAAACGCCTTCGGAAGGGAAATCAGACTGACCCGGAGAAAAGCCCGGGCCAGGAGGGTACCTATTTCGCCGAACGCGGAAAGGAGGCTTCTTCTGGCCCCATCTTTCCTTTTTTGCCCTGACGGGATAATTCCTCCATCATCTCCCGCTCCCCCTTGCCGGGCCGGCTGGGAGTTTCCACCCGGATGAGGACTTTCAGGTCTCCCCTCTTTCTTCCCTCCAGGGAGGGCATTCCCATTCCTTTTAGGATAAAGACCTTGCCGGGAGGGGTCCGGGGCGGGATCTTGATCCGTACAGGCCCTTTTAAAGTCGGGGCCTCCACTTCCGTTCCCTTGAAGGCCAGGGACAACTCGACGGGAATCTCGCAGCTTAAATCGTTTCCCGAGCGGGTGAACAGGGGATGTTTTCGGACGGAGAGGATGACGTTAAGGTCCCCCGTGGGTCCCCCGTTCCGGCCCGTTTCCCCCTCGCCCGCAAGGCGCAGGCGGGTTCCGTTATCGGCTCCTGGAGGAGTGCGGATTTTGAAGGCCTGGGGGATTTTCAAGACCCCCGTCCCCCCGCAGCGCGGGCAGGGCCGGGGAATGTACTCTCCCTCTCCCCTGCAGCGCTCGCAGGCCGTTTCTACGATGAAAAAACCCCGCTGGCTCCGCAGGGAACCCGTGCCGTCGCAATAGGGGCAGACAGTCGGTTGCGTCCCGGGCGCGCAACGGCTTCCCCGGCAAACCGGACAGGCCGACTTGCGGGTGAATTGGATCTTTTGCTCCGAGCCAAA
>LJUR01000268.1 GCA_001304105.1 Deltaproteobacteria bacterium SM23_61
AGTTTTATTTTCGGACGACGGATGTGACTGGGGTGGTGACGTTGCCTTCGGGGGTGGAGATGGTGATGCCGGGGGACAATGTGAATATAGAGGGGCAGTTGATCACTCCGATCGCGATGGAGAAGGAGTTGCGGTTTGCGATTCGGGAGGGGGGGCGCACGGTGGGCGCCGGGGTCATCTCCGACATCCTCGAGTAGCCTCGCCTGCTGCCCGGACGCTCGGGCGGTCTATAGGAAAAAGGGGAGTTCAGCCCGGCAGGGCGTGAACTCCTTTTGCCGTTTATATGCAAGAAGAGGAGAACCGTGAGAGAGATCGTAACTCTGGCTTGTTCCCAATGCAAGCGGAGAAATTACACCACCACGAAAAACAAGCGCTCGACCCCGGACAAACTGGAGTTCAAGAAATACTGCCGTTTTTGTCGCACCCATACTCCGCACAAAGAGACCAAGTAGGCTGGCGGGGCAGAGCAGGCGGCTTCCCTAGGCCTTCCCTCGTTTGTTCAGGGATCGCTCCATCGATCAGCGGACAGACAACTGAACCGGCAGGCCAGTAGCTCTAACGGCTAGAGCACCGGACTCCAAATCCGGGTGATGGGGGTTCGAATCCCTCCTGGCCTGCCAATAAAGGAAAATTTTCCGAATCCGGGAAGGGAGACATGGAAAGAATCAGGGAATTTTTGCGGACCGCCCAGCAGTTTTTCCGGGAGGTTCGGGTGGAAATGAAAAAAGTGACCTGGCCTTCGCGCAAAGAGACGATCGCCTCGACCTCGGTGGTCTTGGTTACGGTGTTCCTAGTGGCGTTTTACCTGGGGATCGTGGATCTGGGTCTCTCCCGGTTAATCAAGGTTTTTTTGGAATAAGGCGGGGACGCGTCCTATGGCCCAAAAGTGGTACGTGGTGCATACTTACTCCGGTTTTGAGAACAAGGTCAAATCGGTCCTGGAAGAACGAGTCCGGTCGGCCAAGCGGGAGGATTTTTTCTCGGAGATCCTGGTGCCGGCGGAGAAAGTGATCGAGATGATCAAAGGCAAGAAGAAGTCTTCTTCCCGGAAGTTTTTCCCCGGATACATCCTGGTGAAAATGGAGTTGAACGAGGAGACCTACCACCTGGTGAAAGAGACCCCCAAAGTCACGGGTTTTGTGGGCGACCGGTCCAATCCGGCGCCCATTCCGGACGCCGAGGTGGAAGAGATCAAAAATCAGATGAGCGAAGGGCTGCTCCGGCCCAAACACCGGCTGACTTTTGAAAAGGGGGACCAGGTCCAGGTGGTGGACGGGCCCTTTTCCAATTTTAACGGCCTGGTAGAGGCGGTCAATCCGGACAAAGGAAAGGTACGGGTTCTGGTGTCCATTTTTGGACGATCCACCCCGGTGGAACTAGATTTCGCCCAAGTGAAGAAGGGATGAAACCAGAGGAAGGCGATGGCTAAAAAAGTAGTTAGCATGGTGAAGCTGCAGATTCCCGCCGGACAGGCGAACCCTTCGCCGCCCGTGGGACCTGCCCTGGGGCAGCATGGGGTCAACATCATGGAGTTTTGCAAGGCCTTCAACGCCCAGACCAAGAACATGGAAGGCACGATCATTCCGGTGGTGATCACCATTTACGCGGATCGGTCTTTTGCGTTTGTCACCAAAACCCCCCCGGCGGCGGTCCTCCTGAAAAAGGCCGCGGGGATCATCAAGGGTTCAGGGGAGCCCAATCGCAACAAGGTGGGGCAGGTGACCCGGGCGCAGGTAAAGGAAATCGCCCAGACCAAACTCCCAGACTTGAACACCACAAGCCTGGAATCGGCCGTCCGCACGGTGGAGGGAGCGGCCCGGTCCATGGGAATCGAGATCGTAGAGGGATGACGGCATGAACAGGCGAGGGAAAAAATACGAAGAGGCCAAGAAGAGGGTCGACCGGAATAAGCGCTATGACCTGGAGGCGGGAATCCAAATTCTCAAGGAAACGGCGAGGGCGAAGTTCGACGAGAGTGTGGACATGGCCATTCGGCTGGGCGTGAATCCGAAGCATTCGGACCAGATGGTGCGGGGGACGGTGGCCCTTCCCCACGGCGTGGGTAAAGAGGTACGCGTCCTGGTCTTTGCCAAGGGGGAGAAGGAGAAAGAGGCCCGGGACGCGGGAGCCGATTTTGTCGGGGCCGATGACCTGCTGGAGAAGATTACCGGTGGCTGGACCGACTTTGACAAGGCCATCGCCACCCCCGACATGATGGGCACGGTGGGAAAACTCGGCAAAATCCTCGGACCCCGGGGATTGATGCCCAACCCCAAGGTAGGAACCGTCACCTTTGATGTGGGCCGAGCGGTAAAGGAGTTGAAGGCCGGACGGGTGGAGTTCAAAGTGGAAAAAACCGGCATCGTCCACACCACTGTGGGAAAAGCCTCCTTCGCCCCCCAGCAACTGAAGGAGAATGTGCTGGCCCTGATGGAAGTGATCATCCGGGCCAAGCCCGCTTCCAGCAAGGGAACCTATTTAAAAAGCGTCGCCATCTCGACGACCATGGGTCCGGGGATCAAGCTGGACCCCAATGATCTGCGGGTGGTGGCCAAAGCTTGACCCCCTGCGGGGGGTCGATTCGTCGGAGACCGTAGGTGCGCGGCACCGCGCTTAATGGGGATTCTCCCGGCCTACCGAGACGGAATGGATCCTTGAGGAGAGGACGATTGCGAGGAAGATCATCGAGATCCGTGGTCCCGTTCCAGCTCGGAGGTCGGCAACCCCGGAAGGAGGTTTGAAGGATTGAAACGCGAGGATAAGAGCGAGCTGATTGCCGACCTTCATCAACGGATGAGCCAGGCCAAGGTGGCCATCCTCACCCGCTTCACGGGCCTGGATGTGGAGAGGATGACCCAGTTGCGCCGGGAGCTGCGCAAGGCGGCGGTGCAGTATCGGGTGGTCAAGAATACCCTCTTCCGCCTGGCGTTGCGGGGAACGGACAAGGAAATTCTGAGTTCCCACATGGAGGGCCCCGTGGGAGTGGCCTGGAGCGCCGAAGACCCGGTGGCTCCGGCCCGGGTTCTGGTCAGGTATGCCAAAGAATGGCCGGAGCTCAAAATCATGGCGGCGGCCTCCGACAGCAAGCTCTGGGGACCGGCGGAGATTCAAGGCTGGGTTTCGCTGCCCAGGTTGGATGGGATGAGGGCGAAGATCCTGGGTCTTATCCAGGCTCCCGCAACCAGCCTGGCCCGGCTCCTGGGGGCCCCGGGCACGCAGGTGGCCCGGTTGCTCCAGGCCCGGAGCAGGCAATAAAAACCCGTCAACGATGATCTTTCGGGATCAAAAATTCTTCTTCAAGGAGAGAAAAAATGGCTGATTTACAGAAACTGGTGGACGATCTGAGCAACCTAGCAAGCTTTTGGAGCAGAAGTGGGGCGTGTCGGCGGCCGCGGTGGCCGTTGCCGCCGCTCCGGGCGTGGCGGCCGCAGGGGCTGCGGCTCCGGCAGCGGAAGAGAAGACCGAGTTTGACGCCGTCCTCGCCTCCGTGGGCGAGAAGAAGATCCAGGTCATCAAGGTCGTGCGCGAGCTGACCAGCCTCGGCCTGAAGGAGGCCAAGGATATGGTCGAGGGGGCCCCCAAACCCTTGAAACAGGGGATTTCCAAGGAAGAAGCGGAGACCATCAAGAAAAAGATGGAGGAAGTCGGGGCCACCGTGGAGATCAAATAAGGGGGCCTGTATCTTGGCGGTCCCCAGAAACCCCCTGCGGGGGGGTGAGGAGGAAATGAGGAATGGCTTCCCCAGGAAGCGGCCAGGCCATCGTTCGTTTGAATTTTTCCAAGATCGAAAAAATCATCGATATTCCCAACCTGATCGATGTGCAGCGGAAGTCCTACGAGAGTTTCCTGCAGAAAGATGTTTCCCCGGAAGAGCGGCAGGAGACCGGGTTGCAGGCCGTTTTCAAGAGCGTCTTTCCCATCCGGGATTTTAACGAGACCGCGTCCCTGGAGTTCGTCAGCTACTCCCTGGGAGAACCGAAGTATGAAGTGGACGAATGCCGTCAGCGGGGCATGACCTACGCCGCGCCCCTCAAGGTGGTCGTCCGTCTCATCAATTACGAACTGGATGAGGAGGAACGCAAATCCCGGCCCCGGGTGCGGGACATCAAAGAACAGGAAGTATACTTCGGGGAAATTCCCCTGATGACCGATAAGGGGACCTTCATCGTAAACGGCACCGAGAGAGTGATCGTGAGCCAGCTCCATCGTTCTCCCGGCATCCTCTTTGAACACGAGAAGGGGCGGACCCACACGGGGAAACCCCTGTATTCAGCCCGAATCATCCCCCACCGGGGGTCCTGGCTGGACCTGGAGTTTGATACCAAGGGCCTACTTTACGTGCGCATCGACCGGAGGCGGAAGTTCCCAGTCACCATCGTTCTGCGGGCCCTGGGATATTCGGCCGAAGATCTGCTGAATTTCTTCTACCGCACGGAAAAAGTCTTTTTCAAAGAAGACCGGATCTACAAAAACCTCGATTTTGATCTGCTGGTCAACAAGCGGGCCACGGAAGATATCCGTCATCCCCAAACGGGCGAGGTGGTGGTGCGCAAGAACCGCAAGATCGCGGCGGGCGCGCTGAAGAGGCTTTCCGATGCCAAGGTCAAAACGCTTCCCCTTGAAGCGGCCGACCTGGCCGGTCGCTTTCTGGCCCGCAACACGGTCCACCCCCAGACCGGCGAGGTCCTGTTCCCCTGCAATACGGAGCTGACCAAGGAACAGGTGGAGGAGCTGCGGGCCGCCGGGGTGAAAGAGATCGATCTTCTGTTTATCGATCACCTGAACGTCTCCTCTTCCATGAGAGACACGCTGGCCGCCGACCGGATCGAGGATACGGAATCCCGGGCGATCGAAGAACACCGCCGGCAGAACCCCCAGGATAAGACCCCCGCCTCCATCTACAACGCCATGCTGGAGATCTACCGGCGGCTTCGCCCCAGCGAACCGCCCACCCTGGACACGGCCAAGACGTTCCTGGAAAACCTATTCTTCAACCCCGAGCGGTACGACCTTTCCCGGGTGGGCAGGCTGAAGATTAATCACCGTCTGAAAAGAAACGCTCTCGCCGACGTCCGGATTCTGCAACGTGAAGATGTCCTGGAGGCGGTCAAATACCTGATCGAGCTGAAGGACGGGATGGGGGAAGTGGATGACATTGACCATCTGGGAAACCGGCGGGTGAGGGCCGTGGGCGAACTCCTGGAGAATCAGTACCGAATCGGGTTGGTGCGCATGGAACGGGCCATCAAGGAGCGGATGAGCCTGCAGGATGCCGAAACGCTCATGCCCCATGACTTGATCAACCCCAAACCTGTATCCGCGGTGGTGAAGGAATTTTTCGGGTCCTCCCAGCTTTCCCAGTTCATGGATCAGACCAACCCTCTCTCGGAAATCACCCACAAGCGGCGTCTTTCCGCCCTGGGCCCTGGAGGTTTGACCCGGGAAAGGGCCGGTTTTGAGGTGCGCGACGTCCATCCCACCCATTACGGCCGGATCTGCCCGATCGAGACCCCGGAAGGCCCAAACATCGGGCTCATCGCCTCTCTGAGCACCTATGGCAAGGTGGATGAATACGGGTTTATTGTAACCCCCTACCGCAGAGTGGTGAACGGCCAGGTGACCAAGGAGATCGAATACCTTTCGGCGTTGCAGGAGGATGAGTCCAAGGTCATCGCCCAGGCCAACGCCCCGGTGGACGCCAAGGGGAGGTTCACCGCCCAGATGATCCAGGCGCGCATCGCCGGAGAGCCCACGCTCGTGCAGCCGGATGAGATCAATTACATGGACGTCTCCCCCAATCAGCTGGTCAGCGTGGCCGCCTCCCTCATTCCTTTCCTGGAAAGCGATGACGCCAACCGGGCCCTCATGGGGTCCAACATGCAGCGCCAGGCCGTTCCCCTGCTGCGGGCCGAATCCCCCCTGATCGGCACCGGGATGGAAGACACGGTGGCCCGGGATTCCGGCGTGGCGGTGGTGGCCAAGCGGGACGGGGTGGTGGAAAAAGTGGATTCTTCCCGGGTCATCGTCCGCGCCTCCGACGGGACCGGCCGGAACGGATCCCGCTCCGAAGTGGATATTTACAACCTGATCAAATACCAGCGGTCCAATCAGAACACCTGTATCAACCAGAAACCCATCGTCCAGGAGGGGCAGCGGGTCAAGATGGGGCAGATCATCGCCGACGGGCCGGCCACCCGCAACGGGGAGCTGGCCCTGGGGCGGAACGTTCTGGTGGCTTTCATGCCCTGGGGCGGCTACAACTTCGAAGACTCCATCCTGATCAGCGAGCGGGTGGTGAAAGACGACAGCTTTACTTCGGTGCACATCGAGGAGTTCGAGGTGGTCGCCCGGGATACCAAGCTGGGCAAGGAAGAGATCACTCAGGATATTCCCAACCTGGGAGACGAGTCCCTCAAGAACCTGGATGAAAGCGGCATCATCCGCATCGGCGCGGAGGTGAAAGCCGGCGACATCCTGGTGGGAAAAATCACCCCCAAAGGGGAAACCCAGCCCTCTCCGGAGGAAAAGCTCCTCCGGGCGATCTTCGGGGAGAAAGCCGGGGCGGTGAAGGACACCTCGCTGCGCGTGCCGCCGGGAGTGGAAGGGATCGTGATCGGAGCCAAGATCTTCAGCCGCCGGGGCGTAGAAAAGGACAGCCGGGCCAAATCCATCGAAGAGGAGGAAATCGCCCGGATTCTGCGTGATCAGGAGGACGAAGTGCAAATCGTCCAGCACCTGGCTGCCCAGCGGGTGAGGAGGCTCTACATGAATGAGGTCCTTACTACCCGTTTTCCCGAGGAGCGCAGCGGAAAGACGATGATCGCCAAGAATACCAAACTGACCAAAGAGATACTCGCCGAAATCCCGGACCACCGCCTCCGCGATGCAAACATCCAGAACCCCAAGAAGAAGTCCGAGGCGGAAAAGATCTGGGAAGGGCTGGATGAGCGGATCCAGCTGATCCGGGGGGCCTTCGAGAGGAAGATCGTTCGTCTGAAGAAGGCCGATGAGCTGCCTCCTGGAGTGATCAAAATGGTCAAAGTCGATGTGGCTATCAAGCGGAAGCTCTCCGTGGGGGACAAGATGGCCGGCCGTCACGGAAACAAGGGGGTCATCTCCCGGATCCTTCCCGAGGAAGACATGCCCTACCTGGAAGACGGGACGCCGGTGGACATCATCCTAAACCCGCTGGGCGTCCCCTCGCGAATGAACGTGGGACAGATTCTGGAAACCCATCTGGGCTGGGCCGCCAAGGGACTGGGGGAGCAGATCAACCAAATGATCCAGAAGGAATACAGTCCCAAGGCCCTGCGGGACAAAATCAAGAAGATTTACATCTCGGAGAAATTCTCGCGGGTGATCGAGGAGATGAGCGATGAAGAGTTGCGAGAATACGCCCGGACCCTTTTGGAGGGCGTGTTCATGGCCTCCCCGGCCTTCGACGGGGCCACGGAGAAGGAGGTCAAGCAGCTTCTGAAAGAGGCGGGCCGCACGGTTCAGGTCACTCTGTATAACGGCCGTACCGGCGAACCCTTCGACCAGAAGGTGACCGTGGGGGTTATTTACATGATGAAACTCCACCATCTGGTGGATGACAAGATTCATGCCCGTTCGGTAGGTCCCTACTCGCTCATCACCCAGCAGCCCCTGGGAGGCAAGGCCCAATTTGGCGGCCAGCGCCTGGGGGAAATGGAAGTGTGGGCCTTGGAAGCTTACGGAGCGGCCCACGGGCTGCAAGAATTCCTCACCGTCAAGTCTGACGATGTTTTGGGCCGCACGAGGATGTACGAGACCATCGTCAAAGGGGGGCACACCTTGGATGCCGGGGTCCCCGAGTCCTTCAACGTCCTGGTAAAGGAGTTGCAGAGCCTCTGCCTGGACATGGAGCTTCTGGAAAAAGAAGAAGCTTAAAGGAGACCAGCCTTGGAAGACCTTTTCAGCTTTTTTGAAAAGCCCAAACACCCC
>LJUR01000040.1 GCA_001304105.1 Deltaproteobacteria bacterium SM23_61
ATGGGGTTGGTTTCTATGAATTGGAAATTAACCGCCACAACCCTTTTTTGCGACTCGGTTAAGAGATGGGTTCCGCTCCTGGTTTTTAAGGATGGGCGTACTCATTGTGGTTATTTTTTCCGTCACGGAGCATCCCGGGGGAAAAGCCATCGGGTCCCGGCCTGCGAGGGCCCTCAGGAATGCACGCTGTGCAAAGCCTACAAGGAGGACGTTTTTCGCCGCAATGGCTAGGAGCAGAAAGGGTGATCGATGGGCAATCTCCGTTGGCTTCAAAGCCAATAGAATAAAAGGAGGGTAAAATGAACAAGAAAGCATCGATCTTGTGGGTGATGATCGCGGGTATGGCCTTCCTTCTGGCATGTGCCGGTCCTAGAGCCGTCTCCACAACCTCTCCGGCTGAAAATCTTCCCCTTTCCGTGGAGTTCCTAGGCATGGAGAGGCTCAATCCCATTGCCGCTAAGCCTCCTTACGGGAAAACGGATACTCTGGTTTTCCGGGCGAGTTTCAAGATTGTCAACCCCAATCAGGTTTGGGCCAAAGTGGAGGATTTCTATTTCGAGGCCAAAGTGGAAGATGGCACGCCCGACAAGACGATCGTGCTGACCGGCTCTATCCCCGGCGGCGTGATTCCCGCACGAGGCGAAATGACCTTGTCTTGTACTGAGCCCTATATTTATGGAGGGGTCTTCGGTTCCTACATCCTTCGAGGGGTGGGGGGAGAGAAGGGAATCAAGGGGGCGGCGAAAAAGCTCGAAGAACTCTGGAAGGACCTGGGAAATGACAAAAGAAAATTTTTCATAAGCGGCAAAATCGCTTCTTCCCTGCCTGAATTTTCTGGCCTGGGAATCGTGCACCGGCAATTCAACGCTGAATTCTCCATACCGACCTTGTAGGGAGTGGAGACGGGAGAGTGGCGGAATTCATCACCGAAAAAACCTGGGCCAGACTGCACCCCCCTGCGGGAGAAGACACCTTTCCCAAGTTGTTACTCCGTAATTACCAGAATTGGGGGGCGAGGCGGGTCGCCTACCGCTATAAGGATTTCGGATATTGGCGGGAACTTACCTGGAACGATCTTTATGAGCGGGTCAAATGGTTGGCGGGCGGACTGGCCAGTTTGGGATTTGGGCCCCGAGATAAGATCGCCATCTGCGGGGAAAATGCTCCCGAATGGTTCATGGGGCAACTGGCGGCGCAAAGCCTGGGCGGAGCTTCCGTGGGATTATATACCGACTCCATCCCTTCGGAGCTTGCCTTCATCATCGATCACTCCGATGCCAAGATCGTCATGGCCGATGATCAAGAGCAGATCGATAAAATCATCGCCTGCCGGGAAAAGATCCCCAAGGTGCAGAAGGTCATTTACTGGGTGGCCAAAGGCATGTGGGGGTACGATGATCCCTGGCTGCTGGGCTTCGATGACCTGATGGAAATGGGGCAGGAATACGAAAAAACGCATCCCACCTTTTTTACCGAAAAGATCGGTCAGACCCAACCCGAGAATCTTGCCGTTCTCCTGTACACCTCGGGCACAACCGGCCTGCCCAAAGGATCCATGGTCACCCACCGAAACCTTCTGAGCCTTTTCCGCGGCTGGGATGCGGCTTTGCCCTGGAAAGAGAAAGATGAGAACCTTTCCTTTCTCCCTCCGGCTTGGGTTGGGGAACAGATTTTTACCGTGGCTCCCAACTTGATAAAGGGCATCGTGGTGAATTTTATCGAAAAGGCAGAGACCATTCGTTCCGATCTCCGGGAGATTGCCCCGGCGGTTATCCTGCTGGGAGCCAGGCAATGGGAGATGATCTGTTCCGAGATCCAGGCCAAGATGATCGACGCTCCTTTCTGGAAAAAATTCCTCTATGATTTATTCCTCCCTGTGGGCTACAGGATTGCCCAGGCCCAGGAGGAAAGGAAACACGTCGCCTGGCCCTGGCGAGTTCTCCGATTTTTTGGGTATTGGGTGGTCTTTCGCCATCTGCAGGACAAGCTCGGCCTGACCCGGACCCGGACTCCCATTACGGCTGGTGCCGCGTTGAGCCCGGATAATTTCCGCCTCCTTCGGGCGATCGGGGTCCCCCTCGTGCAGGGATATGGCTCCACTGAGGTTTCAGGCCTGGACGTCCTGCAACTGGAGGGGAACTACTACCGTTCCGAAGGATCGGGGCAGCCGTTTCCCGGCGTGGAGGTTCAGATCACTGAGGAGGGAGAAATATTGCTCGGCGGGGTCGGCGTGGTTCAGGGGTATTATCGGCAGGTAACGGAGACAGCCAAAAATTTTCGCGAAGGGTACTTCTTTACCGGGGATGGCGGATATATGGATGACGAGGGGGAGCTGTACGTAATCGACCGGGTGAGGGATATGCAGACCCTGAAGAGCGGTGAAAGGTTTTCTCCCACCTACATCGAAGGGCGGTTAAAATTATGAAAATAGCGGGCGGTGGGCGGAAAGAAACCATATCGCCTATACTTCCCATGCGGATCTTTCCCAAAAGGCGGAAGTCCTGAAATTATTGGCCGGCGTCGTTCAGCGGGTCAACATCGCCCTGCCTGCGGTAACCCGGCTGAAGAAATTCGTAGTTTTGTATAAAGATTTTGACCCCGATGAGGCCGAGCTGACCCGGACACGAAAATTGAGACGGAATTTCATGGAACAGCGTTACGAGCAGATCGTCACTGCCCTGTACGAGGAGAAGGACCGGGTGGATATCGAAGCCACCATCACCTACCGGGATGGCCGGACTTCGATGATGAAAATTCCCCTTCGGATCGAGACCATTCCAGGTTAATTTTCTATGGCCGGAAACCCTCAGCAGATGAACAAGAAGCGAGAGCAGCGATACAGCTACGGGCTGTCGTTGCTGCGGGAATGTATGGAAAAGAAGCCAGGCCCTCTTCCGGCTTCGGGAGACCAAGCCTTGCTGAAGGCCGAAAAAATCAGCCTGAGCTTCGGCAAGCTTCAGGCTTTGAGCCAGGTTGACGTGGATATCCGGGAAGGCGAGATCTTAGCCATCATCGGACCCAATGGAGCGGGGAAGACGAGTCTTCTCAATGTCATCAGCGGTTTCTACCGGGCGCAGGAGGGAGAAGTCTTTTTTCAGGGGAAACGGATTACCGGCCTCCGTTCCAACAGAATTGCCGAACTCGGAATGTGCCGGACTTTCCAGAACATTGCCCTTTACAACGGATTAACCGTGATCGATAACATCATTGCTGGCCGCCATCCTTACATCCGGTACAATTTCTTGGCGGGGATGATCTACTTCCCATGGGCTCACCGGGAAGAAGCGAGACAGCGGGCCATCGCCGAGGACATCATCGATTTTTTGGAACTGGAACACGTGCGAGGGGCGGTGGTGGGCACCCTGGCCTATGGCCTGAGAAAACGGGTGGAATTGGGGCGGGCCCTGGCCCTGGAACCCAGGGTTCTCCTCCTGGATGAACCCATGGCCGGGATGAATCTGGACGAAAAGGAAGATATGGCCCGCTTTATCATCGATATCAACGAATTCTTAAATATCCCCGTCGTCCTCATCGAGCATGACATGGGAGTCGTCATGGATATTGCCGACCGGATTGTGGTTTTGGACTTCGGGTACAAGATTGCCGAAGGAATCCCGGAGAGGATCAAAAAGGACCCCAGGGTCATTGCTGCCTATTTGGGAGAAGGATAGAAATGGAAGAAATCCTCAAATCCATCGTCCTGGGACTCAGCAGCGGAGGGATTTACGCCCTGCTGGCCATCTGCTATGTCGTCATTTATAAATCAACCCGCGTATTTCCTTTTTCCCAGGCGGCCATGTTGATCATCGGCGCCTATGTCATGTGGTTTTGTCTGATTGTCTGGAATCTTCCTGTGTGGCTTGGGTTCTTGATAACTTGCGGCACGGGCGCCTTGATGGGGATGGCCATCGAAAGGGTATTCATGCGCCCCCTGGTGGGGCAGCCCATCCTAGCCCCCATCGTGGTCACCTTGTGTCTCATGCTTCTCCTGCGGGGAGTCGGAATTTTGGTGGGCAAAGGGAATATCCAGGGGTTTGGAGAATCGTTTTTGCCTCAAGGAGCCTGGGAGGTCGGATTTTTGCACCTCCCCAAGATTCAGGTCTATGGCTTCTTCCTCTGTGCTGCCCTGATCGCGGCCCTCATGCTGTTCTATGACAAAACCAGAATTGGCCTGGGAATGCGGGTCGTCCATGAAGACCACGTAGTGGCGCAGAACTTGGGCATCAATGTCAAACGGGTCTTTCAGTACAGCTGGGTAATCTCCTGCATGATCGCCGTGGTGGCCGGGATGCTGCTGGGGAATATTCAAGGGGTAGGCCTAGCCCTGGATGCCAACGGTCTCATAGCTATTGCGGCGGTCCTCTTCGGTGGGTTGGAATCCTTTGCCGGGGCGATTATTGCCGGGTTGGCCATCGGGATCTTACAGATGCTGACCATCAGCTATATCGCCCCCCTTCTGCCCGGAGAAACCACGATGATGATCCCCTTTGTTTTTTTGCTGGTGATTCTCTTCCTCAAGCCCTACGGTCTTTTCGGGCTGGTCAAGATCGAGAGGTTATAGGCTATGAGCGTCAATGTGGATAGGCCCTGCGGAATTTTCGATCGAAATTACTACCAGGCTAAAGAGCTTTTCCGGACTCCCCTGCGCAAAGGTTTGCTGGCCCTTCTGATCGTAGCTATGTATCTGTTCCCTTTCTGGACGAACGAATATGGGATCTCCATCCTGATCGTGATCTGTGCCTTCACCATCGGCATGCTGGGACTCCAGATTATTACCGGCTATTGCGGCCTCATTTCCATCGGGCATGCAGCCTTCATGGGGGTGGGGATGTACACGGTGGGAATTCTCCAGAGGCACTTCGGGCTCAGCTTCTGGGTCTGTCTGCCTTTGGCCGGGCTGGTGCCCATGGTCATAGGAATGATGTTTGGAATTCCGGCTCTGCGGATGAAGGGTTTATACCTGGCCTTCGCCACCCTGGCGGCTCATTTCGTGATTGTCTATGTTATCAGCAACTGGCGGTCGGTGACCAACGGGACCGACGGGATGTGGATGAAAAGACCGGGGATGCTCCTGGGGATCGACTTTCAGACGGACCGCAACTATTACCTTCTGGTCCTGACCATCACCATTCTGATGACCTACCTGGCCACGAATTTGAGCCGGACCAAACTGGGCCGCGCTTTCGTAGCCGTGCGGGATAATGACATCGCCGCGGAAATCATGGGAATCAACATTGCCTACACCAAGATCATGGCCTTCGGCATCGGATGCTTCTTCGCCGGGATTGCGGGGGCCTTGGGCGGAGCTTATTACGAGTATGTGAACGTGGAATGGTTCGGTCTGGACGATTCCATCTGGTTTTTAGGATTCCTGGTTGTGGGAGGGTTCGGCAGCATCTTCGGGGCCATTGCCGGGGCGGCGGTTTGGAAGATCATGGACGAGCTCAGCACCCTGGTGACGCCTCTGGCCGAGGCTTTTTTGGGCGGTATGGCCTTTTACGCTTCGGCCGCCTTTTCCTTAATCTTTTATGCTTTGATCGTCATCATCTTCTTGGTGTTTGAGCCCCGGGGGATTGCCCACCGCTGGCAAATCATCAAGAGGTCCTACCGTCTTCATCCTTTTCCCTACTGAGGAAAGGATTGGGGGGAGTGGTTAAAAAGAGAGAAGGTTCGATATTCAGTCATTTCAAGAAAGGGAGGGGGAAGATGAAAACAAAAGGCAAACTTCTGTATCTGGCGGGAACGTTGGCTGCTCTGCTTTTCCTGTGGGGGCCTTCGGTGGGCCCGGCGGCTGCCAAGCCATTCATCACCATCCACAACATCATCGACCTTACCGGCGCGTATGCGCCCATTGCCATCCCCTCCGAAAAGGGAGGGAAGGACTACCTGGCCTGGATCGCCGACCAAGGGGGGCTGGATGTGGACCTCGACGGGAAGGGGGATGTAGAGGTAAAGTACGCCTGGGCGGAATTTGGCAACGTGGATGCCCGGTTCATGTCGGCGTATAAGAGGTTCAGGATGGGGAAACCGAAGCCCACGATCATTGAAATGTGGTCCTCTCCAAACCAAGAGATGATGAAACCGATCCTGGAAAGGGATAAGATCGTATGCTACGGGATCGGTTTTAGTGACCCCCAGCTCTATCCTCCCGCCTGGAACTATATGGACTGCTGGAGTTACGGGGAATCGGCGGCTGGCGCGATCGAGTATTTCATCGACAACCTTTGGCCCCAAAAAGGCCAGGGGAGGAAGGCCAAGGTGGCCCACCTGACCTGGGACACCGCATACGGACGGGCGGCCATTGAGCCCACCAAAAGGCATGGAAAGAAGACCGGCAAATATGAGGTAGTGGTAGAAAGATTCTGCACCTTGATGCCCACGGACCCAGAAATTATGGGCTTTCTGTCGGATTTTGAGAAACGGGGGGTGGATATCATCTGGTCG
Source organism: Deltaproteobacteria bacterium SM23_61 (assembly GCA_001304105.1). Taxonomy (GTDB): domain Bacteria; phylum Desulfobacterota; class SM23-61; order SM23-61; family SM23-61; genus SM23-61. The sequence continues at coordinate 6,445 of LJUR01000040.1, forward strand.
AATTCCATCGTGCAGACCCCTGCGGTTATCATGAAAGGGATCCAAAAGTTAGGCCTGACCGGTAAGATTTTTCTGATGGCCAATCTCTGGGCACCGGCGGATCAGCTGCTGGAGATTGTGGGTCCGAAATCGGCCGAGGGCTATATGTGTCCTCAGCCCGTTTTTGTTCCTGCGGCCGAACCGCAGGCACCGGGCGTCAAATTCGCCAAGATGCTCAATGATAAATACCGGAAAGAGCCCGCCATGCCCAACATACAGTACATGAGGGGCGTCCGGATGAAAGCCAACATCCTGGAGTCGGTGCGCCGGGCTCTGGTGGGAATCATGAAAAGAGACAAAGTCGACCTGGCCAAAGCCTGCCAGCGGATCACCGGAAAAGACGTGAAAGAGCTGGGCATTCAGACCCTCGCGGGTTATAACGCCCATGACACGACCACCAAATTTCAGAGTGCCCCAGCGGGCAAGGATGATCGGCGTCTGGCGAACCACGACCGACTGATCGGCATAAAGAATGGGAAGGTAACCGTCCTTTCGCCCTGGTATCGGGTTCCCCGCTTGGTCCCCGACGATATGATCAAGAAGGGATTCTTCAAAGATGAGACCATCCAGATCCACTACGCCCCGGTAAAATAGACAGATTCCAGGGAGAGGATCCTGCATGCTGGAATTGAAGAATGTGGAGGTTAAATACCTCAATACCATTCTGGTCCTGAAAGGGGTCAACATCCAACTCAAGCCGGGTGGGTTCTCTTGCATCCTGGGGGCCAATGGCGCGGGGAAGACGACTACCCTGAAAGCCATATCGGGATTGCTCCGGACCGAGGAGGGGGAAGTAACGGATGGGGGGGTCTATTATGAAGGGAACCCGATCCATAAATATTATCCCGAAGATATAGCCCGAATGGGGATCCTCCAGGTCATGGAAGGAAGGCGCTTGGCTGAGCACCTCACCGTGGAGGAAAATCTCAAGGCCGGAGGCCTGATCATCCGGGGGAATGGAGGCCGAGCTAAGAAAGACCTGGACAGGGTCTACGGTTTCTTTCCCCGGCTGGAGCATATTAAGAATTCGACTGCCGGCTATTGCTCCGGCGGGGAACAGCAGATGATCGCCATGGGCCGGTGCCTGATGGGCCACCCCAAAATCATGCTCCTGGACGAACCTTCCATGGGATTGGCGCCTTTGCTGGTCAGGGAGATTTCCGGAATTGCCCGCAGGATCAATAAGGAAGAGAGGGTGTCCATCCTGTTAGTCGAGCAAAACGCCCATATTGCCCTGGAACTAGCGGAATACGGATATATCCTAGAGAATGGGAGGATTGTGTTGGATGGGCCGGCGGAGACATTGAAAAGAAATGAGGATGTGAAGGAGTTCTACCTTGGTTTTACCGGAATGGGGGCCCGGCGAAGCTATAGGGACGTGAAGCATTACAAACGGCGCAAAAGATGGCTGGGGTAGGCAGGCGACTCGTAACATTGACAATGGTTACGATTCTATGCTATTTGCAGATACCAGGTTGTGCGCAAAGGCATGAAATTTGCTAAAAAAATTTCCCGGATGGGGAAAGGAAAGAACCGCACTCCATCCCAGGGAAAGGAGAAAATCGAGTGTTTCCCATCGTCGATGCCAGGCTCCTGGCGGCCTCGGTGAAGCAGTTCAGAGTGGCCGCTCCGGAGATCGCCGAAAAGTGCAAACCCGGCCAGTTCGTGGTGCTGCGAACGCATGAAGAGGGAGAACGGATTCCCCTGACCATTGCCGACGCGGACCCGTCGGCGGGGACCATCACCCTGATTTTTCAGGAAGTGGGCAAGTCCACCATGTACCTCGGCAAGCTCAAGACCGGGGATTCGATCCTGGATTTGATCGGGCCGCTGGGCCGTCCCACCCACATCGAAAACTTCGGGACGGTAGTGTGCATCGGCGGCGGAATCGGGATCGCCCCGGTCTATCCCATCGCCAAGGGCATGCGCGAGGCGGGGAACAAGGTGATTTCCATCATCGGGGCCCGGACCAAAGATCTTTTGATCCTCGAAGAGGAGATGGCCAAGGTTTCCCATGTGCTCAAGGTTTCCACGGATGACGGTAGCTACGGGTATCACGGCTTTGTCAGTGATGTATTGCAGGACGTCATCGACGAGGGAGACCCCATTCACCTGGTGGTGGCCATCGGTCCGGTGCCCATGATGCGGGTGGTCTGCAATGTCACCCGGGGAAAAAACCTCAAGACCGTGGTGAGCTTGAATCCCATCATGGTGGACGCCACCGGTATGTGCGGGGCCTGCCGGGTCAGCGTGGGAGGCAGGACGCGCTTCGTCTGCGTGGACGGGCCGGAGTTTGACGGCCACGAGGTGAATTTTGCCGAACTGGTGAAGCGCCAGCGGGCTTACCTGGATCAGGAGCAGCAGGCGGCGAAGATGTTCCTCCATCCGGGGGACGCCTGTGCGGGAGGAAAGAGCGGATGACCGAGCCGACGGAAAAGAAGAAAAAAGCCCAGATTCCCCGGACCCCCATGCCCGAGCAGCAGCCCAAGGTCCGGGCCAGGAATTTCGACGAGGTGCCTTTTGGCTATACCCCGGAGCTGGCCAAGCTGGAGGCCAGCCGGTGCCTGCAGTGTAAAAAACCCGTCTGCGTGACGGGATGCCCGGTTTCCGTCGACATCCCGGGTTTCATTTGGCTGATTCTCCAGGAGGACTTCCGGGGGGCGGCCCGCAAGCTCAAGGAGATGAACAGCCTCCCTGCGGTCTGCGGCCGGGTCTGTCCCCAGGAAGACCAGTGCGAAAAAGTATGCATTCTGGGGAAGAAAGGGGAGCCCGTAGCCATCGGGCGGCTGGAGCGCTTTGCGGCTGATTTCGAACAGAAGCAGGGAGAATTCACCAGGCCCGCCATGGCCTCCCCCACGGGGAAAAAGGTAGCCGTGGTGGGCTCGGGCCCCGCCGGATTGACGCTGGCCGGAGACTTGATCAAGAAAGGGCACAAGGTGACGGTCTTTGAGGCCCTGCACAAAGCAGGGGGGGTCCTGGTTTACGGCATTCCCGAGTTCCGCCTGCCCAAGGCCATCGTCCAGGCCGAGGTGGACTACCTGCAAAAGCTGGGGGTGGAAGTCAAGTGCGACATGGTCATCGGGAAGATTTTCACGGTGGATGATCTCATGGCCAACGGGTACGATGCGGTCTTCCTGGGAATGGGGGCCGGCCTCCCGACCTTCATGAACATCCCGGGCGAGAACCTGAACGGGGTTTACTCGGCCAACGAGTACCTGACCCGCTCCAATCTGATGAAGGCGTATCTCTTCCCCCAATACGATACTCCTATCGCCCGGGGGAAAAAAGTGGCGGTCCTGGGGGGCGGAAACGTGGCCATGGACTCGGCCCGAACGGCCCTCCGCCTGGGGGCCGATGAAGTCTACATCGTTTACCGCCGGTCCAAGAAAGAATTGCCCGCAAGGATCGAAGAAGTCCACCATGCCGAGGAAGAAGGAATCCAATTTCATTTCCTGACCCTGCCGGTGGAAATCCTGGGGAAGGACGATGGTTGGGTCTGCGGGATGAAGTGCCAGAAAATGGATCTGGGAGAGCCCGATGAATCGGGCCGACGCCGGCCCATTCCCATCCCCGGCTCGGAATTCGTCCTGGAAGTGGATATGGTGGTCGTCGCCATCGGAACCGGAGCAAATCCCCTGATCCCTTCCACAACCCCCGATTTAAAGACCAACAAATGGGGCTACATCATCGCCGATCCGGAGACCGGAGCCACGAGCAAGAAGGGGGTTTACGCCGGAGGAGACATCGTGACCGGGTCGGCCACGGTCATCCTGGCCATGGGGGCCGGACGGAAGGCGGCGGATGCAATCCACAAGTACGTCATGGGAGAACAAGCAAGGAGCGGAGAGCAAGGAGCATAGCGTAGAAAGCGAAAACCAACGAGCAAGGTGCATGGGGGAGGCTGAAGGAGATATGGATTGCCCTTCTCTGTCCCTTTCACATCCCTACCCCAGGTCTTAGGTTTCAGGTTACAAGGATAAAAGGAATCCCGAGTTTTATTGCGATGTAGAGAAAATGATTATTCCGGTTCAGACAATAGGGCGGCGGCAATTTTCCTTACTTGCATCGCGGCGCCCGTATTGCCCGGTAGCTTTTGGCCGGTAAACCCGGCCTGGCTGATCTGAGGGTCGAGGTAAACAGCGCCGGTCACTTTCCTCTGTTTGTTCTCCAGTTCCTTGCACACCTTTTCCTCTATCTCCGGGGAAGGAATTTTGTTCCTAATGGCCTGAATGGCCGAAATCCGATCCCCTCGGCTAGGTGACGGATTTTTTTCGCTTTTCCTCCTTTCCTCCATATTCTCATTCCCGCTGGCCAGGCTTCAGTCTCCCGAGAAATAAGCAACGGGCCAAGAGCGGAGGGGGAAAGAGATATAAGCATCCCAAAGGAGAAAGCCTATCTCCCCTTGTATTGAGGCTTTCGCTTTTCCAGGAAGGCCTTCGACCCCTCCTTCTGGTCTTCGGTACCGAAGCACATGGCAAAGAGGTCCCGCTCGCAATCCATGCCGATCGATAAGGGGACGTCGAGGGACTTGTTAATGGCCAACTTGCAGAGCTTCAGAATAACCGGGCTATGGCGCAATATGGCTCCAGCCATCTCCATGACCGTGTCCCGCAGTTTTTCCTGGGGAACCACTTTATTAACCAGCCCCCGGGCCAGGGCCTCCGGCGCGGAGATAAAAGCCCCGGTAAAGACCATTTCTCTGGCTTTCTTTTCCCCCACCAGGCGGGGGAGAACCTGGGTGCCCCCGGCGCCCGGGATTACTCCGACATTAATTTCCGGCTGGCCAAATTGGGCATTTTCGGAAGCGATGATTAGGTCGCAAGCCATGGCCAGCTCGCATCCGCCGCCCAGGGCCAGGCCGTTGACCATGGCGATGGCCGGCTTGGGAATTTCCCGGAGCAAGTCCGTCATCCTCTTTTTTCCTTTTCCCCGGAGAATATCGGCCGGTGTCCTCTTGGGAAATTCGCTGATATCCGCGCCGGCGCTGAAGGCTTTATCCCCGGCACCGGTAATAATGATGATACGGACATCTTCGTCATCCCTGCTGTCCTCCAAAGCCCAGAGGACCTCCGCCCGCAAATCGTCATTCTGGGCATTGCGGACGTTCGGACGGTTCAGGGTAATCCAGGCCAGGGAATCTTTCTTCTCATAAATAATGTTTTTCAATTCCATCTTTTTCTCCTCTCCTGGTTTGCTTTTTGAACCACGCCCATTATAAAAAGGGGGGTTTTGGGTGTCAAAGGAAAAGGCAACGAAAGGCAACCATTGGCCGGGTCGCCGAATCTCTTGTAAAATCAGTATCTTGGGCAGAGGCATTGGAAATCCGCTCCGTTGAAATTTTCATTGACAATCCTATTCCAGAGTGTGAAGATAAGGCAATCGTCAGTAGCCAGCTCTCAGCATTCAGCGATCAGGAAAAGAATCTATGTTTTTGTATTAGCTGACAGCTGAAGGCTGATCACTGAACGCTGTAGTTATTTGCGAGACGGTAAGGGAAGGTAGTGCAAGTCTACCGCTGCCCCGCAACTGTGAGCGGAACGAAAGCCACACGAAAGACTGGTTTGAGGTTAGAGGTAAGAGGTTAGTGGAAAAGACCAAAGATAAAAAATAGAAAATTCGTCTTTTGCCTCGAACCTCTAACCTCAAACCTCGTACCTGTTTTTCAGCCACTGGACTTAGGTCCGGGAAGGCGTGGTAAGTAGGAAGCCGCAAGCCAGGAAACCTGCCCGACTCGTCATGCGCCTTGCAATCCTTCCGCGGGGAAGGGCGGGTAACCGGTTTGAATTTCCAGAACCCCAACTTTCTTCCCCGGGAAGTTGGGGTTTTTTAATTTTTCACCGCAGAGATCGCAGAGGACGCAGAGGATGCAAAATAAAAAACCAAAGGCCAGCCTCTGGAATGGGAATTTTCATTTCCCCCTTTTATTTTTTGGTTTTAATAATTTCATTTTTTCTCAGCGGTCTCTGCGTGCTCTGCGGTGAAAGGTATTTATGAATAAAAAGATCATCTTCATTACCGGCGGGGCCAGGAGCGGGAAGAGCCGTTTTGCCGAGGAGCTGGCCCGGCAATTCTCGGGCGCCAAAGCCTACCTGGCCACGGCCCAGGGCCTGGATGAAGAGATGGCCGAGCGGATCCGCCGCCACCGGGAGAACCGTCCGGCTGGCTGGCAGACCCTGGAGGAGCCGCTCAAGGTCGCCGACCGCATATCGGAAGAGGGAAACCACTTTGACCTCATCCTTTTGGACTGCCTGACCCTCTGGATTTCCAACCTCCTGATGGCCGGGTGGAACGAAGCAAAGATCCTGGAGGAGGGGAATCGTCTGCTGGAAGTTTCCCGGCAGGCCAAGTGCTCCCTGATTCTCGTCGGCAACGAGGTAGGTATGGGAATCGTTCCGGAGAATGCCCAGGCCAGGCTTTTCCGGGATCTCAGCGGTTTCATCCAGCAGAAGGCGGCCCGGGAGGCGAATGAGGTTTATTTCCTGGTGAGCGGAATCGCGCAGAAAATAAAGGGTGCAGGGGGCAGGGAAAGAAAAATGCATGGAGCAGAGAGCAATGGTCAATGACCAATGTCCAATGTCCAATGACCAATGATCATTGCCCAATGACCAATGGCCAATGAACCAGGATCAAGCATAAGGGGAAATGTTTAAGAGATGAGTCTTGAGGAGGAGCTAAAAAACCGGCTGGCCGCCATTCAGCCGTTGAAGAAGGAGTTTTTCGATCGGGCCCAGGAACGCCTGGATCAGCTGACCAAACCCCGGGGAAGCCTGGGACAGATCGAAGAGATCGCCAAGCGGTACGTGGCCATTGTCGAGAATATCCATCCCCGGATCCAGGGGAAGATGGTTTATACTTTTGCCGCAGACCACGGGGTGACGGCCGAAGGAGTCAGCGCATACCCCAAGGGGGTCACTCCCCAGATGGTCTACAATTTTCTCCGCCAGGGGGCGGCCATCAATGTCCTGGCGAAGCATGCGGGAGCGGAAGTGGTGGTCGTTGACATCGGCGTGGACCATCCTTTTGAGCCCGTGGAAGGGCTGGTCATCCGCAAGGTGGCCCGGGGAACGGGAAACATCGCCCGCGGTCCGGCCATGTCCAGGGAACAGGCCCTGCAGGGCATTTCTGTGGGAATGGAAATGGCGGATCACGCCAAAAGCCGGGAGGCCGACCTGGTGGGAACGGGAGATATGGGCATCGGCAATACAACCCCGAGCAGCGCCATCCTGGCGGTCATGACCGGCCTTCCCGTGAACCGGGTAACCCACCGGGGAACGGGGATCGATGATAGGGGTCTGGTGCGCAAAATCAGAACGATCGAGAAGGCCCTGGAGATCAATTCCCCGGACTCCAGGGATCCCCTCGATGTGCTGGCCAAGGTTGGGGGGTTCGAGATTGCCGGAATCGCCGGGCTGATCATCGGGTGTGCGGTCCACCGGATCCCGGTGGTGGTGGATGGGTTTGTTTCCACCGCCGGGGCGATGATTGCCGCAGCCCTCAATCCCGTGACACGGGAGTACCTCTTTGCCTCGCACAGATCCGCGGAGGTCGGGCACCCGTTCATGTGGGAGTACATCGGACAGAAGCCGATTCTCGACCTTTCGCTCCGTTTGGGCGAAGGAACCGGTGCAGCCCTGGCCATGCCCATCATCGAGGCATCGGTGAAGGTTTTAAACGAAATGGCCACCTTCGCCGAAGCGGGAGTCTCGGAAGGGGAAAAATGACCAGCTTCCTTCTGGCCTGGCGGTTTCTGACCATTCTTCCCGGCGGCAAGAAGGACGCTGACATAGGCTCCCGGGACCTGGGTCGCTCCATGTCCTACTATCCCCTGGTCGGGCTTCTGCTCGGGGTCATTCTCTGGGCAGCCTATTGGTTGTTTTCCCATGCTTTTCCCCGGACCCTCTGCGACGGGCTGATCATCCTCCTGCTGGCCATTCTCACCGGAGCCCTTCATCTGGACGGGCTGGCCGACACGCTGGACGGGATGGCGGCCGGAAAGTCCACCGAAGAAAGGCTCCAGATCATGCGTGACCATCGGGTGGGGACCTTCGGGGTCGTGGGCCTCATTCTAACCCTGGGGGTTAAATTCCTGGCTCTGAATTCACTCCCCGAAGAGATCGTCGGCAAGACATTGCTGGTGGCCTTGGTCCTGAGCCGCTGGTCCATGGTCCAGCTGACCTACCGGACTCCCTATGCCCGTCCGGAAGGAGGGCTGGGCAAGATTTTTAAAGAAAACGTGAAGAAAAGAGAGATGGTGATCGCCACGGCTTCCTCCCTGATTGTGGCCGCATTTTTCCTGCGGTTCTGGGGGGCGGTCCTATGGCTGGCGGTGGGAGTCTCCGCCCTGGGGATTCAGCTGTTTTTCGAGAAAAAGATCGGCGGGGTTACGGGGGATATCCTCGGGGCCGCCAATGAGATCCATGAAATCCTGGTCCTGCTGATGGTGGTGGGGGTCTTTCATGGGTTCTTTTAAAAAAGTTTCGAGTTAAAGAGGATCGATCATCTCCAAATTAGTTGAGCGTCAAGGATCTGGTATTTTCGAAATGCCCAGTGATTCCAGGGTCCCGGAAGGAAAGTCCTATTGCTTGCAATCATGAGGCAGCCATCCCTTCTTAGCTGTGGCGGGGGTTTCCTGTCTCTACATCGAAGTTTTCTTTTGCCGCCCCCGCGGTGCTTTGCGGAAGTCAACCAGGGAGACTTGGGAAAGCAATATCCCGCCGATGCTTGCGGCGCAATCTGACTTTCCTTCCAGGCCCTTGGCAAGCTTTCATAAATTATTTAACTGACTAATTTGGAGAGGATCCAAAGGGAATTGAGCCTGAGGCTCGAAACTCGAAACTGGCCTCTTTGCTTGACGGTTTTTAGTTTTGAATATAAGAAATGCGAGGACAAAGAGTGGAACCCGATCGGACACGACTCTATCTCACGCGCCACGGGGAAGTTGTAAGTCATGGGGTGTACAACGGCCAAACCGATGTGGATATCACTTCCCGGGGGATCCAACAGATGGAGAGGCTCCGTGACCTTTTGGGAGACAAAGAACTTCGGGCGGTATACAGTAGCGACCTCCTGCGCACTCGAAAAGGGGCGGAGATCATTTCCCGGCCCCATGGCCTCAAGCCTAAGGTTTTCCCCGAGTTCCGGGAAGTCCATTTCGGCCGCTGGCAGGGCTTGACTTATTCCCAGGTCATGGAGCGCTACCCAACGGACATTCCCCAGTGGTTGAGCAACGTGGAGGCCTTCCGCATTCCCGAAGGGGAGAGCATGGGTGAAGTTCGGCAGCGGGCGATCCCCAAGCTGGGAGAGCTGATCGAACGCCACCGGGGAGAGGAGATGGTGCTGGTCTGCCACGGGGCCCTGAACCGGGTGATCCTGGCCGATGCCCTGCACCTGCCCCTGGGCCATCTCCTGCGGATCGAACAGGACTATGGATGCCTCAATGTGATCGATTACACGCCCACGTGGACGGTGGTGAAGCTGATGAACGGGTAACAAGAATGATGAATGAAAGGAAACGTTACTGGTTACACGTTACTCGTTACTGGGAAAAGGATTCAAACGGAAAGGGAGAAGTGACCGCTGACCGCATTTCAAGAACCGCGCTCGGCTGTCTGCGGTCCGAACTAAATTACTCCGAACTGTAGGTGGACGAATTCTTGAAAAGGCATCTGGTTATTCTCTTTATTTGTATTCTTTCCGGCATGGGCGATCGGGCACTCTCGGCCACCTTCACCGATGAGGTGGGGCGGACGGTGGAAGTCAGCAGGCCGCCCCAGCGGATCGTTTCCGTAGCTCCCAACGTGACGGAAATCCTTTTCGCCCTGGGCCTCGAAGACCGGTTGGTGGGAGTCAGCAACTACTGCCAGTATCCGCCCGAAGCCAAGAAGATCGAGAAGATCGGGGGGTATATCAATCCCTCCCTGGAAAAAATCGTTGCCCTGCGGCCGGACCTGGTGGTGGGGATTGCCGAGGGCGATCTGAGGACCTTCGTGGATAAGCTGGCCGGTTTAAAGGTCCCGGTGTACATCGCCAACCCCCGGGATGCCCTGGAGGTCCTGACCTCCATCCGGAATATCGGGGAGGTCACCTTTGCCCCGGAGCCTGCCCGGAGGATCGTCCGCTCCATGGAAGAGAAGATCCGCAGCATCCGTGACAAGGTCCAGGGGCGGCGCCGGCCCCGGGTGCTCCACATCCTTGATTTCAACCCCCTGATCAGCGCCGGCAAAGGGACCTTCGTGGATGATCTGATCCGCCTCGGCGGGGGGCGAAACGTGGCCGAGGCGGCCACGGGAAAATACCCGCGCTTCAGCATGGAGGAAGTTCTGGTCCAGGACCCGGAGGTAATTCTCCTGGCCTCCATGAAATCCGGGGATCCTCTGGTCAAGCAGCGCCGATGGTGGGAGCGGTGGAAAACGATATCCGCGGTCAAACAGGGCCGGGTATACGTTCTCGACTCGGACCTCATTCACCGGCCCTCCCCGAGGATGGTGGAGGGATTGGAAAAAGTGGCCAAGGCCATCCATCCGGAAGCATTCAAATAGCTGAAAGCTGAAAGCTGCTTTATGTCCCGCTGGACCTTCAAAAGATGGCTGCTCTGGATGGTCATCCTGGCCGCTCTTCTGGCCGGGGTGATGGGGATTTCTGTTTCCCTGGGGGCGGTGACCATCCCTTTCTCCAAGAGCTGGTCTATCCTGGCCCACCGGTTTGCGGGGATTTCCACCCCTGAAAATTGGACGGCGAGCGAATCCTCGATCATCCTCGACCTTCGGCTTCCCCGGATTCTCTCCGGGGCCCTGGTGGGTTCGGCCCTGGCCATGGCAGGGGCCGTTCTTCAGGCCCTGCTGCGGAACCCCCTGGCCGACCCCTTTGTCCTGGGGATCTCCAGCGGGGCAGCCGTAGGGGCCGTGCTGGCCATCCTCTTCGGGCTGGGGTCTACCTTTTTGGGGACTTATGCGGTCCCGGGATTCGCCTTTGGAGGAGCCCTCTTCACCCTGTTCCTGGTTTATTTCATCGCCCGGGTGGAAGGCCGGGCGCGCACGAATACCATGCTGCTGGCCGGCGTCATCGTGAGCTCCTTTTTCTCGGCGGTCATCATGTTCTTGATCTCCGCCACCAGCGACGAGCAGATCTACAACGTGACTTTCTGGCTCATGGGCAACCTGGAATACATGGCTTCCCAACCGCTGGGGGTGATCTTCCTATATTTGTTGGTGGGTGGTGGGATCCTCTTTGCCCTGGCCCGGGACTTCAATCTCCTGTCCCTGGGGGAAGAGACCGCGTCGGAGCTGGGAGTGGATGTGGAGAGGGTGAAAAAAACGGCTTTCATCTTCGCTTCCCTTATCACCGGAGCGGTGGTTTCAGTGAGCGGGCTGATCGGTTTTGTGGGCTTGATCGTCCCTCACGTGGTGCGGATGATCTGGGGGCCGGACCACCGGTTCCTTCTCCCGGCTTCCGCCCTGGTGGGAGCGATGCTCATGGTGGTGGCCGACACGCTGGCCCGGACGGTCATGGCCCCGACGGAGATTCCCGTGGGGGTTGTCACCGCCATGGGAGGAGCCCCCTTTTTCGTTTACCTCCTCAGGAAAAAAGGCCATGCCGTCTATCGTTAGAATGGAGTCGGTAGATTTTCGTTACCCGGAAAGGCAGATCTTTTCCGGTTTAAGCCTTTTCCTGGAAAGAGGGGAGGTTCTGGGCCTCATTGGGCCCAACAGTTCGGGCAAGACCACCCTCCTGAAACTGATGGATGGGCTGCTCCGGCCCCAGAGGGGAAGAATCCTGCTGGAAGAGAGGAACCTGGACCAGATTCCCCGGGCGCAGGTGGCCCGGAAGATCGCCGTGGTGCCGCAGGCCATGGAGGTTCCGTTTTCTTTCACTGTGGGGGAGATCGTCCTCATGGGAAGGGCGCCGTACCTGACCCGCTTCGGCTGGGAAAAGCAGAAGGACCTGGATGTGGCCCATGAGGCCATGGCCCTCACGGATGTGGCCGGTCTGGGAGAGCGGACTTTTTGGGAGTTGAGCCAAGGGGAGAGGCAGAGGGTCTTGATCGCCCGGGCCCTGGCCCAGGAACCCAAGGTCATCCTGCTCGATGAGCCCACTTCCCACCTGGACATCAATCATCAGGTGGAGATCAACGAGTTGATCCGGGGGCTGAATCTCCAGAAAGGACTCACGGTCCTCCATATTTCTCATGATTTGAACCTGGCGGCGGAGTATTGCCACCGGGTTATCCTGCTGCATCGGGGGTCGGTCTTTTCTGCGGGGGTTCCCTCCGAGGTGATCACCGAAGAAAACATCCGCCGGGTTTACGAGACCAAGGTTTTGGTCGAAAAGAACCCTCTTTCCGGAGCACCACGGATTACCCTGATCGGCAAGGAGAAGATGAAACCGTCGGGTCCCCAA
>LJUR01000269.1 GCA_001304105.1 Deltaproteobacteria bacterium SM23_61
ATGAGGGCATCGATCTTCGGGAGGGGAATTCCGAATTGGGTCGAAAGCCTGACCCTGAAGGCTCCAAGGTCGGCCTGGGCCTGCACGTTCACGCTCTTGACGAATCTGTCTAGGTCTCCCGAAGCGAAAGCAGGCAAAGCCAGGGAAAAGGAAAGAAAAAGGGCGAAGAAAAAAGGGAAAATCTTTTTCATGGATGGCCTCCTGAAATCCAATATTCTATATGTTTTATGAAGCCAGGGTTGGATCGGGCAGATATTCCCGGCCCGCAGCTTGCTTTTATGGGTTCCGATAATATATTTCGTCAGAAATTAAAAAATATTTAAGGGATAATTCGGGCCGGAGTGACCCTAAAATATCCCCATACGAAATTGTTCAGAGGTTTGGGTGGCGGCTGGGTAAATTTTGGACATTGCCAAAAACACCCTGGTAAAAGGAATTTTTGAACGCCAAAACACCCTATTTGGGAAAGGGGGAGACGAATCGATCCCCATTCATAAAAAACCAGAAAATATGCAGTTGACAAATCTCTAATCCCGTCGTATAAACGCCCCTAGGAATAATCTTTTGTGAGCCGTACAAAGAACAAAACCCTGGCTTTCTGGAATGATGTCTACGAAATGGAGTCACCAGAAGCTGCCCATAGGAAGCCTCCAAGGGGTTTTTACCCTTTGGAGGTATTTTTATTTTCGTGCGGGAGAAGGGAAGTCACTTCCCATAGGCTAAGAAGCAAGCAGGAACCCAAGGCGTAACTCAAACGGAGCTGTGGGGAAGGGTATTCAAGAAGTGAATCAGTTGGATATCTAAAAAAAGAAGACCATCTCCAAATTCGTTGAAGGCCAAAAAGCTGCTATTTTTGAGATGTCAAGTAATTCCAGGGCCCCGGAAGGAAAGTCATATTGCTTGCAATCATGAGGCGGTTGTCCCATCTTGGCTGTGGCGGGGGTGCCCTGTCGCTGCCTTGAAGTTTTCTTTTCCCGCCCCCCGCGGTGCTTTGCGGAAGTCAAGCGGGGAGACTTTGGAAAGCAAACTCCCGCCGATGCTTGCGGCGCAATCTGCCTTTCCTTCCGGGCCCTTGGCAGGTTTTGGTTTTCATGAAATATTCGATCAACGAATTTGAAGATGATCCAAAAAAGAAAACAGCATGACCGGAAACGAATTGGAGGAGGAAAGACCATGAAGAGACTGTTTTTATTTTTGATCGCTGCGGTTTTTGCTATGGCATCTACAGCAGTATATGCTGCAGAAAGAGCCCCTTTGGGAAAGGGAAATTTTGCCCTGAAGCTGGATTATATCGTCTTTACTGATTCCCATTTTGATCGTGGTGGGAATCAGGATGATGGCTTGTACGTAGGCCTTGAAGGATATGGCGAGATCTTGCCCAACCTGTACTTAGGAGGGGAGATCGGCCAGGCTGCGAATGTGGAGATGGCGGGAGAAGAGATATCCTTCGTCCCCTTGGAGCTAAACATGAAATACGCCGCAGAGGTTGCGCCCAAGTTGGTCATAGACTTCGGAGGGGGCATTTCCTACTCCTACGTTGAGTTACAATACCAGGTTCCTTTCGGGCCCCTTCAGCCGGAACGAGATGACTGGCTGTTTGGCGCCCAGTTCTTCGCCGACCTGACCTACAAGATTAACTGGTTCTCCATCGGCCTCAATGCAAAGTACCAGGTAACCGAAGATTTCAGGGACGAGGATTTAGATTTGAATAACTTTCGAATTGGTGTTCAAATCGGCATAATGTTTTAGCCAAGAAAAGTACCCCCGGCACGCAAGTACGGGCAAATATGTAATTCTTGTCGAGCATAAGGGCAGAGGTTCGAAATGACCTTCGCTCTCTTTCGGGTGATTGAGAAGCTGGGGGGGAGGGCCGATCTCTGCATGAAGGGTCCCAGGGCCAAAGGTAAGGGATGCGGGTGAAAAAAATGTGAAGAGCCGGAAGAAGAGAGGGGAAGGACAAATTGGGGGCAGAAATGAATCTTTTTGATCTTTCTGGTAAAGTGGCGATCATCATCGGGGGAAACCGGGGTATCGGGCTGGCCATTGCCGACGGTTTGGCCTCCGCCGCAGCCGTCGCCGTCATCGCCAATCGCAACGCCAGCCAGGGAGAGAGGGCAGCGGAAAAAATCAGGGCAAAAGGATTGAGGGCCAAGGCAATTTCAGTGGATGTGACCCAGAGGAAATCCGTAGAAGCGCTGGCCGAGTCGGTTCTGAATGAGTTTGGGCGGATCGATATTCTGGTGAACAGCGCGGCCATTATCGTGCGCAAGTTGATCGTGGATGTGACCGATGAAGAGTGGGATTCCTTGATGTCCACCAACCTGAGAGGAGCCTTCCTTTGCTGCCAGGTGGTGGGCCGGCGTATGATCGAGCAGAAACGGGGAAAGATCATCAACATCTCTTCCAACATCATTCAGCCGCTGCAGCCGGGGAGGGGTGTGTACGCGATAACCAAGGCAGGTTTGACTCAATTGACCCGAGTTCTGGCCTTCGAGTGGGCGCAGTACAACGTGCAGGTGAATGCCATCGCCCCCGGGCCGACCATCACTGACTTGAACCGAAAATTTTTCGAAGAACACCCGGAAGATCTGAGGGCTCGGATTCAATCCATGCCCATCGGACGGATGGGGCAGCCCCAGGATCACGTGGGGGCCGCCCTCCTTCTTGCCTCTTCCGCTTCCGATTTTATTACCGGGCAAACGCTTTTCGTGGATGGGGGATCCAACCTGATCTGAAAAAGGGGGGAGGGAAAAGAGAAAGTTCCAAGGACTCAGCTACTCCCAATGGTCCGAATCATCGTCTCCCATTTCCTCACCCAGATCCTCCTCATCCTTAAAATCCTCATCCATAAAACCTTGATCTTCCCCGTGCTCGCTCCACGGCTCCAGGTTGTATCCTCCCTTGAGGAGCTGTTTCCGTTCCAGGGTGGTCGCGGATTCCAGGTAAAAATCCGCATCCTCCGGGCCGTAGGGCTCTCCATTGACAACCAAAACAGGAGAACCGTCCGTGCTCAACGGGTATTCGGTGGTGAGCTTTCCTCTCATCAGTTCGCCATTTAAGTTTCTAAGCCTCATCGGTGCCCCTCCCCGCGATGTCCTTTGAAAAAATTGTATAAAATGTGGAGGTGCGAATCAAGCAACAAAAAAGCCCGATGGAATATCTCCCGATACCCGGGAATGGCGATCAAATCTGCTTATGAACTTTGGTGGTGGGCGGGGTGGGGGGGCGCAGGATGGCGAAGAAGGCGGCGCAAACCGTCAAGACGACCGAGAAGGTCATCAGGACCAGGGTGTAACTTTCGGTTTTATCGAAAACCCAACCGGCATAGATGGGCGAAAGAAAAGTCGCCGTTCCGTACGCCACTGCCATGAGTCCCCGGAGCGTGGCGTAACTCCCCCTCCCGAAGAAATCCCCGATGAGGGCCCAGTTCAGGGAAGACGATCCCATCGCGCTGCCGAAGGCGATGGGAAAGAAATAGAGGAAGAAGGGATGATCGCTGTAAACCATCGCCATCATGGCCACAATAATGGGGATGATGCAATAACAGGAAAGCCGGGGTTTATTCCAGCGGTCTCCCAACCATCCCAGGCCGATGGTCAAAGGAATTTGGCATAAGGCAAAGAGGCTCACCAGGTAGGCGCTGGCCGCTTCTCCCATGCCTTTCCACACCAGGATGGGGACAAAATGGGTGTTGAGCGCAACGGTCACCAGGAGACGAAGGGATATGCTTGCCGTGAGCAGCCAAAATTGAAAGGTCCGCAGCGCTTGGTGAATGGTGAAGTGCACATCATAAACTCTGGAAGCTGTTTTGATTCCCTCGGCCACGGGTACGGGCAACGGCTCTTCTCCATCCGGATGGAGCCCCATCTCTTCCGGGGATCGCTTGATGGGAATCGCCGCGGGAATGGCGATGGCCAGAATCAGGAGGCCGGCAAAAACGGCCCCGGTCCGCCAGCTGTAATTCAGGATGATGAAGGATAGCAGGGGAGCCATGATCATCCCGCCCACGGCCATCGAGGAAGAGAGCACGGAAAGACCGAATCCCCGGTGACGGATGAACCATTTGTTGACCGCCGTGGACAAGGGGTGGAAGAAGCCGGCATTCGAACCCAGGGAAACCACGAAAACGTAGATGAAGAAAAAAGTCCAGAAACTCTGCACGGTGGCAAGGAGGATCAGGCCGCATCCGCAAAGGCTGGATCCGATGATGATGAGTTTCCTGGTGCCGAAGCGGTCGATCAGGTACCCCACAAGGGGCCCTTCCATCCCGCCTTCCAGGCGGGCCGCCCCGTAAAGAAGGGAAACCGCTGCACTGCTGACCCCCAGGTCGCGCTTCAGGGGAAGAAAAAAGACGGTGAAGCTGTGGTAGATAATCCCGGTGCCCACCGCGTTGATCAAGGCACAAAGGGCCAGGACCCACCAACCGTAAAATACCCTGCCCCCGGGGGCCCGAAAAAGCGAGATAAGCTTGCGAAGTGGCGCAGGATTTTCGTTCATCAAAATTATGTTACGGGTTTGAACAGTGGATTTCAACTCTTTTATGGGACGAAATAAATGGAAGAATGGAAAGATGGGTTCTTGCCGTTAATTTTTGGATCATCTCCAAATTCGTTGACTGAATTTTTCATGAAGACCTGCCAAGGGCCCGGAAGGAAAGTCAGATTGCGCAGCAAGCATCGGCGGGAGATCCGCTTTCCAGGAACCCCCTTTTGGTCATCCGCAAAGCCCAGCGGGGGCGGAATAAGTAAGCTTCGAAGAAATAACCGATACCCCCGCCACCAGTTGGGAGAGATAGGCGCCTCATGATTGCAAGCAAGATGACTTTTCTTCCGGGCCAATGAAATCACAGGGAATTCTGAAAAGACCAGCTCTTTGACTTTCAACGAATTTGGAGATGATCTATTTTTTTAACCATTATTGCATCATTCGAAAATTCCAATATTTCATTCAAGCATGATTCCGCTATTCCGTGCTTCCCTTTTTATTAGGTTCCTTTATATACTAAAGATGAATTCATATCGCCAAGATGGAAAGGAGACTCTCATGCGTTTGCCGGATTTCATCGAAAAACTTCCCCAAGCCGAGATTCCCGTTCCGGGGGTTGAAGGGTTCCTGCTTCAGGCCGAAAAGCACCAGGTTGCCTTCCTGCGCTCTGACCGGGATATGACCATGCCCGAGCATTCCCACGCCGCCCAGTGGGAGATCCCCCTGGAGGGGACCGCGGAGGTCACCATCGGAGGGAAGATCCAGGTTTTCGGGCCCGGACAGCCCATGTACGTTCCTGCGGGGGTTCCTCATTCGGGCAAAGTCAAGGGACCCTACACGGCGATCATCATCTTCGACGCGCCGGACCGGTACAGCACAAAAAAGACGCATGGGGCATAGAGCGGAGAGCAGAGAGAAGAGCAAGGAAAAAACGGGGGGAAAATCTGGCCGCTTCCTGGGGTGAGGGGTTAGGGTGATTTTCTCCCTATTGGCTGGGTTGCGGTCTCTTTCTCTTCAAATTTCAGACACTGCATTCCCGAAGCCTGGAAAACGGCCCGAGAGGGCATTTCCTTCGATTTGAAACCCAGCGCACGGCACCCCCGGGGAAATTTCTTGTCCCAGGTGACGAAGAAGTGTCGGCATTTGAAACAGTCGATTTTGTCCCGCTTCATGACTGAAACGCCAAGGAGAAGGGGCCGAGCCCGTTCCCGCCGGGAATTCAAACGATCAGTTTCACGACGAAGATCCCGATCATGATTGCCGCGAGGATCAGCTTTCCGATCGTTCCGGCCAAAAAGCCAAGGAGGGTTCCCACTCCGCTTCTCAGGGACGCAGCGGGATCCTTCTTTTTGGCCAGCTCCAGAAGAAAGGCTCCCACAAAAGGCCCCAGAATCAACCCAAGAAGGCCCCCGAACACAAGGCCGATGATGGCCCCCAGCAGGGCGCCGGCCATCCCCCAGCGGCTGCCGCCCAGTTTCTTCACCCCCAGAGCCGAGGCGAAAACGTCCAGGAAGTAACTCAGGATCGTTAGAACGAGCAGAGCCAGGAGGGTCATCCACGAAATCACCGTGAAGCCCGTGTACCAGGCATAGACCAGCGCGCCCAGCAGAATGAGGGGGGTTCCCGGGAGGGCCGGCAGAATGGACCCCAGGAGCCCGAGAAACATCAAGACGGCGGTGAGGATCAAAATCAGGGTATGCTCGAGCATGGTTTTTTCCCGGCAGCCTCTAATTTTCCCCCATAACCTCCCGGATCTTCTGGGACAGCTCTTTGATGCCGAAGGGCTTCTGGATAAAGCCGTTGCACCCCCGGGCCATGATCTGGGAGGCCTCCCCGTCGATGCTGTAGCCGGAGGAGAGAACGACCTTTACCCCGGGTTGAATGGCCCGCAGCGCATCGAAGACCTTTCCCCCGCCCATCCCCGGCATGATCATGTCCAGGATCACGATATCGATCTGTTCCCGGTTCTTCTTGAAGACCTCGACCGCCTCTTCACCCCCCCGGGCCACGAACACTTTGAATCCCGTCAGGAGGAGGGCTTTTTCCATCACTTCAATGATGGTCTCCTCGTCATCAACCAGAAGGATCGTTTCTTTCCCCCCCACGATTTCCCGGGCCGGTTTTTTCTCTTCCCCCACCTCCTTTTCGGATCCGGGGAGATAAATGTGGAAGGTGGTCCCATGACCAACTTCGCTGTAGACGGTGATGAACCCCCCATGGTTCTTAACGATTCCGTAAACCGAAGCCAGGCCCAGACCCGTTCCCCGGCCCATCTCCTTGGTGGTAAAGAAGGGTTCGAAGATCCGGGCCGCTGTCTTCTTGTCCATCCCGGCCCCGGTATCCCGGATCGATATGCGGACGTATCTGCCCGGCTGCACGGCAAAGGGCTTCAGGTAGTCCGGCCCGAGGGCGATGTTTTGGGTCTCCAGGTAGAGGTTTCCCCCTTCCTGCATGGCCTGCCAGGCATTCACGTAAAGGTTCAGAAGGACTTGTTCAATCTGGTTCCGGTCCACTTCCACCGGCCATATCTTTTCCTGGTATTTGCGGAAGACCTTGATTTCTTTCCTCGTGCGTTCAAACATGCCGGAGGTTTGCTGGACGATCTGATTCAGGTCGGTGGCCGTGACTTCGTACTTTCCCCGGCGGGCAAAGGCGAGGAGCTGGCTGGCCAGGTTGGCACCGCTCTTCACCTGTTCTTCAACCTTCTTCAGGCTCTCATAGTGGGGATGGCTGGAATCCAGGTCGAAGAGCATCAGGGAGATGTGGCCCTGGATTCCCATCAGGAGGTTGTTGAAGTCATGCCCGGCCAGGGTTCCGATGGCTTCCATTTTCTGGGCCATCTGGAACTGGGCTTCCAGCTTTTTTTCCTGGGTGAGGTCCCGGGCGAAGTGTAGCGTCGCCGGCCTCCCCTCCCAGGTGATGGGGACCGAATTCATCTGGACCCACAGGATCTCTCCGGATTTGTTCAGGTAGCGGTAGGCCTGGGGCCCGGGAATATCTTCCCCCTGGATTCTCCGCCCGTATCGCTCCAGGGCGATCTCGCGATCGTCGGGGTGGATGAGGTCGGCAAAGGGCGTTCGGGAGAGCTCTTCGGCCGTACGTCCGGAAAGAGCGATGGCCCGGCGATTGGCAAACTGAATTTTTTCATCCTGGAGGATAAAAATCGCCTCGGCCGCGTTCTCCACCAGGGTGCGGTATTTTTCTTCGGAGACCCTCAGGGCTTCCTCCAGCTCGGTCAGGCGAAAGGGTAGGTCGGCAGGGAGTTGATCTGGCTTCTTTTTACCAGCCTTCATGGGAGATCTCCTGAAAAAGATCCTGGGGACCGGGTCTCGGAGTTCACCTCTCTCCACCCCATCCCGGGGTTACGGCTTTTAAACAAAGATCCTATTTTTTCCATTTTAGCCCATTTAGCCCGAGATTCCAATTTTTGACTCTATACCATTTCTACGGTAGCTAAAAAAGGAAAGAATTCCGACCATGGGATTTCCGGGTTATGATTCTTATCGGCATTTTGCCTGTTTTATCCAAGGAATTCGGCGCCTTTCCTCATTTTTCCGGGGA
>LJUR01000041.1 GCA_001304105.1 Deltaproteobacteria bacterium SM23_61
ATAGCAACAAGCAGATCGTGGATTTTCACGGGGGCTCCCCTTTTTCCACCTTCCTGACCATGATCAATGTATTCGTGGAATACATCATCTATATGATCATCCCAGTTTACCTGGATCATTATTACGTAACCCCCTTTCCCCAGTCGCTCGGGGAGCCCCAGGTCCTGCTTTCCATCGCCGCGGTGGGCTTGTTGCTCATCATGGCCTGGAGGTCATTCCGCCAATCTCGAATTTTTTTCTTCTGGTTCGGTTGGTTCTTCATTTCCCTTCTCCCGGTTCTCAACATCGTTCCCATCGCCATCCTGCGGGCCGATCGCTACATGTATTTTCCTGCCCTGGGCTTTTTCTATTTTGTTTCCCTGGCCCTGCTTAAATTCGGCCGAGGGCAAAATTTCTGTCAGCGGGTGCTGACCGTCCTGACGGGGACTGCCCTGGTGGCCGGCTCCTATGCCTTTTTAACCATGGAAAGGAATAAAGCCTGGAGTGATTATGTCTGTATATGGGAAAACAACATCAAAAAATTTCCCCAGAATCCTTTGGCCTATCTTTATATCGGCTTTGCCCATGTGGAGCGGGGGCAATTTGACAGGGCCATTTTAACATTCCAATTCGGTCTGCACGAGAATCCGAAGGATTCAGGTCTTATGAACGGGTTGTCCGTCGCTTACAAAGCGAAAGGAAATCTGAAAAAAGCGGAGGAACTGTTGCTGGAATTGTGCCGGGTTGATCCCAAGAACGCCGCAGCTTATAATAATTTGGCTCTCATTTATTGGGATATGGGAGACCTAGAAAAAGCCCGCTCTCTTATCCAGAAAACCCTCGATCTCGACCCTAAGAACATCGCTGCCCGAGGGAACCTGGGGCTTTATTATTACACTCAGAAACAATGGGAGAAAGCTATCCAGGAAAACGAAGAGGTGATCCGACTATCCCCTGGAGGATACCTTGAACCCTACTTGAATTTGTTTGCCGTTTTTGTGGAAATGAAACAAATGGCCAAAGCCGAGGAGGTATTGAAAAAAGGCATGGATTATTTCCCCAATTCGGCTCAGGTTCTTTTCCAGTTGGGAAGACTGTCTTACGAACAAGGAAAGATTCCCGAGGCGAAGTATTATCTTTCCAGGGCCCATCGGCTCGCCCCAAGGGATGAACCGACCAATTATTTTTTGAGGCTGGTCGATCAGCGAGTGGCTCAGGATCGTACTCCCGGGAAGATGAATTCGTTTCCCCCTGCACCCACAGGGTTTATGGAGTCATCGGGGGCGGAAAAATCGGGTCGTCTCAATCTATGATTCAGGGAAAAAAAATAACCGTGGTTCTCCCGGCCTATAACGCCGAACGGACCTTGGGAAAAACTTGGATGGCCCTGGACAAGGCGGTGGCCGATGATTTCATCCTAGTGGATGATTGCAGCCAGGACCGTACCGTGGAGGTTGCCCGCGATCTGGGACTCCACGTGATCTGTCATGAACGGAACAAAGGATATGGGGGGAATCAAAAAACATGTTACCGGGCGGCCCTTAGCCGGGGGGCCGATATTGTGATCATGGTCCACCCGGATTACCAGTATGCGCCCGAACTCGTTCCGGCCATGGGGTGGCTAATCGCCTGCGGCCTATTCGATGTAGTCCTCGGTTCTCGAATCTTGGGTACGGGAGCCCTGGAGGGAGGGATGCCGCGGTACAAGTACGCGGCCAACCGCGTTCTCACCGCTTTCCAGAACTTCTTGCTGGGCCATAAGCTTTCCGAGTACCACACCGGTTACAGGGCCTTCTCCCGCCAAGTCCTGGAGTCCCTGCCGCTGGAGGAAAACTCCGACGATTTTGTTTTTGACAATCAAATGCTGGCCCAGGTCATCTATTTCTGCTTCCGCGTCGGCGAGGTCACCTGCCCCACCCGTTACACCGCCGAATCCTCTTCCATCAGCTTTCAGCGGGCCTTCCGGTACGGCCTGGGGGTTGTGAAGACTTCTCTTCTCTTCCGTCTCGAAAAATTGGGGTGGCATCATTCTTGCATTTTTTCGGCCAAAGGCCGAAGACTCATACCTACACTGGAACGCAGCTGATTCATGGAAGAGGCAACCTGCCCGATCTGCGGCCCCGGGGGCCGGGCCGAAAATTTTCTCCGGGCCCGTTCAGAAGAATCCTTGTTTTCCTATCTGCGCTGCTCCGCCTGCGGGCTGGTCTTCCTGAGCCCGCGACCGGAAGCCGCGGAGATGAAGGGATTCTACGGCGAAGAATACTACGGAGGCGAGGACCGGAAATTCCGGTCCGGACTGGAAGTCCTGCGCCGTTTTTTTGCCCGGGCGAGGGTGCGCCGGGCAAGGCGTTATTTTTCCGGCTCCGGAAAAGTCCTGGATGTGGGTTGCGGTCAGGGAACGTTTCTCCAGTTGATGCAGGAAAAAGGCTGGGAAGGGTACGGGACCGAATTATCAACCCGGAGCGCGTCCCGGCCCATGCAGGCGGGACTCTCCGTTTCGGTCGGGGAAATCCGGGAAAACCAGTTTCCTGCGGACTTTTTTGATTTGATCACCTTCTGGCAGGTGCTCGAGCACCTTCGCGACCCCGCCGCTGTGCTGCAGCGGATCCTCCCCCTGCTGCGCCGGGGTGGGATTGTAGCCGTTTCGACCCCCAACGTGGAAAGCTGGCAGGCCAGAACCTTCGGGGAAGATTGGTTCCATCTGGATGCTCCGCGCCATCTCTTTCTTTTTTCTCCCCGGACGCTCGAAGCCTTCATGACCGCGCACGGGTTCCGGCTTCAGGCCCTCACCCATTTTTCCTGGGAGCAGAACCCTTACGGCTGGCTGCAGAGCTTTTTGAATTGGGTGGGTTTTTCAGGCAATTCCCTCTACACCCTGATCAAGAATGCTCCCGGGAGCCGAAAGCGCCGGTTCACCCTAAGGGATCAGGGTAAAATTTATTTGCTATCCGCCGCTGTGCTGCCCCTCTGCCTTGTCCTTTCCGGGGTTATGGGGATCATCCATCGGGGGGCAACGATCGAGGCTTTTTTTGTGAAAGAATAATGATGGTCTCGTAAAAAGTTTCTTGGAGCGTCACCCCGGCGAAAGCCGGGGTCCAGACGTCGTCCCGACGAACCCCGGATCGAGTGCGGGGCAGGCCACGGGAACCATTTCCAAGACTGGATCCCGGTTTCCACCGGGAACCCTGGATTCCGGCTTTCGCCGGAATGACGGATTCAATCAAATTTCGGCTTTTTCCGAATTCATCAGCGCTCGATTTCCTGAAAAGCCGTACACCCAGACCCGTCGCGAAAGAAGGACCACCAATGACCCATAACCAGGAAGACGAATCCATTTTCACCTCCGCCGAAAGGCGGGTTCCATCTCCTTTGATCTATGCTTTCTTCATCCTTTCCGGGATGTGCGGACTGGTGTATGAGGTTGCCTGGGACCGTTATCTGGTCAGTTTCATCGGCGTCTCCACTTATGCCCACACCGTGGTTTTAACTACCTTCATGGGGGGTCTGGCCCTGGGGTCCTATCTGTTCGGCCGGTTCGCTGACCGCCCCCTCCATGGCCTTCGGTTCTACGGGTGGCTGGAAGTGGGCATCGGCCTGTACGCCGTGGTCTTCCCGGTTCTGTTCGCGGCCCTGGGGAACCTGTATGTGTCCTGGGCCAAACCTCTGTATCCCCAGATAGGCTGGCTCACCCTGGTCCGTCTGGTCCTCTGCATGATTGTCCTTCTTCCCCCCACCGTTCTCATGGGGGGAACCCTCCCGATTTTGGCCAATTACCTGACCCGGCGAAGGTCCTCCCTGCGGAACAATATCAGCCTTCTCTATGCGGCCAACAGCGGAGGGGCGGTCCTGGGAACATACCTGGCCGGGTTCTGGTTCGTGGCCCAATGGGGCTTGGCCATGACCCTGGTTTTTATGGGAGGATTCAACGTTTTCCTGGGGCTTACTGCGGTCCTCCTCAGCCGTCTCTTCAAGCCCCGGGAAGTGGAGGGAGAAGAGAGGCCGGAAGAAGACCCGGATACGGCCGTCTACACTCCGCGGGAGGTAAATACCGCCGTTTGGGTGGCGGGTCTCTCGGGGGCCATCACCATGGCCCTGGAAGTGGCCTGGGTTCGATTCTGGGGCCTGGTCCTGGGGTCGAGCACCTATTCCTTCAGCCTCATGCTCATGGCCTTCATATCCGGGATCGCCCTGGGTTCGGCCGTCGTCGCCAGCCGCCTGGCCCATCGCCGGCTTACTCCAATTCTTTTCTGGGTCTTCTTCGGAACGGCCGCCATTCTCCTCCTGGGGTTGCCGTTCTATGATCGCCTTCCCTACTGGTTCGCCCGGTTGCGGCTCTGGTTCGCCAATACCCACGAAAGCTACCTGGCCTATCAATTCCTGGTGTATCTGGGATGCTTTCTTTTCATGTTCGTTCCGACTGTGCTCTCGGGCATGGCCCTCCCGGTGGCCATCCGCATCGCCTCTCGGGCGATGGACCGGCTGGGACGGGATGTGGGCCGGACCTACGCGGTGAACACCATCGGGACGATCCTCGGTTCCCTGCTCTGTGGTTTGGTTTTGCTTTCCTGGCTCGGCCTGGAAACGACCTTTCGGACCCTCTTCATTTTTTACCTCCTCGGTGCAGGGATGGTGTGGTTTCTCTGCGAGCGGCAGCAAAGATGGCAGATGGTCGCCCTGATCGGGCTGGCAGGAATTCACTTTCTTACCTATATTCCCTGGAACCAGACCGTGATCAACCAGGGTCTCTACCGGCAGGCGCAGGCTTTTCTGGTGGAGAAGGCGGTTGGATGGAGGGAATATATCGAGGCCACAGAAAAATCCAATATCAAACTGAAGGAAGTTTACGAGGGACATTCCACCACCGTTGCCATTTTCCAGGGAGAGAAAGTCTATTTGAGCATGCGCATCAACGGCAAGGTCGATGCCAGCCTGGGGGATGATTTCAGCCAGCGGATGACCGCTCACTTGCCCATGCTTGCCCATCCCGACCCAAAGGACGGGTTAGTAGTCGGACTGGGCAGCGGTTCCACGGCGGCAGCCATGGAGGTTTACGGACTGGACCGCGTGGATGTGGTGGAACTCCACCCCGAGGTGGTGGCGGGTTCCCGGGCTTTTATTCCCCATTTTGGGGATGTCCTGGCCCGCCCCAATGTGCACCTCTACGTGGACGATGCCCTTCATTTCTTGCGGATGAACCGCCGGAAATATGATGTCATCGCCTCGGAGCCAACCAACCCCTGGCAGAGTGGGGTCGGGAATCTCTTCACCAAGGAATATTACCGGCTGATCTCCGAACACCTGAAAGAGGGGGGAATCCTGAGCCAGTGGATCCCCACCTACGAGATTTCCGATGAAGTGGTCTATATCCTTCTGCGCACGGTCGCCAGCGAGTTTCCTCACGTCGAGATTTTCCAGATGATGCGCCACGATTTAATCCTCCTGGCTTCTCACCGGCCGATCCACCCCCGATTGGAGCGGATTCAAAAATGCCTGGCCGCTGCTTCGGTCCAGAAGAATATGAAGGATCTGGGGATCCGCAGCCCGGCCACCGTCGCTTCCCTCCATCTGGCGGCTTCCGAGGATTTTAAGCGGATGCTTCCCCGGGGGCCACTGAATTACCTCGACCACCCGGTGGCGGAATTCAAGGCTCCAGAACCTTTCTTCCGCCGGGAATATTCGGTTCTGCAAGAAAAAATGGATACCCGGGTTTTCTTCCGCCGGAGTCCCGGATTATGGTGGGTGCAACTATTCGGCGAACGTCCCGCCACGGCCGAGGAGTGGGAGGGCATCCGCAAGAGTGCCCGGAAGGCCGGGAATGCGAAGTTGACCGGGTTGGCCAGCCGGGTCCTGGCTCGAACCGAGCCAGGGGAAAGGCTCCCGGATGAGGTGGTCCCTCTCCGCTGGCGGGAGGGCCGGCCGGGAAAATCTTGCCAAGAATTGAGTGAATCGAGTAATATGCCAGCGGGAAGGGTTGCCGCCGCCTACTGGGAAGAGAAGCGGTTTTTTACCGAAACCCATTCCGTTTTTTCACGTCCCGACGCCGGCTGCCCGGCCTGGCTGGCGCGCAGGCTGCTAAAGCTGGACGGGGAGCGGAGAAATGTGTGGGAAAGGGAATTGGGATTCTGGCTCTGGATCCGGGGGAAGAACGGGGAGTCGGTGAACCTCCTGCAGAGTTGGCTGAAAGGGCGTCCGCCGGGCGATTGGAATGGACAGGACATGCAAGCGCTACGCGCCCTGATTCGGGCGCTGATCGCAACTGGACAAAAGGATGGCCTAAAGTCCGCACTGGAGATTTTAAAAGGGATTCCCAAATGGCCCGAAGACCTACTCATCCAGGCGGAAGCGGTTGAATTTCTGAACCCGAAAAAGCCTTGATCGACCCATGGAATCATGGTTTCCCGCATTTTCGGTCTTCGCCCTGGGCTGCTGTATCGGCAGTTTCCTGAACGTTTGCATATACCGCTTACCCCAGGATCTCTCCATTGTCTCGCCCCGTTCCTTCTGCCCCCAGTGCCGTATTCCGGTGCGGGGGTATGACAATATTCCCCTCGTCAGCTATCTCCTCCTCGGGGGAAAATGCCGCAGCTGCGGGGCGAAGATCTCCTGGCGGTATCCCCTGGTGGAGGCCCTCACCGGCGGGTTTGCCTTGGCCCTCTACCTGAAGTTCGGGCTGACCCTCGGTTTCTTCGCTTTCTTTGCCTTCACCGCAACCCTTTTGGTGATCACCTTCATCGACCTGGACCACCGGATCATCCCGGACGTCATATCCCTTCCCGGGATCGCCGTGGGGTTCGGACTCTCTTTTTTCCTGCCCGCCCCCTCGTGGACCGAGTCCCTCATCGGACTCCTGGCTGGGGGAGGCTCTCTCTACCTGGTGGCCATCGGCTACGAAGCCCTGACCAAGCGGGAGGGGATGGGCGGGGGGGACGTGAAGCTCCTGGCCATGATCGGGGCCTGGCTGGGGTGGAAGGCGGTTCTGTTCACGATCTTTTTTGCCTCCCTGACGGGAACGGTGATCGGGGGTGGGGCCATGCTGATCCAGAAGCAGGGAAGGCACTACGCCATCCCCTTCGGCCCTTTTCTGGCCTTTGCTGCCCTGGCCTACCTCTTCTTCGGCCCCCAGCTGATCGACTGGTACCTGAACCTGGGGAAAAATTAATTCACCGCCGAGCACGCTTGGCTAAAAGCAAAAACCAAAATTTAACCGCAGAGGTCGCAGAGAACGCAGAGTTCGGAATAATAAAAAAATAGAGGAAAAAATGATTTAAGTGTCTCCGGCGAGGTATCATGCAACTGAGATTCTATATGTCGATTGCGATAAGTACGCAGAGAAGACGGAGGTCGCAGGGGTGGAGCGCAGGATAAACGAAATAACCGAGTCCGTGATTGGGGCGGCTATTGCCGTGCACAGAGAACTTGGGCCCGGTCTGCTGGAATCCGCCTAGACGCCTGTCTAGCCTATGAACTGAGTGAGAAGGGATTGAAGGTTGAAAGGCAAAAGAATTTACCGGTCATCTACCGCGGGGTTCAATTGGATTGCGGGTATCGATTGGACTTTCTCGTGGAAGATCGAGTCGTGGTAGAAGTAAAAGCGGTAGATAAACTGGAGCCCATCCATGAAACCCAGATCATCTCCTATCTGAAGTTGTCGGGATGTAAGGCAGGGTTGTTGATCAATTTTAAAGTAAAGATCCTCAAACACGGCATCCGTCGATTCGTAAATGAGTTTTCTACTTAGGCACCTCTGCGCTCTCCGCTTGCTCTGCGGTAGTCAACAGGAGGGTATGATTCGTTTTTTCCTGGTAAGGTGGATTATCATTTAGGGTAAAGATTTCATCTGTTTTTGAATTGTTCTTAAGCAAATATTCCTCTGCGTTCTCCGCGTTCTCTGCGGTTCATTTTGTATTTGGTTTTTAGATCATAAATTCTTCCGCGGTGAAAAATGGCCTGGAGTTTTCGACCGGGGATCCGGACTGAAATCGTCTTCACCCTCACGGTTCTCATGGCCGGGGCGGTGGCCCTCGTGGGGGTCCTCTTCCTGAAGGTGGAGGAGCGCAATCTCCTGGAGCAGAAGATCCGGGAGGGGAAACAGGGGGTGGCGGCCCTGCAGAATTTTCTCCAGGACTGGAAGCCGGAGGGCCGTGGGCCGGACCTGCCCGGAAACCTGCAGAGGATCGTAACTCTCTTCACCCAGGGCCATCCCCGCTCGCGCTTTTCGGTGGTGGACCGGGACTTCCGCATTCTGGCGGATTCTCGCCCGGAAGAGGTGGGCAAAGTCCTTCGCGATGAAGATCTGGAAAAGGCCATGGCTTCGGGAGGAATGTTCGCCCACGGGACCGGGGAGGATCCCTCCTTTTCTCTGATAAAGAAGACCCCCCTGCGGATTTCGGCCGCGTGGGTTCTCCAGGAAAAGAGCGTGGGGGGGATCCGGGCAAACCTGCCCCTGGATCCGGGCAAACCTGCCCCTGGACGACCTGCGGGAGACCCTCTTCCGCTCCCAGTCTATCGTCTTCCTCTATGTCCTCCTGACGGCCTTCCTCCTCATCGTGGTGGGGGGGTTCCTCCTGTCCCGGGTGATCATCAACCCGCTGAAGAAGCTCGTCCAGATGTCGGAGAAGATCGCCGAAGGAGACCTGGAATCCATGAGCGAGACCTCGGGAGGGGACGAGGTGGGCCGGGTGTTTTCTTCGTTCAACCACATGGCGTCCCGGCTCAGGGAAAGCCGGGCCAAGATGGAGGAATACATTCAATCCCTCGAGCGGGTCAACCGCGACCTGCGCCGGGCGCAGGACGAAATCATCCGTTCGGAAAAACTTGCTTCCATCGGCCGCTTGGCCGCGGGTGTGGCCCATGAGGTGGGAAATCCCACCGGGGCCATCGTGGGATACCTGGACCTCCTGGCCAAAGGAGGGCTCTCCCCGGAAGAGGAGGGAGAGGTGCTGAAGAGGGCCGAGAGCGAAGCCGAGCGGATCCGGCGGATCGTCCGGGAGCTTCTGGATTTCGCCCGTCCCTCTCCCCGGCTGGAGGAAGCGGTGGAGATCAACGAAGTCATCAACCGGGCCCTGTCGCTCCTGTTCCACCAGAAGAAGGTGTGGGAACAGATCCGGGTGGAGAAGGAATTTCAGGAGGAACTCCCCCAGTGGAAGGGGGACCCCCATCAGCTTCAGCAGGTGATGATCAACCTATTCTTAAATGCGGCCGATGCCATGGCCGCCGGAGGTTCCCGGCCGGGGGAGAGGGAGAAAAAACTCCGCATCACCACCCGCACCCTCCCCCCGGAAGAAGCGGCGGAGTTCGAGGAAACGGCGCCCCGGAGGCGGAAGGAGGATTCGCCGGAACGGAATTATGCTCTTCTCCGCTCGCGCCGCGACACGCCGGGTTCTGCCCCGGGGGAAGTCCAGGCCGTCCTCCGGGTGGAGGTCGAGGATTCGGGGCCGGGGATCCCTCCCGAAGCCCTGGGCCGGATCTTTGAGCCCTTTTATTCCACCAAGCCCCCGGGTGAGGGGACCGGTCTGGGCCTGGCCATCTGCCTCAGGATATTGGAATCCTACGGCGGGCGGATCTCGGTCCAAAGCGAGAAGGACAAGGGCACCCGATTCACCGTTCTCCTGCCCATTTTCAAATGATTCACCGCAGAGCACGCAGCGCTGCCGGGGCAAAATGAAAAAAGATAAACCACAGAGCACACAGAGATCGCGGAGATTATTCGGCAACAAACCTTCCCATATTCAAGGGTTGACGGCAACCTTTGAAAGTCGTGTCCCCATGTTATATGGTAAGCTGGGACTTGAGCATTCAGTTATTTTTGCCTCTGTGTCCTCTGTGAACTCTGTGGTTAAGTTTTGTATTTTAAGTTCTCCGAGTCCTTTGCGATCTCGGCGGTGAAAAAGTCTTTTTGGGGAAAAATATGGAAGAGAAAAAAGTTCTGGTCGTCGACGATGAAGAATCCATGCGTCACATGCTTTCCCTGATCCTCAAGCGGGAAGGGTACGAGGTCCTGACCGCCGGGGACGGGAAGGAAGCGCTGGTCCTGGCGGAGGCCCACCTTTTCGATTTTGTCCTCCTGGACGTGGTCATGCCCGGGATGGACGGGCTGGAGGTGCTGAAGACGCTCAAGGAGCGCAAGATGGAGGCCACGGTGATCATGATGTCCGCTTACGGGAACCTGGACACGGCCGTGGAAGCCATGAAGGGCGGGGCCTACGACTATATTTCCAAGCCTTTCAAGCCCGACGAAATCCTGCTGGCGCTGCGCAAGGCCGAGGAGCGGGAGAACCTGCGGAAGGAGAATGTCCGCCTGCGGCAGGAAGTGTATCGGGATTTCTCCTTCGGGAACATCATCGGCAAGAGCCCCCGGATGCTGCAGCTCTTCGAGACGATCAAGAAGATCTCCGACTACAAAGCCTCGGTCCTTCTCTTCGGGGAGAGCGGGACCGGGAAAGAGATGGTGGCCCGGGCGCTCCACTACAACAGTTCCCGGGCCCCAGGGCCCTTCGTGGCGGTGAACTGCGGGGCCATTCCCGAGACGCTCCTGGAGAGCGAGCTCTTCGGGCACGAACGGGGAGCCTACACCGACGCCAAAAAGGAAAAACGGGGAAGCTTCGAGATGGCCCACCAGGGAACGCTCTTCCTGGACGAAATCGGGGAGACCTCGCCGTCGGCCCAGGTGAAGCTCCTCCGTGTTCTGCAGGAAGGGGAGGTAAAGCGCCTGGGAAGCGAGCAACCCCTTTTCGTGGACGTGCGGATCATCGCCGCCACCATCAAAGACCTTGCCCGGTCCGTGGCTGAAGGGAAGTTCCGGGAGGACCTCTTCTACCGGCTCAACGTGCTTCCCCTCCATCTCCCACCCCTGCGGGAAAGGAAGGAGGACATCCCCCTGTTGGTGGAGCATTTCTTCCAGAAATACAATGAGCAGCACCGCCTGAACATCCGGGGAGTCACCGAAAACGCGATGGCCCGCCTGCTGGAGTATCCCTGGCCGGGAAACGTGAGAGAACTGGAGAACACCCTAGAAAGGGCCATGATCCTGACCCAGGGGGATAAGATCGAATCCGACTCCCTGCCCTCGGAAGTCCTGGGTGAGAGAGCCCCCTGGAAGCGGGAGATCTGGGGGGAGGAGCTGTCCATCAAAAAGGCCAGCCGGGTCATGGAGGAAGAGTTGATCCGGCGGGCCCTCAAAAAGACCAAGGGCAACCGTTCCCAGGCAGCCCGGCTCCTGGAAATCAGCCACCCCGCCCTCCTCAGCAAAATCAAGGAATACGGGATCAACGCAAACGACATTTAAAAATCGGCAAAAAAACCTCCTACCGCCCGGGGTATTTACCGGAAGCCCGGATCCCCCTCCGGACCCTCTCTGAAATCCCCCAATCATCCTGAAGCTGTGAAAAAATTAAGGCTCTTCTCCCAATCGAGTGGGTGAAAAGGATACCGAAATATTCTCCGCTCATGGGGTGCGTCCCGTACCTGGGGGGACATAATCGGCGGGAACGACCCGGATACGGGAGCGGTGAGAATAGGTATTGAATTACTCCGGATCATCTGAGGGTATTCGGGAAATGCATTGTTAAACGGGGGAAAATCGGCTATTTACCGTACTTTTGTGGAAGGAAAAATCGGCGAAGAGGTGTGATATCGCTTGAAGTGAATTTCAAATTTTATTACATTATCCGGGGTGATGAGCGACTCCTTACCACCAACCTATCGGGAGGGCTTCCGTTGAGTTCCGTATGGAATAAAAAAGGAATCAGCCTGGTCGAGGTGCTGATCTCCACAGTCCTGATCTGCGTCGGGGTTTTGTCCCTGCTGACCCTGCTCCCATCGGGCTGGAGACTCTCCGGGAAGTCGGACCTGCTGGGAAGGGCCGCCGGGATCCTGCAGGGCGAACTGGAGCGGAACGAGATCTGGATCATGAATGAGAAGAACCAGGTGACTCCCACACCGAGTGCCCCTTCCTCCCAGCCGTTCTATCCGAGCGGGAAGGAGACCCCCCAGCCGGGAGACATTCCCTATCAGGTGACGACGGAAATCCAGGAACTGGGAGGAGGAAGCGGAAGCTGGAGGGTACGGGTGCGGGTCACCTGGCCGGGGAATGAGACGGGAATTACGGAAAGTGTGATCGTGACACGGCAGTTGTTTTTTGCCCAGTGAGGACGGAGAGATGAAGGCCGGGGAGAAGGGTTTCACCCTCATTGAACTTCTTTTTGCCATCTTTATCGGGGTGATGCTTATCGGCGCGGCCTATATCGCCATGACCTCGGGGCAGCAGACCTCGGCCGGGGTGGAGCGGAAAGTGGCGGCGCAGCAGGATGTGCGGGCCGCCCTGCAGGTCATGGGCCTGGAGCTAGGCATGGCTTCCTATAACCCCCATTACATGCCCGCCATGTGGCATGACCTGCCGCCCCTGGGAAACCCGGTGCAATGCCGGGGTTCCGGCAATCAGGAGTATAAAGGAATCCGGGAGGCCACGCCCACGGCCGTCACCGTGGAGATGGACTTGGGCGAGAGCGGCCTGGTGGGGGACGAACGGGGGGAAATCATCCGCTACGTTTACGATCCGACCAGCCAGTCCCTCACCCGGGAAACGGCGAACTGTAATCAGACCCGGAGCGCATCGGCGGCGGTCCACTTTCTGGGGGATGATCCCCGATCCAAACGGCCGAGGACCGTGCGGGTGATCAACAAGAACGGGGAAGACCCCGCTCAGGATATCGTAAACGGCCATGGAACCGTGGCCGTGTTCCGGTACTTCGACGGGAGGAGGCCGGCTCAAGAACTCTACCCCGATGAGACTTTTGACGACATCCCCAAAATCCGGAGGATCGATATCACCCTGGCCGTGGAGACCGACGAAGTGGACCCGGCCAGCAAAAGAAGGAAGCAGATGATCTATTCCACCAGCGTGCTGGTGAGGAACCACGTTTTCTAGCCGGCACAGAAACGGGGGGGATGAGGTTGGAAAGGCGAGAGGATTCCGGTTTTGCCCTGATTGCGGCGCTGCTCACTGTCTGGATCCTCACCGCAGTGGGCATGCTGGTCTTTACCGTGACCACCCAGGACGTGCGGATCAGTTCGCGGCTGGTGGGTGAAAAAAAAGCCTTCTTTGCCACGGAGGCGGGGGTTCACCGCCTGGTTCACGGGTTCGACCCCCTGCAGCTGACCGATACGCAGAAGTATCAGAGGGATTTTCAAGTGGATGGGAAGGGGGATCCGGCTTCCTGGTATCGGATCGATAACCCGGTGGCTGCCACGTGGGGTCCGGCGGCGATTCCCCTGCCCGGGTATACCCTGGGGGGCGGACAGCAGTGGGGGGCGACGCGGTTTTTGGCCACCGTAACCGGGAGGAACGATCGATACCGCAGCACGGTTCAGGTGGACACGGGGATCGGGTTTGGACCGGTGGAGATCACCACGGCCTATCGGTAGGGGAGAGGAGAGAGCGATGCATTTCCTCGGGCTGATCCTGATCGCGGCCTTCCTGGCGGCAGCAGGGGGGGAAACCGGCGCGATGATGTCCGGAGCGCCGAGGATTTCGCCCCCGGTAAAAGGGGAGGGGGTCCGCAAAGAGCGGGAGGTGAAAAAGGCCCCGGCCCCGGCGAATTCCGTCCGCCGGGTCACCAAACTGGTGGAGAAAATCGAGGGAGGCATTCTCTACACGGAAACCGGCCGGTATAGCTTGGCCGGAGTCCGGGTCCTGGATCTGACCAGGAATATCGGGGGACCCCGACGGGAAGGGATGCCCAAGAAGACCGCCGAGATGACCTTCGTGAACGACCAGCTGAAAGAAGTGGTCGTTCGCCAGCGGCAGTAGGAACCGCCGAAGCGGGGGAAGGAAGATGAATCGCAAGTTGGCCTTGAAGGGATTGTTCCTGGGGGCTTTCCTCTTTTTCCTCCTGCCCGGCGCCCACGGGGAGACGCCGACCGGGGACGAAGGGCTGTTCAGCGGGGCGGTCAAAGCCAACGTCCTCATCATCCTGGACAACTCCAACAGCATGGACGAGGACTTTCTCGGAAACGCGGTCGGCTCCTGGAACAGGGACAGCAAAGCAGCTGCGGGGAAAGAGGTCCTCAATAACCTGGTCAACACCTATGCCGGACCCATGCGCCTCGGGCTCATGACCTACCGGATGCCCGCGGCGGAGAAGGTCTACATCGGCAATGCCTATTATTTCGTTTCCTACGACCCGCGGTCTTATTGTCCCACCCCGGTCGATTACTGCGGGGAATACTGCCGGACCGGAGACCCGGTTGCCAGGGGCGGTTGCGAAACCGCCTGCAGGGCCCAAAACTCTCTCTTCGATGCGAGTTACATCGACGACAGCATTTCCGGCTTCGCCGTCGGGTCCGCGGAGAGGAATCGATACTGCGCCCTGGTCTACCCCAAGACCAACCGCATGATCAACCCTGCGGACCCGAACAGTTTCTTCTATTACCGGCAGGCTCTTCCCTTCTATTCCCCCACCGACGAAGGGACCCATTTCGATGCCTCTCCCTCCTACCTCGCGGATGACAATTTCCCGGACGCCTACGAGGTTTACCGGGGCAAGACGGGATCGTCTGACGGTATGCCCGGGGGCGACCCGAAGAACGGCGGTTATTCCGGATTCTGGAAGACCACTCCTTACTATCCCACCGACTCGGACATTGCCCTGGGATACAGGGAGTTCGGCCGGCGGGTGGCGGTCACCCCCGTGGGGAGAAGCTGGTACGCCAATACCTCCCCGGGGGGCGGGTATCTCCAAGTGCCCGTGGACGATAACCTCTCCGACAATAAGCAGCGGGACAAACTGCTGGCCAAGCTGCAGGCCTACGAGGATGATCCCGACGGGTACATGGACACCTGCGCGGAAAGCGACCCCAACCAATGCCCCTACATCATCAATGCCGGGCTGACCCCCACGGCGGGAACCCTTCAGGCGGGGATCTCCTATTTCCAGGGAGGGCTGCAGCAGGAGGGGAGGACCTTCCCAACTCCTATTCAGGCCAACGCGGCCGACTGCCAGAAGAGCTTCATCGTCTATGTGACCGACGGGCTGCCCAGCGTGGGTGAGAACGGGGTTCAGGGGACCGCCGACTCCCTCATGCCCGCGGTGCTCGACAAGATCCAGGCCCTGAGGAGTCTGCCGGTCACCATCGGAGGAAAGACCTACACTTATGACCTTCGCACCTACATCGTGGGCCTGGGGCTGAGCAGCGAGGCCAAGACCAGACTGGACACCATGGCCGTCGCCGCCGGGACCGAGGTCGACGGCCACGCCTATTACGCCGACAACTTCGAGCAGCTCCAGGGGGCCCTGAGCCGGATCTTCAGCGACATCCAGTCCGGCGTCTATTCCTTTTCCCTTCCCTCCGTCACCTCGGTCCGATTCCAGGATGAAAACTGCCTCTACGCCGCCTCCTTCGAGCCCGAGGGCGGGGAGCCTTTCTGGAAGGGGCAGCTTAGAAAAATCCAGATCGAGATCGACGGCAGCCTGGGAAATGAGGTCTGGGAGGCCGGACTGGTGCTGGAGGGGACTTCCCACGAGAGCCGGAACATGCAGACCCTCATCGGCGGCGGGTTGCGGGATTTTACCGAGTCCATCGACCCCGTCTATTTCGGCCTGGCCGCCTCCAAGACCCAGGAGCGGGATCAGATCGTGGGCTACATTCGGGGAAAAACAACCCTGCCTTCGGGAAGCAACCAGGTGCCCAACCCGGATTCCCCCCGGAAGCTGGGCGACATTTTCCATTCCAATCCGTTGACCATCGGTTCTCCTTCGCTTTTCTTCAATGACCCCCGGGATCAGAACCGGGCCTTCCAGGAATTCCGCATTAACCACCAGCGGACTTCGAGCAACGGAAAGAGAATCATCATTGCCGGGGCCAACGACGGGCAGCTCCATGCCTTTGAGACCGGAGGGGGGACGGAGAGATGGAGTTTCATTCCCCCAAATCTTCTGCCCAAACTGAACGAATTGGTCCATGTCTCCCACCCCACCACTAAGAAGCACAGGTACTACGTGGATGGCCCCCTCAGCGCGGCCGACGTGTGGTGGGCGGTCACGGATAACGACGGGACGCAGAAGCAGGAGTCCGAATGGAAGACGCTCCTGGTCTTCGGGCTGGGAATGGGAGTCCGGGGGCCTGGGGAGGAGCCCGATTACCTCTGGAGCAAGAACCCCTTTTGCGACGGTGATTTCAAGGATAAATATAATCCGCCCTACGCGAATTATTGCGGGTACTATGCTCTGGATGTGACCCAAACCGGTCAATTCCCCCAGTTCCAGTGGGTCCTGAAACCCGGGGAAGATGACGCCCCGTACCTGGGCGAGCCCTGGAGCAAGATGGTCATGGGAAGGGTGCGGGTCAACGGGAACGAAAAATGGGTGGGGTTCATCGGGGGCGGCTACACTCTGGGAACCCCGAAAAAGGCGGAAGAGGGAAGAGGATTTTTCGTGGTGGACCTGAAGGACGGGAATGTGCTGTGGAGCTTCACGGGAAAGAACAGCGGGGCCATGAGTTTTATTCCCGGCACCCCGGCCATCGTGGATAAAGACAATGACGGGTTCATTGACACGGCCTACGTGGGAGACCTGGCTGGCAACCTCTGGAAGTTCACCTTCTGCCCCGACGATCCGCTGGAGGCGGAAAGCCCGCAGAAATGCGGCTTGGCGGACTGGGAGGCTTCGATTCTCTATCACTCCCAGGACGAAGAACTGCCCGTCTTTACCACCCCGGCCGTGGCCAAGGATTATAATTCCTTCTGGGTCTTCTGGGGGACAGGGGACAAGGCCTACCCCAACATGGACGGGCCGCAGAATAAATTCTTCGCCCTCCGGGACGAGAATCCGGCCGCGCCTTACACCCTGGGCGATCTTCAGAACATAACCCTTGCGGGGGTCTTCGACGATTCCTCCAAAAAGGGCTGGTACCTCAGCCTGGATGGGCAGGAGAGGGTGCTCTCCGAAGCCGCGGTTTTCAAGGGGATCGTATTCTTCACCACCTACACGCCCCCCTCAAATCAAGAAAACCTGTGCGGGGCCACCGGGCGCGGAGCGCTCTACGGGCGGGCCATGCTGCCCTTGTCCATCGGGGGGACCCCCTTCTCTCCCGGGCAGGGGGTCTTTTCCGTGGCAGGCCAGAGGAAAATCGATCTGGGAGTGGGGATTCCATCGATGACGGTGGTTTCGCAGAAACCGATCGACAGCTCCCAGAAGGGCGGCAGCCCGGATGTCTATCTGGCCATTAGCGGAGGAGCCGGGTGGGGAACGGAAATCAAGACCAGCGCCAGCCCGGGCATGGCCACCCTGGCCGCGGCCCTGGCCGGTTCAAGTCCCTCCTCCCACATCATCCACTGGCGAGACCGCAGGGTTCAACCTTACTGATTCACTTTCCGCTGGTCAGGCAGCCTCCGTAGGGGCGATTCAGTCCTCGACCTGAGCTCGGGCCGAAGGTGAATCGCCCCTACCCCCGCAAAAGCAAGGAAGGTCCATTTCCAAAAAGGAGAAAAAGATTTTACTTGAGTAAAAGATTATATGAATATATGATTAGGCGCAATGCAGAAAGGAAGCGCACATGGGAACCCATGGGCCAAGTGGCTCCCCGGCAAAAGAGGGGAAAACAGGGGATTGACGGTCACGGAATTGATCATCATCCTGGCCCTCATCGCCGTGGTGGGACTCATCGCCATGCCTTCTTTCAACCGGATGACGGTCAACGGAAACCTCCGGTCCACGGCCCGGGACATCCAGGGAAGAATCGCCTACCTGAAAGAGAGGGCGATGGCCGATAACACGCGATACACCCTTATCTTTGATAAAGATAACAATCGTTACCGGTCTTCCGACATGAAAGTGGATGAATGGAAGCACGCTTCTTCTTTCGGGCAAAGCATCCGGATTGCCTCCGTGAATTTCGGCGGGGGATTTACGGTGGCCTTCGAGACCCGGGGCACCTTGGCCCAGGGGGGAAATATCGTCCTGTCCAACGGCCGGGGTTCCACCGCGACCATCACCTGCAACCTTTCGGGAAGGAGCTACGTGCAATTCCGAATGAAATGAAATATGCGCCTTCGAGGTCGCAGCTCCGGTTGGGGCCCCCTTTTTATTCCTGCGGCCCCTTTTTTTCGATGAAGATCTGGTTCCCGCCCATCTTCTTGGCGGTGTACATGGCTTCGTCGGCGTCCTTGACAAAGGTGGTCAAGTCGTAATGGGGGTCGAATTCAACGAGGCCAATGGAGAGCTTGATCTGTTTCAGGTAGGGCGTGTTATCGAAGGTCTTGCGGATTCGTTCCGCCACCTGCAAGGCCTCGACCTGGGTGGCCCCCGGAAGAATGACGGTGAATTCGTCGCCGCCGTAGCGATAAGCGGAATCCATTCGGCGGATCGATTTCAGGACCACCTGGGCCACGCTTTTGAGGACCTTGTCCCCTTCCAGATGGCCGTGGATGTCGTTGAATACCTTGAAATCATCCAGGTCGAAGAGGAACAGGCTGAGGGGGGTATGCTGCCGCTTGACCCGCTCCATTTCCTTGTCCAGCTCGTTGTAGAAATGGCGCTGGTTGTGCAGTCCGGTGAGCCCGTCGGTGATGGATAATTCCAGGAGTTCCTTCTCCAGCCGGATCTTTTCGGTCACATCCCGCAGGACTGCCAGGATCCCCATGACTACGTTTTTCTCCTTCAGCCGCCGGAAATTCCCCTCCACGTAGATGACCTTTTCTTCCTTGTTGATGAGCCGGAAGGTGTACCGCTCGGGGGCATAGTCTCCGCGGATGACCTTCTGGTGGTCGTTGACCATCATGGGGATGTCGTCGGGGTGGAGGATCTTGGAAAAATGGAAACTTCGGATCTCCTTTTCCGTGTACCCGGTCATTTTCAGGAACATACGGTTGAAGGTGGTAAAGTACCCCTCCCGGTTCAGGAAGAAGATGGCGTCGTTGACCGCTTCGAAGAGTTTCTGATAACTCTGCTCAGTCCGGGTAATGTGGTTGAGGAGGTTCTTGTATTCGGTGATCTCCCGGCTCACCCCCAGGGTTCCCACGGGGTTGCCCTGACTGTCCCTGAGGAGGGAGGCAGAGAGGATGACAGAGATGGTTTTGCCGCCGGGTCCGATGAACTCCGTCTCGTAATTGCGCAGTTTTTCTTTCTTCGCCAGGACCTTCATGATCTTCCGGGCTTCCCGTTCTCCCCCGGCGTAGAACTGAGAAATCCTCTTTCCCAGGAGATCTTCCTTGGCAAGACCCAGCATCTCTTCGGCTCCCCGGCTGGCGAAGGTGAACTTTCCGTGGAGGTCGGTGGCCATGATGCTATCGGCCGATCGGTCGACGATGTTTTCCAGAAAGGTTTTGACCTGCCCTTCCCGCTTCTTTTCCCGGGAAAGGGCTTTCAACCGCCCCTGGAGTTGTTCATAAGATCGGGCGTCCTCGATGGCCACAGCCGCCTGATCCGACAAGAGACGGAGAAGCGCCAGCTTCGTGGCCCCATGCGGCCGGGCCTGTCGCCGCAAGAGGGTAATCGTTCCCAGGGTCGATTGTCGCCCCCGGAGGGGCAGGGAGAGGGCCGAGGTGAAACCTTCTTTCTGGGCGGCCCGGGCCCACGGTTCGACCGGTTCTTTCGTCAGGTTGGATGCGAAGACGGGTTTTTCTCGGCGCAAGGCGGATCCGGAAACCCCCTGGCCCGGCTTCAGGGAAACGGCGAATTCCCGGCCCGCTCCATGCCGGTAGGCGACTTCCAGGCGGTTTTGTTCCCGGTCCGGAAGATGGATCAAACATCCGTCCCCTCCCGAAAGGGAGGAGGCCAGACGGCCAATATTCCGGATCGTGGCAGTTAGGCCCGCCTTCGGGTCGAGGGAACGGACGATTTCGATCCCCCGAGAAAATTCTCGGGGGGAGAAAGAGGGTTCTTCCACTGACCCGGCGGGTTTTTTTTCCCCTTTCCTGTTGGCTGTGGCCATCATGGAAACCCTAGCAGGCAAAAAGTTGAATCGAGAAGCTTATTGAAAAATACAAAATTTCGCTCCCCAACGAATGGTCTCCCTTAGACCGGAGATTCCTGCCTTTCTGGTTAAAAACAAAAGCCTGCTTTTCCCCCTGTTCTCAAGGGGCTCCAATACGCCGCTAATATTGCACTTTGGCCATTTTTTGTCAACTTTTTTCTTAAATTATTCTACGGTTATTTTTGAAAATCCCGGAATCACTCAAGAACGGAGTGACATTTTTCGCCAGTGAACTCGGGGCCATTCTTGAAGGGAAAGAGTACCCCTGATCGCTGGTCGTATTGACACCCCTCGCGGTTTCCGATAATCTTTTAACGAAAAGAATGGAATAATGGAATAGTGGAATAATGGAATGATGGGATGGCCGATAAAAAATGCTTTTACCCAATATTCCATTATTCCTGTATTTTTTTGCAGTCAGGAACCCCAGACCCATGGCCCGCGTTAAGCTAGCGAAAAATGCCGGTTTCTGCATGGGAGTCCGCCGGGCGGTGGACAAGGCTCTGGACGCGTCCCGAAAAAAGGGCGGCCCCATCTATACCTACGGCCCCTTGATTCACAACCCCCAGGTCCTCGAGATCCTGGAGGAAAAGGGAATCAAGGCGCTTCAGGAAGGGGATATGGAAGGGGTTTTATGTTCCGGGGGAAACGGGGGCACGCTGATCATCCGCGCCCACGGGGTAAGCCCGAAGGAGAGGCGCAAGATCAAGGATACGGGGGTCAGAATTCTGAACGCCACCTGTCCCCATGTGGGAAAAGTCCAGGGAATCATCCATCGACACGCCAAGGAAGGCTATTCGATCGTCATCATGGGCGAAAAGGACCATGCCGAAGTCATCGGGCTCCTGGGGTACGCCCGGGGGAGAGGATATGTGGTCAACAGTCTCGAAGAGCTGGAGTCCCTCCCCGCGCTGGATCGGGTCTGCCTGGTGGCCCAGACCACCCAGGATCGAAAACGCTTCCAGTCCCTTGCCGGTGCAGTGCTGAAGAAGTGCCCCGGGGCGAAGGTCTTCAACACCATCTGTGACTCCACCCATCGGAGGCAGGAGGAGATCCTTGCCCTGGCCAAGAGAGTGGAAGCCATCGTCGTCGTGGGAGGCAGGGAGAGCGGGAACACCCGGCGCCTGGCCAAAATCTCGGAGGAGGCCGGAGTCCCCACCTTCCACGTGGAAACAGAGAAAGACCTGGACCTTCAGGCTCTATCCAGGTACGCGGTCATCGGCGTCACCGCCGGAGCTTCCACCCCCAACTGGCTGATCCTCCGGATCGTGGACCGTATCCATGAACTGCGAGGTCGGGGGGATGTGCTTACGCGCGCGGAGACGCTGGCCCGGCTGGCGGCCATCAGCTATCTTCTCCTGGGTTTCGGGGCAGGCTGTTTGACCTACGCCAGTGTCCTCCTCCAGGGGCTGCCTTTCGAGCTTTCCTGGGTTTTCATATCCGCTCTCTACGTTTTTTCCATGCATGTTTTGAACCGCCTGGCGGACAAGGCCTCCGAGAATTACAACCAGCCGGGGAGGTCTGAATTCTACCGGAGGTACGGGACCTGGATGGTCTCCGCCGGGATCGCCTCCGCGGTCCTCGCTCTGGCCCTGGCCTGGTTTGAAGGACTTCTCCCCTTTCTCCTTCTCCTGGCCATCTCCGCCCTGGGGATGATCTACAACCTGCGTCTTCTTCCCGGCCGGCCGCGGAGCCGATTCCACTACCAAAAATTAAAGGACCTTCCCGGTTCCAAGACGCTTTTGGTGGCCCTGGCCTGGGGAGTGGTGACTTCCCTCCTGCCGCCCCTGGCCCATGAAGGCCAGCTTCTTCCCGCAACCCTGGTGGCTTTTCTCTTTACCTCCATCCTGGTCTTTGTCCGTTCCACCCTCTACGATTTCAAGGATATCCAGGGCGACCTCATGGTGGGAAAGGAAACCATCCCCATCGTCCTGGGGATGCGGAAAACAGAGACCCTGGTGGTTCTCCTACTCATCTTCCTGGGA
Organism: Deltaproteobacteria bacterium SM23_61; assembly: GCA_001304105.1. Classification (GTDB taxonomy): domain Bacteria; phylum Desulfobacterota; class SM23-61; order SM23-61; family SM23-61; genus SM23-61. Next base: position 21,933 of record LJUR01000041.1, read on the forward strand.
GCCGCCCTGGCCGCGGGGGCAACCCTTGGATGGACCACTTCGTTGGCCTCTTTCCTCCTCATTTGCCTGGGCTACGTGGTCTCCTACTACTACCTTTACCGGCAGAAAATCACCGGGTGGGGCTTCCTCTTCGAATGGGCTGTGGACGGGAGCTTCATCTTCGCCGGCCTCCTGGCCTTCCTCTGGGCGGTGGCTTGAAAGCAGAACGGAAGAGCGCCCTCCGGGCTGAACCCCAGGGGATACCCCCTTCCGCCAATTGACGAAAGCTGCTGCGCTTGGTACGATTGAACAAGCCGGGAGTTTTTTCCCCGCTGGATTTTGATTCCGGGTTTTTCCATTTATTTCACCGCATGGCTGTCAAACTCCTATTTTTGGATTTTTTTAAGTTCCTGGACCGCATGCCCGAAGGAGATCGCTGGCCTCTGTACCGCGAGCTCTACCTCAAGCCTCACGAAAAATTTCTCCTGGCCTACTGGAAGCGTTACGACCATTTCGACGGGGACCAGATTTCCCGGAGGGTCAGGCAGATCAAGAAGGAGGACTACGGTCAGCTGCGAGCAATGGTCCAGTCTCAAGACCCCGCGGGAATGGCCGAGGAAGCCCTGGAGAGATGCCGAGAGGTTTTCTCCCTCCAACCTGCACCGGACGTCTACCTTTTTGTCGGGTTCTTCAGCGCCGATGGCGCCACGGTGGAGATCGACGGGGTCCCGGCGATAGCCCTGGGATTGGAGAGATTCAAGGAATTGAGAGATATTCCCCTGCTGGTGGCCCACGAGTATTGCCACTGCGCGCAGACCAGATTGTTCCGAAATCTTCCCCCGGAGGATCCCCCGCCTCTATTCCGGAGAGTGATCGGGGAGGGACTCTCCGTTCTCTTCAGCCAGATGGTATATCCGGAAATTCCCCTCCACCGGCACCTCTTCCTGACCCCCGAGCGCCTGCATTGGTGCCGGGAAAACGAAGAGACGCTGCTGGACCTGGCGGCGGCCGACCTGGGCACGGAAAAACTCATTCCCGTGCTCTTCGGCGCCGGGGACCCTGATGGCGGCCTCCCCCCCCGGGTTGGATATTTTGTCGCCCGGCAGATGTTCGGTCACTGCCTGTTTCACCATGGCGCAGCCCAGTTCGAAGAAATCTTTCCCGGGTTCGAAGATCTATTCCGAAAGATCCTGCAGGGCGGAATCCTGACAAGGGAAAAGAAATAAGGAGTAGGGATCCCGATGGCCCTTCCCATGCCAAGAGCCCCTTTCCTCCTCGACTACGAGAAGGAACTCAATCCCCAGCAGCTTGAAGTGGTCAAGGCCGAGGGGGGACCCATCCTGGTCATCGCCGGAGCGGGAAGCGGGAAAACCCGGGTGGTGACCTACCGCGTGGCCTACCTGATCGAAAAGGGAATCCACCCCTCTGCCATTCTTCTGGTCACGTTCACCAACAAAGCTGCGCGGGAAATGCTCCGGCGGGTCGAGCTGCTGATACCGGGGACGATGGGGATCAGCAGCCGGGTCTGGGGGGGAACCTTCCATCACATCGGAAACCGCATCCTCCGCCGTCACGCCCCGCTCGTCGGTTTTCAGCCCAACTACACCATCCTCGACCAGGAAGACGCCAAGAGCCTCATGGAGGCCTGCATCACGGAACTCAAGATGAATCCCAGAGGCTCCCGTTTCCCCAGGGGAGAAGTGCTGGAAGACATCTGGGGCCTGGCGGTGAGCACTCAGCGGCCCATGGAGGAAATCGTCCTGGAGCGTTACCCGTACTTCTACGACCTGCTGGACGACATCCGCGCCGTGGTCGAGCACTATCGCAAGCGGAAACGGGAACTGAATTCCCTGGATTTTGACGATCTCCTCTTTTACTGGAAGACCCTTCTCCAGGAACACCCCGAAGTCCGGGCCCGGTACGGGGAGCAGTTCCGCCACCTCCTGGTGGACGAGTACCAGGACACCAACCGGGTCCAGGCGGACATCATCGATCTTCTGGCGGAGCGCCACGGGAACGTCATGGTGGTGGGGGACGATTCCCAGTCCATCTATTCCTTCCGGGGGGCCAGCTTCGCCAACATTCTTACCTTTCCCGACCGTTATCCGGCGGCAAGAGTCCACAAGCTGGAGATCAACTACCGGTCCACACCGGAGATTCTTCACCTGGCAAATTCCAGCATCGTCTTCAACCGCCGTCAGTTCCCCAAGGAGCTCAAGACCGTCCGGCCCGGGGGGGCGGTTCCCTCTCTGGTGCCGGTCCAGGACGTTCTGGAGCAGGCCGATTTCGTGGCCCAGAAGGTCGAGGAGATCCGGGACGAGGGAACCCCCCTTTCGGAGATTGCCGTTCTGTACCGGGCCCACTATCACTCCATGGAGCTGCAGATGGAGCTGACCCGGAGGGGAATCCCCTTCCAGGTCCGCTCCGGCCTGCGCTTCTTCGAGCAGGCCCACATCAAGGACGTTTGCGCCTACCTGAAAGTCGTCTGCAACCCGCTGGATGAGCTGGCCTGGAAGCGGATGCTCCAGCTCTATCCCAAGGTGGGAAAGGCCACGGCGGATAAGATCTGGCGCTTCATTTCCGCCAGAGCTCTGGACCCCTGGAGGGCCCTGGACTCGAAAGAAATGGCCCAGAAAGTTCCGGCGGGGGCGCGGGAGGGCTGGCGGGCGCTCCTGAAAACGATGGTTGCGCTGCGCCGCGAGGGAATGACTTCCGATCCCCTGGGGATGATCGAAAGGGTCATGCGGGGAGGGTATGAAGAATACTTGCAGGCCAGGTATCCCAACTACGAGTCCCGGGCCGACGACTTGCGGCAGCTGGCGGCTTTTGCCGGCCAGTACGCCTCCTGCCAGGATTTCCTCAGCGAGCTGGCCCTCCTCACCTCGATCGAAAGCGAGGCCCAGCCCTTCGA
>LJUR01000042.1 GCA_001304105.1 Deltaproteobacteria bacterium SM23_61
AAAGTGTACCCGGTCACCGCCAGGAGCCTGTTTTCTTCGGCAACCTCGCCGTACACCGATATAACCGCTCCCGGCAGGGTACCGTACCCCTGAGTCGCTTCCGCAAATCGCCCGACCTCCTTCACCTGCGAGGGGTTCAAAACCGCACACCCGGAAAGCAAGGTTATGGCCAGCAACGCTGCTGTCAACGCCCAGCTAGGCTGCAATTTCCTTTCCCTCAAAATTTAAACCTGCCCCCCCAATTTCAATCGGAAATATTGCTTTCCCAAATAAGGTTCTAAGAACAACTTCAGCTAGACCTGTTTCCCAAATAGTACACCTACACGTCAATGCGGGTAATCATGGTGAAGAGGTGAATGTTATCAATTGAAAGCGTTAAGGAGGAAGTGAGGAGCATGGGCGGTTTTATAAGACAACGCTTCCACGGCCCACTTATTTGTCATGCGTAGCTTCGTAATTCGCCTAATTGCCAAAAACCTTCACCTGTGTTAGCTAAGGCTACAGATTAATTTCCCCTTACTGTTTCATTTCTAAAAGGAAGGCGGGATCTCGTAAGTTGCGCCTTTTCCCTTCCTCTTCAAGTCCTCAAGAGCCTTCTTAAAATTTCTACGCCCTTGCTTTGTCTGCATGACTTCCAAATCGCTAATGGATATTCCCTTTGATTTGTATGATCTCCCCCTCATCTTGATTGCTGGGACACTTAGGTCCTTATAATGGTTCGGCTCATACATGCCAGGCTCGTATGAAATTCCCGGGGGTAACCTTTTAGGGCAAAAAAGCGTACCCATATGTCCACAACTATAATAAATGTATCCGCCTTTCACTTTATTGGCTCCTGGATAATTATGACGAGCATAGCGCCTATATACTTTGCCCCCTTCTAATAGGTCTGACTCGCTTCCTGGCTCGGTGAAAAAAAAGGTATTAGTCCCCAGTAACTTGTCCTTCGAATCGAGAAAGGTGACTTCGTACTTAACGTTCCACAGAAACTTCCCGTTATGTTGCACCGAAGACAACCATACAGTATCTACGGTTGCTTCTAAATACCTCTTATTTTTCTTGTATAAGCCTACATGCCAGTGCACCAACTTTTGATAATTCATTTGAGCAAATCCTCCTTAAGGCATAGGCCCAATCATAGAAAGGGAACAAGCAAGCACCCCAATTCTGTTAAGCGGGAGAAGATACTTACATATAGTTTATCGCCCTTCTGGTTCTGGTTCCGAAATAACTTCGCGCGCCTCTGTTTTAAGTGGTAATTGTGAAGCTTTATCTCTTCCATCTAAACCTGTGGGAAGTGTGACCATGTGCAGTTTTATGGTTTGAACCTCCTCTGAGCTTAATTTTTTGTCACCGCCAACTACCACCACCTTGTAATCGATTTTCCCCGAAACTGTTCGGCTTGTGTTAACCGTAAACTTTATTTCAAGGTCAAAATCTTTGATTTCGAAAAGAGCAGCCTCATTGGACGATCTTCGTTCGATCTCGGTTGCAATTAGCTCGGATTTCACTTTTTGTATGAGCTCTTTAACGCCAAGCCCTCCAGAGGCTCTATCGGTTTTCCCAGAGTCGGCTTTCAAGCGATGATTTAGTACCATGGCAATCAGTAATAGAAGGATGATTGCCCCAAGAATTATGTCGACTGAAACCTGGTTAAGGTACCGCATTTCTGATCCTCCCTTCTTTAGACCGGTGTGGCGGGGAATGATAAATAATTCCAGCTGCTTTGATCGTATAACAATGATTAGGCCGGTCCATGTGTGACTTTTGGCAAAGCTGTTTTAAGTGTATCCATCCCCCGACTGACTCATTACCGATTTTTTGGGTGAAAAATAAGCATTTTCATTCCCTTACCTCAAAGCCGGTCTGAGGTTGGCCTTGTTGTTATAAAGATTTGATAAGAAGGATGCAACCCGGAGCCATAAATGAGAAATGAATCCTAAGGAAGAGAAATTCGCTTCAAATCTTGGCGGTGACCGTTTCTAGTAATACCCCTTTATACCGCATTCCGGAAAGCTTGAGGTTAATGTGGCACTTTAACTTACTACGGAAATCGACAACAGATAGAATACTCACCCTGTTATAGTTTCCCAAGGGTGAAATTGCCCCCCAAGCTGCCCTTATTTTCCGGCCAAAGTTATTGATTTCCGTTTGAACTAATGCATTCTGAAAGGAAATGCCAGGATGACGCTTTCAGGAAGAACTCCTCGTCTATCTAGACAAATGTCGGCTTCCATGCAAAATTTGATTGGTAAAACCTACGAGTCTTCAGTTTTGGACATGGGGAGAATTAATAATTATTGCTAAAACTATTCATAAAGCGGTAGGTGCATATTCATTCCTCTCTTAAGCCTTCTGAAGCTGAACCGGCAAGGATTCCGATTAAAGAATTAAGTGAAAAGAAGCGAGCCCGAATAACCCCCTGTAAGGCAGGGGGGCGTTGAACAAAAGGAAAAGAAGAATAGCGGAAGGGAAAAGAATACTTCCTTCCGCACTCTGCCGATTCCCATCCTTTGGTGCAGTCAGCTCAAGTCAGAGCCATAACCCCAAAGGTTAGGGAGAGGAGGTTCTGCTGGGCCCGTTAGGAACATGTTTATTTTGCGGAGGTGACGAACCTATGCCCTTTCCCCATTTTGCCTATCCGGGGAAGAAGCTGCCGCCAGGAGTTACCTCGGGAGCCCATCATGCTGCCGCGCAGCCTCTCGGACCGCAACAAAGACGTCCCTCGCCTGGATACTTGCTCCAGCCCTGAATCCATACGCGCTGTCGTCTAGGATCGGAACGAGCAACAGGCGATCTTCCTTTTCATAGCCGAGAAAGACAAGGCTGAGCGCGGGGATCCTTACGATAAAGTAATCGGTCTTCTGCAGCCCGGCGGTTCTCGAATTCTTGTCGCGAATCCTGGCGACGAGTTTATGAAGATTCGCATCCCCAAAAGAGATGGGCTTCCACTTACCCTCGGCTTTTGAAATGGTCAGAGAGGAACGCACCCGATCGCCCACCCGTACCGGATAGGTCACCTCGCCCGTGTCGCTAAGGAGCGTGCGGGGGTCTGTGTTGGGCTCGTACTTCCGGAGCGGGTCAAGGGGCACGATGTATTCCTTCAATGGCACTTCGAGGGCAGCTGACTTCACTTCTTCCACGGACTCAAACCCCATTTGCTTGAAGTTCTTGGAATTCACCAGGCCACCGAATATGGCCAGTCCTTTCGCCGCCTCGGCCTTTATCCCTTTGCCTTCCACTCGGCTCAGGGTCTGGGCGTTGGCCGCAGGGAAGGAAAGGAGCACCACCGCAAAGAATAGAATGAGGGTCTTCATTTCTTTTGCCTCCCTATCGTCTCACTTTATAGTAATCATCCCAGTGCGTGTGGTGACCTGGGCTCTGCACATAGTAATCATAGGTAATAAAGCGGTGGTCGCCGATGCAGGGGGACCAAGGATCGAAAATCTCCACAAAGTTCTCTTTCAAGGGCAAAAGGGATAGGGTCGTATAGCCCATCGCCACCATCATGTGCCCGCCTCCCATTGGCCCAGGCCATCTCCAGGTAAAGGCAAAAGGCCTTCGTCCGCAGAAACAGGAATTTGATATCTCCTTTTTGAGGTCCTCCCAGCTGAGCGCCGCATTGGTCGTGTGAATGGATTGGAAGCCATATCTGTTGAACTCCGGCCACCCCCCCCTGACACACGCGTGGTTCTGGACTGGGTTGGGGCAGAGGGCTATGTTGCAGCAATCATTCCGACCGAAACGGTTATTCGCCTGGGTACACTGGGCCACATTGGTGCCCAGGTACTCCATGACCATCTGGCCGCTGGCCGCCCAGCACCACATTCTCGTCTCTTGAAAATGCAGGGTCGCAGCAAGGGATTCCGTTGCCTTGGGAGTGCAGCAGCCACCGACACCGAAAATGAGAATAAGGAGAAACAAGCCCATTCCCAAAGATCTTTTGTCCATATTCACCTCCTGACGATTGAGTCTGCCCTTCAACAACAGCGGTTGACGAGGGCGAATGGGGTTTCTCTGTGAAAAGATATTGGACACACACGAGAACCAGGTTTGGATAGTGACGAAATTTCAGTAACCATATCCAATGAGATTGATCCGACATAATTGCCCGCCGCTTTCCCAAAAGCTGTCATCGCCAATCTCTTTTTCCAGCCTTTGCGGGGGTTCTTAAGTGGAACTATTTATCTGCCTTCGCTTTCATGTTTAAGAAATATCAAGTCAAGACTACTTCGATGAAAAAAAGATTAAAAAAATTAGAAAACCTCCAAAGAGACAAAAACCTCCCTGGAGGCTTCATATTGGCACCTTCAAGAAACTCCTTCTCATGCGACACTCCAGAATCTTAAAGGCTACAGTATTTGGTTCAAAACGACTGCCCGAGAAGGAACTTGAACAATGCGCCGTCTTCGTTTCGTTGAAGAAGGACTTAAGGTTTGATGGAAGTCAGCGCGAGATCAGGCAATATTTTGGCTTGAATGAAAAAGCCTCCAAAAGGGTAATACAACCCTCTTAGAGGCTTCTCAATGGCATCTTCTGGTAACCCCACCTTCTCATTTTACACCCCAGAAGGTTAAAGGTTCGTTTGATGGTTTTCCTTGGCTACGGAGGGAAGGTAATTCACTATTTGAATAAAATTTACTCTTAGCCCCATTTGTCGTCAAGAAAAAAAACAGCCCCTTGAATTATCCTCAATTTTCATTGCCAATTTGAATATTTGCATAGGTTATTTTGCCCCCTTTCCTGCACCCCCGCCGCCAACCATTCTCCGCAGCCGCCCACCTACGGGATGGTCATCATTCGTAATAGGCAGGAGCCTTGCGGATCTTCTCCCACTGAGCCGGGTCGTGGCCGTGGATAAGGAGGGCCTTTTCCTTTTTAATCAAGTCATGAAGGTCCTGGATCGTTTTTCGGGCCTCCACCTCATCCAGATGGTTCCGCGGGATTTTGGAAGCGAGGTAATTTTCCTCGCAGGGGACACTGTCGCCGCTCAGGATCATCGCCCCGTCATTTTTCAGCCGCACCAGCAATCCCTGATGCCCTGGAGTGTGGCCGGGCAGGGAAATAATGAGCAGGCTGCCATCCCCGTATAAGTCGAAGGGAGCCTCGATTTCCCGGTAGGCGAGAGGATGATCCCAGTCGGCCTTAAAGTATCCTTTTCCTTCATTTTCCGGCTTTTGGGCCCACTCCATTTCCCTCTTGGAGACAAGGAAACCGGACTTGGGGAAGAACTGATTGCCGCCTGCGTGGTCAAAATGGAGATGGGAGTTCACCACGTACCGGAAGTCTTCCGGTTTCAGGTCGATTGATTCCAATTGAGCGAGAATTCCCGACCGTTCATCTCCCAGGGGTTCGAAGGCCTTGGCCAGCCCTCCCCACCGGGCCAAGGCATCCTGGAACACCCCGGGGTGAGGCCCGGTGTCGAAAAGAACATGGCCGCGGGGATGGAGGACGGCAAACGCCGGCATGGGGCTCTCGATGATTTCTTCGCGGGGTGCATCGGGGACAAAAACGTTCTTCCGGGAGCGGATATAACCGCAGGTCAGGGCATAAAGTCGCATCCGGCTCTAACCTCCTTACAAGAAGGGGAAGTTGTCAATCCGATTCTCGAATCGCTCGCTGGATCATGGATTCGACCTCCTTCTTTCCGCAGATATTCATTATTGCCGAATCTCCAGGGAGGTCAAGGAGAGAAATGATCTAGCCTCCCGCCGCGAGTTTGCTATCTGAGCCGGGAGATGTTTATTACCTGGCTGAAATTTAAAATTTATCATCATCAAATCACCATTCCACAAATACCTGTCGATGAGTTGTGGAAATGTTGTGGAGACGTTTGCGTAAGGAAGCATATATATTTGTTTTTCTACAGATTGCCCTGTTTTGGACCAAAAAATATTCAATCATATCAAATAAATACGCAGGGACGGGAACCAATCCGCGTGATTCCTGCCCCAAATTCAGGAAGGCTCCATAGAAGCCCATTCATCAACAATCTTTACTACAGGGTGCCCGAAAAAGGCTTCCAGCAAATGGTTTCAGACCACCTTTTCCTGAAAGCCAGGCTGGGCTTGCTTTTTGAGGATGGTCATTTCCAATCTCTCCTCCCGGCTCTCCGGACGGAAAATATTTGGTGATCCAGTTTGAGACTTCATTCGAGAAGAAGATGTCTTCCCTCGAGACCATCAAGCCCATGAAGGAAAAAGACGGTTCCTGGCGGGTATCGGGGTATTACCTCAAAAAGCAGACTCGTTCTGCTGAGCAGTCGGGCCGGGAGTTCCTGTTTCCTTCAAAGCTCTTCCAACTGGCTGCCTTTAAGCCATGAAGGATTGGATAACTCGTTCAGCATTAAGAGAAAAGGAGATCAGATTCTTTTGAGCTTCAACGAAAATTAAGAGTGCTCTGGAAACCCTCTTTACCCTCCTGAATCATTGCGGCGGGCATTTGTCCGAAGTTCGAGGAGCACGTATCATTTAGCCCTCACCAACTGGATGCCATACATTTGCCTCTCCACCGCCTGGCGATAGGCCCCTGCAGCCGATCGGCCTCCGGAATGTATTCCGGCTTGTAGAGTTTTCCCGCTTCTTGCAAATAATTCTTGACATCTGATGCGCAATTTATTAACATCAGTACATCATGCGAACTACTGTCGATATTGACGACCCCGTTCTGAAGGACCTGAAGAAGATCCAAAAAAAGCAGGGTAAATCCCTCGGCCGGCTGATTTCTGACCTGCTGGCGCAGGCGCTTGGCGAAAGTAAAGCGCCAAAAGCTTCAGCCAAGCCTGCCCCCCGGTGGATTTCAAAAGCAATGGGCGCCCGCGTCGACCTAGCAGATTCTGAAGCATTATACGCCGCCATGGAACGAGAACCCCGCCGTAAGGGCTCCGAATAAACATGAGCTTTGCCTTAGACGTCAATATCCTGCTTTACGCATCTGACACCGGCAGTCCCCACTTCGAGCGGGCCAGAGCCTTTATTGAATCCTGCATCGCTCAAAAGGAGGTATTCTCCCTCGGATGGCCCACGGTGATGAGTTACCTGCGAATTGCGACGCATCCTGCGGTGTTTGATCATCCCTTATCACCCGATGAGGCTATGGCGAATATCGAAACACTTCTCAACCTTCCTCACGTGCGATTCCTATCGGAAGAAGAAGGATTCTGGAACGTGTACCGCACCACGACGGCCGAGGTTCCCACCCGGGGGAATTTGGTACCGGATGCTCATTTGGCTGCCCTGCTCCGCCACCACGGCGTGAAGAAGCTTTATACCCACGACCGTGACTTTCTGAAGTTCCCATTCCTCGATGTGCAAGACCCTTTTGCCGGAGATCGGACGAAAACCTAATCGTCCCGCCAATCTAACCAAAGCAACTTCGCTAAATGTGCAGGCCCAAGATTCGAGTTTCGATCGGTGCCACCAGGTCTCTCTGCCGGTATTTCGGCAAAAAGCCTTATTTGCGGCATCCGGGGGAACGGCGCAACCTTGCTGCCGAAGTTATAAGGGTACTCCGCTTTTTATTGGCTACCGGTCCAGCAGGGCGGCAATTTTGCGCATGGCTGTGGAGATGGGATAGCGGGAAAACCCGGAGGGTTTCACCCAGCGGGCCGACTTGGGAGGTGGCGGTGAATTTGGCGGATCGGTAAGGATGCAGAGGTAGGGTTTCATCCGGGCATGGATGTGGGTGAAGAAATGTTCCTGGTCGGGTAAGCTGCTTAAGACCTTTACCTTCAATCCGAAGTCCTTCAGAAGGTAATTCTTGAGTAATTTTCCGGGATCTTCGTGCCTGGTATTCTTTCCCCGATTTTCATCCACCACCACTTTCGGGAATTGCCAGAGCCCCGCCAGGAGGCCCTGGCCCTCATTCCGGTGAAGCAGATAGCGGCCATCTCTTTCCAACAGGGCAACGGCCCAGGTTTCCTGCCGCAGTTTCCTGCCTGCCGGTTTCTTCTCCGGAAGTTCCCCCCTCGTGGGACAGAACTTCAGGACCGGGCAGGCTGAGCACCTGGGCCTGGAAGGGATGCAGACCGCGGCACCCAGGTCCATCAGGGCTTGATTGAAATCGGAAGCCCTGCCCGGGGGAATCCATCCCTCCAGGAATTTTTCCAGGTCCTTTTTGGGCGGGGCACGGCGGGGATCTCGAAACTGCGGAAAAAGGCGCCCCAGGACGCGCTTCACGTTTCCGTCGAGGGCGGCGACTGGCTGGTTGAAGGCCAGGCTGGCCACGGCCCCGGCGGTGTAAGGGCCGAAGCCCGGGAGGCGGAAAAGTTCCCCCTTTGTCCCGGGGATTTTTCCGCCCAGATCCCGGCAGATGGTTTGCGCCGCCCGGTGAAGATTCCGGGCCCGCGCGTAATAGCCCAGTCCGGCCCAGGCTTTAAAAACCTTCTCCAGCGGCGCACGGGCCAGATCTTTCAATGTGGGAAAAAGGGTCAGGAAGCGCTGGTAATAGGGGATGACCGTCTCCACCCGGGTCTGCTGGAGCATGAACTCCGAGACCAGAATCCGGTACGGGTCCGCATTCCTGCGCCAGGGGAGCTTTCGTCGATGGGTCTCATACCACCGGAGAAGAGCCCGCTGGAAACCGGGCTTCTCCGGGAGCAAGTCTCTGGATGTGGGCAAAAAGGATCCTAAGAAATTTTGGTGAACTTGGAGGCCGGCACGCCGCAGATCGGGCACTTGTCGGGGGCTTTTCCTTCCACCGTGTTGCCGCAGACACTGCAGACATAATAGTCGACTTCCTCGTTTTTCCCCAGGCTTTCCAGTGCCTTCTGGTAGAGGGCCGCGTGGATCTTCTCCACCTGGTTGGCATAGTCAAAAGTGGTCTCAGCCGGTTTTAGGGCCTCCTCTTTCGCCTTGGCGATGAATTCCGGGTACATGCTTTTGAACTCGTGGGTTTCCCCGCCAATCGCCACCTGGAGGTTTTCCTTGGTGGACTTCACCTCGCCCAGAACTCGCAGATGGGCGTGGGCGTGGACGGTTTCCGCCTCGGCGGCGGCCCGGAAAAGCTTGGCCACCTGCTTGTATCCCTCTTCTTCGGCTTTCTTGGCAAAGGCCAAATATCTGCGGTTCGCCTGGGATTCACCCGCAAAGGCCTCCTGTAGATTCTTCTCTGTCTGAGAGCCCGGCAATGGCATTTTCCAAACCTCCTCTTGGTAATAAAATTTGAGGGGGGTGAACCTTCTACCCCCCTCCGCTGGAAACACTTTCTTCCTTCAGCCCGTCCATACGGGCGGGTCCGACCCGGAAAAAGAATGTACCGGGTTGGGCAACCCTATGCCGTTTCGCTTACTTTTTCCTTACTTCTTCTCGGGCGCGATGTCAGGAATGTCCTTCATGATGGGTTCTACGTCCGCATAGACATACCGATATCTATCGACTGTACCATCTTTGAAAAATACTTCCAGTCTCTGCTGATCTTTGGGATCGGCATGCCAAAAGAGCCTGTTCCTTTCCCGGTAGTAATAGATGTACTTGGTTTCGCCGGAGGAAAGCTGTTCCTTTTGCTGGGGTTCGCCGAACATCTGGACGACTCTGCTCTCATTGGTTCCCGGAGCCAGCAGCTGCTTCGTCTTGGCTCCGTCGATCTTTTTGCCCTCAATGATTGGCGCGCAACCTACGGCCAACGCGAAGAGAAGAACCAAAGCAATGCTCAGATACCTCATCTTTTATCTCCTTTCTTTAGTTTTTGGGATCCTGTATCCCTGTTATTCTCCGAACTTAGAGGCTGGAAGGAGGGAATAGGGTAAAACCTGTATTTTTTCCCCCAGGAAACCCTATTTTGGAATGAGCCGAAAAGGAGAACCTCTTGCCGGGATTTCGGGCCTCATCAACTTCGGTCCCCTCTTTCCAGGTTCTCCGCCTCTTCGGGCGTCTTTCTCCGCGCCTCTACGGCCCGCTTTGCTTCGGAGGGCCTTTCGCCATCCCTCTTGCGGATCCCATACCATCCAGAAAAGCTATTCACCTTCCGCAGATGGCAATCGTTTGATTCGTTGCCCCCGTTTCCGGAATCAAAATAAATCCCCTAGAAAAGAAAAAATATCAGGGAATGAGAAAAGAATCAAGGAAATTCGGAGGAAAAAAGTTAGGCCGTAGAGGGTGAAAAAATTCGCATTTGGCCCGGGTCAGCAAATCCTGGGAAGGGGCTCGCCCACCATCATGTCCAGGAGGCGGGTGGACCCGATGGGGGTGCACAGGATTACTTTCCCCGGGGGTTCCTCCTTCACCTCTCCGATCATCGCCGCATCCCGCCCCAGGGGGTGGTCTTGCAATGCCCGAAGAGTCGCTTCGGCAGCCTCCGCCGCCACGATGGCAACCAACTTCCCCTCATTGGCCAGGGTCCAGGGCTCAAACCCCAGGAGCTCGCAGGCCCCCCGAACTTCTTCTTTCACCGGAATCCGCTTTTCCTCGACCCAGATTCCGACTTCCGACTGGCGCGCCAGCTCATTCAGCGTGCTGGACAGCCCTCCGCGGGTGGGGTCCCGCAGGCAGCGGATGTGGGGGGAGGCGGCGATTAATTTCTCGACGAGATGGTTCAAGGGAGCACAGTCGCTCAGCAGGGCGGTGGAGAATTCCAGGCCTTCCCGGGCGCAAAGGATGGCCACTCCATGATCCCCCAGGGTCCCGCTGACCAAAACCTTGTCCCCGGGGCGGGCGTTATGGCCGGAAATGTGGATTTCCGGGGGAATGCGGCCGACGCCGGCGGTGTTGATGAAGACTCCATCCGCCGCTCCCCGGTTGACCACTTTGGTGTCACCGGTTACGATCTGCACTCCGGCTTCGGACGCGGTCTTCTGCATGGACTGGACGATTCTTTTTAGATCGGAAAAAAGGAATCCCTCTTCGATGATGAATCCGGCGCTCAAGAAAAGGGGCTGGGCTCCGCTCATGGCCAGGTCGTTGACCGTTCCACAGACCGCCAGTTTTCCGATGTCCCCGCCGGGGAAAAAGATCGGAGTCACCACGTAGCTGTCCGTGGTAAAAGCCCATCTCGTGCCTTCGGTGGAATAAACGGCCGAGTCATCGAGAGGCTGGAGAAGGGGGTTCTGAAAGCTCCGGGCAAAGAGCGAAGCCACCAGCTGATGGGTGAGCTCTCCTCCGCTGCCGTGGGCCAGAAGAATTCGGTCATCGGATGAATTCATATTTAGGTCCTGCTTCATGAACCGTATTTATATGCCGCGGCGCACGATCCTTCGGAAGAAACCATGCACGGGCCTACGGGGTTTTCGGGGGTACAGACTTCAGCGAACAATCGGCATTCTTGCGGCCGGATGACCCCCCGCAGAACCTCTCCGCAGCGGCATCCCGGGTTTTCCCGGGACTGGACCCGGGGCAGAGTCGGCCAGTTCCTTTCGAAAAGCCAGTCCCGTTCCGGGGATGGATCCGATTCCGCGCCATTCCACATGCGAGGGTTGAAACGCCCGGGCCATCACTTCTTGCGCCTTCCGGTTTCCTTCCTGGTCCACCCCGCGGCGGTATTGAATCTCCACCCGCGGGTTTCCAGTTTTGACCTGCCGGAGCAGCATGAGCACGGACTGGAGAATATCCAGCGGTTCGAACCCGGAAATCACGCAGGGAAGGTCGTAATCATGGGCCAGAAACTCATAGGGACGGCTGCCGATGATGGCGCTCACATGGCCCGGCAGGAGGAAACCGTTCAACTTGACCTCTCCCAGTTCCAAAAGAGCCTTCAGCGCCCGCGGCACAGTCTTATGGGCTGAAAAAACAAAAAAATTCTTGCGTCCTTGCCTCCTGGCCTCCAGGACCGTGGCCGCGATGGTCGGGGCGGTGGTTTCAAAACCCACTCCCAGAAAGACCACTTTCCTATCCGCTTCTGCTTCCGCCAGCTTCAGTGCGTCCAAGGGGGAGTAGACCACTCGGATATCCCGGCCCTGGGCTTTTTCCCGGGCGAGGGAGGAGTCGGACCCGGGAATCCGGACCATATCCCCAAAGGTGGTGATGATGGATCCGGGGACTCGCGACAGGGAGATCATAAAATCCACATCGCTTTGCGAGGTCACACACACCGGGCATCCCGGCCCGGAAATGAGCGAGATCGCGGGGGGGAGAATTTGCCGCAACCCATACCGGGCGATGGCCATGGTGTGCGTTCCGCAGACCTCCATGAGCCGGATCGGCTGATCGGCCAGGCGACGGATTTCCTCGATGACGGGCCGCGCCCTTTCCCCGTCCCGGTATTCGTCGATGTATTTCATAGCCAGTAAAAGCGAAAAACAAAAAAGGCAATTTCACCGCGGAGACCGCAGAGACCGCTGAGATATTTTAGAATAAAGGATAAGGCCCATAAAAACAAATCGAAATTTTGGGTTTAGGACATGCTTTTCATTTAAAGCTCTTTCTGTTTTTGAAATTATAATTCTCTGCGCCCTCTGCGATCTCTGCGGTGAATGTCTTTTCAGTTGATGAAATTGGCGATCACCGCCTGGCCCAGGGATAAGCCCCCGTCGTTGCAGGGGACCTGTCGGTGAACCAGGACTTTGAACCCCGCTGCTTCCAGTTGATCCTTCATCCGTTCCAGAAGAAAGCGATTCTGGAAGACGCCCCCGCTCAGGGTCACTTTTTCCGGCCCCCCCCCGTCGCGAATCTTCTGACTGACTGTCACCCCCATCCGAACCAGGGTGTTATGAAATTTTCCCGAGATGATGGAAGGAGGAATTCCTTCTTCCAGGTCCCGAAGAACCCCCCCGATCAGCGGGCCGAGGCGGATGACCTCCTTCTCTCCTTCCCGCTCGGCGAAGAATTCATACTCTCCCTTTTCATCCGGGTCGGCAATCATTTCCAGTTCCATGGCCGCCTGCCCCTCGAAAGAAATGGAAGGGCGGAGCCCCAAAAGCGCCGAGACCCCGTCGAAGAGGCGGCCGCAGGAAGAAGTGAGGGGGGAATTCATCCGCTTATCGATCTGCTGGAGAAGGACCCGGATTTTTTCTTCCCCCGGTCCGCTTCCCTGGACGGCCCGGGTGAAAAGGGGGAGAAACTTCATGAGCCGTTCCTTTCCCAAAAGGCAATAGACGTAGCTGAGGGCCATCCTCCAGGGATGGTGGATGGCCGCTTCTCCCCCGGGCACGGGAAGGTATTCAAGGTGGGCCTTCCTCTGGAAGGAGTAAAAATCGCCCACCAGGAACTCCCCTCCCCAGAGGGCGCCGTCGGTTCCAAATCCCAGGCCGTCGAAAGAGAGACCAATCGCCGGGCCTTCTTCGCCGTTCTCGGCCAGGCAGCCCGCCAGGTGGGCAAAGTGATGTTGAATCCCGACCTTCTTGGCCGGCAGGCCCAAGGCGTATTTGGTGGAAAGATATTCGGGATGAAGATCGTAGGCCACGATTTCGGGTTGAATGCGGAAGAGTTTCTTGTAAATCTCCACGGTTCGCTGAAAGTGTTCCAGGGTCTTGAGGTTCTCCATGTCCCCCAGGTGCTGGCTCACGAAGGCGTATTCGTCCCGGGTCAGGCAAAAGGTATTCTTCAGTTCTCCCCCGCAGGCCAGAATCGGCCGGGTGGAGAAGCGGAGGCGGACGGGGAAAGGCGCGTATCCCCGCGCGCGGCGGAGCACGTATCCCTGGCCCTTGATCACCGCCGTCACGCTGTCGTCGTATTGCACGAAGATATCCCGGTCGTGAAGGAGGAAGGCATCGGCGATTCCCCGCAGCCGGCTCAGCGCTTCCGGGTTGTCTTTGGCGATGGGCTCTTCGCTCAGGTTGCCGCTGGTCATGACCAGGGGCATGCCCGCCTCTTTCATCAGCAGGTGATGAAGGGGCGTATAGGGAAGCATGACCCCCAGGTATTTCTGCCCGGGCGCCACCGATGGGACGATCGAGGAACCTTCTTTCCAGGAAAGAAGAACGATGGGGCTTTCCGTGGATTGGAGGAGGCGCTTCTCTTCCTCGTTGACCCTACAGTGTGCCTCCACCGCGGAGATATCCGGCAGCATGACGGCCAGAGGCTTGTCCGGCCGATGTTTCCGCCGCCGAAGGGCTTCTACCGCCGAGGCATCCTGCGCATCGCAGGCCAGAAGAAATCCGCCCAGCCCTTTGATGGCCAGGATCTTTCCCTTTCCGAGCAGGCGGATGGCCTCAGAAATCGGGTCCGGTGCGGCAATCGGTTTCCCCTCTCGGTCGACAAGCTGAAGGGTTGGCCCGCACGCCGGGCAGGCGTTGGGCTGGGCGTGAAACCGGCGGTCCGCGGGGTCCTCGTACTCCCGCAGGCACTCCGGGCACATTCGGAACCGGGCCATGGTGGTCCTGGGCCGGTCGTAGGGAATGTCTTCGATGATGGTGAAGCGGGGGCCACAGTTGGTGCAGTTGGTGAAAGGATAACGGTAACGACGGTCCCGCGGCTCGAAGATCTCTTCCCGGCAGGCCGCACAGGTAGCGATGTCGGGGGAAATCAGCTGATACCGGCCCTCCTCTTCGAGGCTCTCCTGAATTTCAAACCCCCTAAAACCGGCGGGCGGCAGGTCCTCGAACTTTAGGGATTCGATGCGCGACCGCGGGGGAGCCTGGAGGGGAAGCTGCTCGGTGAATTGTTCAACCCTTTTTGGAGGGCCCTCAACTTCGATAGTAACCCCGGAAGAAGAGTTTTTCACCCAACCCCGCAAGGAATACTTCCGGGCAAGGCTGTAAACGAAGGGCCGAAATCCAACCCCCTGCACGACTCCTTTGAGCTCGAAGGCCCGGCGCAACACTGGATTTTCCGGGGAAAAGCTCTCCTTGCCCAAGCCTCTTTCCTTTCACGGCCCAAGGGTTGCAAAAAATTCTGCCCAAGCCCTTCCCCTCGAGGGGGGAAGGTGTGAAAAAATTTAAATACGGATGGGGAAAACCCTTCTTGTTGTCCAGGGGTCAAAAAAATTCGCTTGCCAAAATGACGGCGGGCGTTGCGGGTTTTGCAAAGGGACCGCCTCCCGGGAGGGGGATAAACCTCCCCGGCGGGTTGCGGTCTTCCGGTGGAGGGCTTCAGAGAGAAAAGGCGAAGCGTTTTTGGGTCAGGTGATTTTGGGAGCTTCGATCGAGGGGGCGATGATTTCCGCCAGGTCCAGCACCCGCACCTCACTAGCCTTCTCATTCTTCAACCCGTCTTCAAACATGGTCATACAGTAGGGGCAGGAGACGGCGATGGTGTTTGGGGACTTTTCCAATGCCTGCCGGGTCCGGTGGATGTTCAGACGGTGTTCCGCGCTCTCTTCCATCCACATCCGGCCCCCGCCCGCTCCGCAGCAGAAGCTATTCTCCAGTCTCCGGTCCATCTCCAACGGGTTGTGCCCGGTGGCCATACGCAGGATCTCCCGGGGCTGGCGGTAAATCTGGTTGTATCGGCCCAGGTAGCAGGAGTCGTGAATGACCACCCGCCCCAGCGAGTCCTCCCCCCTCAGCCGGAGCTTTCCGTCCTGGAGCAGGTCGAGGAGAAACTCGGAGTGGTGGAGGACGGTGGCCTCCAACCCATACTGCCGGTAATCATGCTTGAGGGTAAAATAGCAATGAGGGCAATAGGTGAGGATCTTTTTCACCCTGTATTTCCTGAAGAGCTCCATGTTTTCCACGGCCAACTTTTCGAAGACGAACTCATTCCCCAGGCGGCGCAGCGAATCGCCGCAGCACCTTTCTTCCGCGCCCAGGATTCCGAAGGAGACTCCCGCGGCCCGCAGGGCTTGAACCAAGGCAATGACCGCCTTGCGGTTCCGGCTGTCGAATGAACCGGCGCAGCCCACGTAAAAAAGATATTCCACCCTTTCATCCTCGGACAGCAGGGGGATATCCAGTCCCTTGGCCCACTTGGTCCGGTCCTGGGGAATGAGTCCCCAGGGGTTGGCCCTCTGCTCGATGGATTCATAGAAGTTGCGCAATTCCTCGGGGAACTTGGCCTGGTTCTCCGTGAGATGCCGGCGCATCTTCACGATCTTGGGAACGTGCTCTATGAAGACCGGGCAATTGGCCATGCAGGCCCCGCAGGTCGTGCAGGCCCAGAGGGCGTCTTCCCCCACGCTCCCCGGCGACTCATCGTTCTCCCGGATCAGGGGCAGCAATCCCCGGTCGAAGTTTCCATGGAGGATCTTCTCCCCGTCGGCCTTCAGGTTGACCTTCCCGTCATGGATGAGGTAGCGGGGGTTCAGGGTTTTGCCGCTCAGGGTGGCGGGGCAATTGTCGTTGCAGCGGCCGCACTCCGTGCAGGCGGAGAAATCCAGGAGGTCCTTCCAGGTAAATTCATCGATGCGGGAGACTCCATACGTCTTCCCGGGGGAGAAGGTTTCCCGGGGCACCAGGACCGCAGGGTCAAAGGAACGGCAGAAACAAGCCGGAATCGCGGTAAGAATATGCAGGTGTTTGCTGTGGGGAAGGTAATTGAGGAAACCGAGGAAGATGAGCGCGTGGATCCACCAGAAGACGCGCTCCCCCAGCGGGAGCGACGCGCCGAAGAAAGATGCCATGAGGGGAGCCGCGATCTTCTGGCTGATGGGCATGAAGCCAGGACCGGCCATATGCCCCGAGGCGATTTCGCTCCCGTGGAATCCGAAATAGGCGATCATCAACCCCGCCACCAGGCTCAGGATAAGCAGGGCATCGGCGCTTTTCGCGTCGATATGCGTGGGCTGGAGGACCAGCCGGCGGAAGAGGGCGATGGCCACGCAGACCAGGACCCCCAGAGAGACGAGGTCGAAAGCCAGAGTCAACAGGCCGTAGAGGGAAGGGCCGAGAAAGCGGAAAGAAAAGGAGGGGAAGAGGCCGTTGAGCGCGAATTCGGCGTTTGCCAGGAAGAGAACCATAAACCCCCAGAACAGGAAAAAATGATTGAACCCGAAGGGCTTGGCGATGACCCGCCTCTGGCCGAAGGCATAGAGGAGCATGGTGAGAAATCTCCTGCCCCAGCTGCCCTGCAGGCGGGAGTCCGGATGGCCCAGGGCGATCCGGCGGACCAGACGATAGGCGGAATACAGAAAGGCGAGCACCAAAACGGCAAAGAGAAGCGCAAAGACGACATTTTCCGTGTTGGACATTTTTCAATCTACCTTTTTCATGATTTCAGAAAGGGGATGGGAAACCCATTCTTTCCGGATTGCTCAGTTGGAAATTTCCGGATAGGCGCTCGGACGGGGAGCCCCGCTCTTCATCTCCCGGATTTTGCCGATCAGCAACGTAACCACCTGGAACACGTCCCCCACGATGCCCAGGTCGGCCACTTCGAAGATGGGAGCATCCTTATCCCGGTTGATGGCGATGATCAAATCAGAATCCTGCATGCCCACCAGGTGCTGGATGGCCCCGGAGATCCCGCAGGCGATGTAAATTTTGGGGTGGACGGTCTTCCCGGTCTGGCCGACCTGTCTTTCGTAGGGCATCCACCCAGCATCGACCGCCGCCCGGGAAGCGCTGACCGTTCCCCCCAAGAGGTCGGCGAGTTCTTTGAGGAGATTGAAGTTTTCCGGGGCCAGCATCCCTCTGCCGCCGGAGATCAGGATTTCCGCCCCGGCAATGTCCACCTTCCCGGTGTCCTGCCCGTCCTGCAGGATCTCCAGGATCTTCACTGAAACATCCTCTTCCTTTAAGTTCAGGGACTCGCGAATGAGGGCCCCCTTTTGTCCCGCGACCGGTTCCGGTTTGGGAAGAACATGGGGGCGGACCGAGGCCATCTGGGGACGGTGCGTCTGGGTCAGGATGGTGGCCATGATGTTGCCGCCAAAGGCCGGCCGGGTCTGCTCGAGAAGACGATTTTCCCGATCGATCGTCAAACCGGTGCAGTCGGCCGTGAGGCCGGTCCGCAATGCGGTGGCTGCGGCGCCCGCCAGGTCCCTTCCCAGGCCCGTGGCGCCCATGAGCACGATTTCCGGTTTGTATTTGCGGACCAGATCGCAGGTGCCCCTCAGGTAGGGCAGGGTGCGGTAATGGCGCAGGACGAGGTCATCGATCAGATAGACTTTCTTGGCCCCGTAGGAAAAGGCTTCCCCGGCCAGATGTTCGACTTCATACCCCAGGACAAAAGCGCACAGCTCCGTCCCCAGGTCCGCGGCCAGCTTGGCCCCCGCCCCCATGAGCTCCCAGCTCACCCCTGCGGCGGCGCCGTCCTGCTGTTCCACGAAAACCCAAACCCCCCGGTAGCTCTCATCCACCTGGGGCGCGGCCTCCTCGGCGGGCGATTCCTTCTCTCCCATCTTTTCCAGGAGGGCCTGTTCTTCAGGGGTATACACTTTGGCCAGGGCTTCCACCGGACAGACGGGGATGCATTTGCCGCAGCCGATACAATCATCCGCCTTGATGTGGGCATACCCCTTTTCGTCCATGTCGATTGCATCCACCGGGCATACGGCCGCACAGCGGGCGCCGCAGGCGACGCATTCTTTGACCAGCTTGGCCTTGCCGCGGGGTTTGCGAGGCTTACGAGGGGTACTGGATTTTGACTCGCTCATGGTTCCGGGACTCCTTGTATAAGATCCGCGCAGCCCCACAACCCTGGGGCATGGCGGAAAAAAGATTCAAAAGGGAAAGCTGCCGCGGAAACGGAGTCCTAGAGGGATAGGAGATCCCGCTCGATCAGCTTCTGGATTAAAAGCTGGACCGTTCCCTGCGGGTCTTTCTCCCCATCCCCCAGTATTTCCCCCATCTTTCGTTCCGGGGCGAAAATTCGTTTCACGTTGGTTGGGGATCCCCGCAACCCGATCCTTTCCGGAGAAAGCTTGAGAAAATCGTTGTTCCAGACCTGGAGCTCGGCTTCTTCCGCGCCCAGGCGCGCCGGAACCGTGGGGTACCGGGGATGATTGGCTTCCCGGACCATGGTCAGGAGGGCAGGAAGTTTTGCCTGGACAATTTCCTTGCGCCCTTCCAGCTTCCGGCGCACGGTGAGGGTATGACTTCCCGGGGAAAGATCGATAATCTGGTCCACCAAAGTCAGTTGGGCAAATCCCAGGCGGGTGGCCAGCCCCGGGCCTACCTGAGCGGTGTCGCCGTCGATGGTCTGTTTCCCGCAGATGATCAGGTCGATCCGGCCATTCTCCTGTTCGATCTTTTTGATGGCTTCGGTCAAGACATAACTGGTGGCCAGCGTATCAGCCCCCCCGAAGAGGCGGTCCGAGACCAGAATGGCCTGGTCCGCTCCCAGGGCGAGACACTTGCGCAAGGTCATCACCGTGTTGGGCGGTCCCATGCTGATCGCGATGACCTGCCCGCCGAACCGGTCTTTTACCTGCAGTCCCGCTTCCAGGGCATGGGTGTCAAAGGGGTTCACGATAAACGGGACTCCCTCCCGGATCAGGGTGCCTGTCTCGGGATCGATCTTCACCTGATTGGTATCCGGGACTTGTTTTACCGCCACGACGATATTTTTCAGTCCGGATTTCATTTTGGTCGCCATTCGATCTCCTCATCCTGCGTGCTGCCCATCTTTTTCCCCGCTTCCATCGAGCGTTCCAAGCCCGCGGGTCCTTCGATTTTCTCCGCCTTCCCCCTTACTGGCTGGAAGCAAGTGAAAGCAGGCGGGGGATACGCCCGGCGCCTCGAACCTCAGCCCTTTTCCCCTGCAGGAATCCCCCGGCTGAATTCATCAACAAAAGGAAGAGAATGAATCTTGCTTCTCAGACAGTTTTTTTATATCAAAAAGAAATTCTTTTTGTAAAGAAAAAATTGTTCGGGTTCGAACTTTTTTTTCTTGCTCAGGAAATCATAAGTCTCTGCGCCCTCCGAAGATGGAGAAAAAATCAACCGCAGAGTACGCAGAGACCGCAGAGATTTTTCTTGGTAAAGACAAAAAACTTAAATCATTTTATGAATTGGGACTCCTCTTGGCCTTTCGATCCTCCGGGATTCAAGACCAGAGGATGAACAAAGAGGAGGCAGAGAGCGCAGAGATCATTCCTTGAAAGCCCCTCAGGGCCGTATTGACCTTCCGGGAAAGATAGGAAAGAGGGCCGCTTTCCGACCTGCATCCTGGCCTTTAGCAATTGGCCATTTCTCCCTCTGCGTGCTCCGCGACCTCTGCGGTTGAGTTTTTTTATCGTCCAGGATTTCCGGTTGCCCGCCGATCCAAAACCTCATTCCCGCGAAGGGTCAGGGAAGATCAATTCCAAGACTTTTCGTCCCTCTTTTCCCCGCAAAGCCAGGCGCAACTCATCCAGCGTAGGTTCCGCCAACAAAAAAACCGACCGGGCCCGTCCGATGTCCTCGGCCTGATGGGCGTCGGAACAGACCACCCGGGGGATCGCAGCCGTTGGATCCCGGGGGTCTTTCGGCAGGGCCGCCCGCGTCTTCCGGCCCATCTCCAGGGCATCCGGCTCCAGGTCAAAGGGAACAAAACCCAACTGGCTGACGAGGCTCAGGGAGTCTTTGTCAAAATGCGCGGGGATGAACAGCCCTCCCCGCTGGAGGACCTGGTCCCGGATTTCATTCAAGGAAAGGTCGACGGAGTTGATCAGCAGCCGCTCTTCGAATTCCAGAATGTTGCCCTCTTCATCCACGACGGGCTGATCGCCGAAGAATTCTGGGTCGTTGGCAATCGCCGGGAGATGTTCCCGAACCACGCCCTCCCAGGCATGGAGGGAAGGCCAGTCGGGAAAAAGGGTGAGGATGTGAATTTCTTCGCGGGACTGCACTTCCATACCGGGAATGACGCGGAACCCCCGTTTTTCCCCCTGGCGCATCACCGGGGGTACGTTCCGGGCCGTGTTGTGGTCGGTGATGGCGATGAGGTCCAGCCGTTCCTCCAAGGCCCGTTCGATGATCCTGCGGGGAGAAAGATCCAGGCTGGCGCATGGAGAAAGGCAGGTGTGAATGTGCAGGTCTGCGTGAAACTCTTTCAGCATCTCTACCCAAACTGGAAAAAGACAAGTTTTTTTTCAGCTCTCACCCCGTGCTCCTCCCGGGCGACAGGGCCGGAGGCCTCTTCATCGGGATCGACCGCCGGGATCTTGCCCGGGGCTGGGTTATTATATCCGGAAAGATCGGATCTGGGAATGATTCGAATGAAAGCAGGGGCAGTTCTTGAGGTTTTGGCGGTTGCGAGGTTTTGCGGGAGAATTTGACCACGATTTTGGATCCATGCTATACATTGTATGGCAATTCGGAAGGGGGAAGAAAATGAAGAAAGAAAAAATCTCCGCGAAGGATAAGAAGCTCCTGGGGGAGATCCAGGGAGACCTACCCCTTTGCCTGACTCCCTTTGGGGGGATGGCGCGAAAAGCCGGGTGGAAGGAAGAAGATCTCCTGCGCCGAATCCGGGGGTTTATCCGCCGGGGAATGATCCGGAGATTCGGAGCCATCCTGCGACATCAAAAGGCGGGCTACCAGGGAAACGCCATGGCGGTGTGGAAAGTCCGGGAAGACCAGGTCTCCCGGGTAAGCCGGATGGTGGCCTCTTTTGCCGCCGTCAGTCACTGCTATCTTCGTACCCCCCTTCCGGAATGGCCCTTCAACCTGTACACCATGATTCACGGAAGGAACAAAGGGGATTGCCGCCGGATCGCCGGGAGAATCTCCCGGATGACCGGCCTCAGACACTACCGGCTTCTCTTTTCCCGGCGGGAGCACAAAAAATCAAGCATGACCTATTTCTGAAAGCCGGGTTTTTCTCTTCCGGAAACCTCCCCGGACCGGATTCAAGCTCTTGAGGCTCTCCGGTTCAGGAGAAAAGCGATTGAACGCGGCCCGGATCCTTGGCCGATCCGTTTAAAATTCAAATACTTAGAATGAGTGAAAATCCATTTCTGGAGAGCCGAAAAATTTCTAAAAAACTCCTTGACAATTTTTTTGAGGATATGTTAGTAAAAATTTGAATGAATATTCATTCATCAACTTCGAAAGAGGGAGGCCGGCAAGGGAGATTGGATGGGATCTGGAAACCTGTTATCGTGAACTGACTCAAGGGGATCTGGATCCGATGGAGAAAAATAAGGATAAGAGGTTCTACCGCCAGTTTGCGCGCTACAGCGCCATCGGCCTGGAGATGGGTCTCTCCGTGGCCATCGGGGTGGCGATCGGCTATTATCTGGATCGATACTTCCAGACCAAACCGTGGCTCACCATCATTTTCCTGATTCTGGGTGTTGCCGCAGCGTTCCGCAGCCTTGCCTCCCTGGCAAAAGAGATTGACAAAGGAGAGCGAAAAAAGTAATCTCCCCCTGTCACCGGGGCAGCAAGAAGCCCAGAAGCTGATTTCCATCGAGAAACGCAGCGCCCAGATCCTGGTTCTTTTTCTTCTGGCGGGTCTGTGGTTCCAAAGCTGGGCCGTTTTCCTGGGAATCACCCTGGGTGGAGCAATCGCCCTGCTTAATTTTCGCTGGCTCTGGCGTATCCTAAGCGGATACCTCTTCTCCGGGAAGAAGTACTCCCTCTTTCAGCTGGTGGGAAAGTTCTTTGTCCTGCTGGTGGTCATTTTTGTGGTGATCCGCTACCTCCCGGTGAACCCGATTGCCTTGGTGGCCGGAATCTCCGCCGTGGTATTGGGAATCGTGATCGAAGCCGTCCGACAATCGCTGGGGACTCATAGAAAGGGAGCACGGTAATGGCCGGACACTCCCCATTCACCTGGTTTCACTACATTCCGGGCATTGGAAGCCTGCCGCACCAGGTTTCCATGGCCCTGTTTGTGCTGGTCCTTATTTGCGCGCTGGCCTACGCGGGCTTCAAGAAGATGGCCGCCGGGCCGAGGGAAGAGGCCCTGGTCCCTTCCAGAAGTCTTACGATCCGGAACATCTTTGAACTCTTCACCGAGTTGGTTCTGAAGTTCCTGGATGACATCGTCGGCCAGCGGGGAAAAGAATTCCTGCCCCTCATCGGGACGCTGGGTTTCTTTATTTTCTTCTCCAACCTTCTCGGGCTGGTGCCGGGCTTTCTGCCCCCTACGGACAATTATAACACCACTCTGGCCTGCGCCCTGGTGGTCTTCTTCGCCACTCATTACTATGGGCTGAAGACCCATGGCATCAAGTATCTCAGACATTTTCTGGGACCGGTCCTGTGGCTTGCCCCCCTGATGCTGCCCATCGAGATCATCAGCCACCTAGCCCGCGTCCTTTCCCTCTCCATGCGTCTTTTCGGGAACATCATGGCGGACCATATGCTCCTCGCCCTGACCCTGGCATCCCCCTTGATCCTGCCCCTGTTGCTCTCGCCCTTGTCGCTTTTCCTGGGGGTTTTTGTTTCGCTCATCCAGACGTTCATCTTCATTCTGCTCTCCATGATCTACATCTCCCTGGCGGTCGAGGAGGGGGAACATTAAAAAACAATGAGTGAAAGAAGCAGCAATGTAGGATTGCGGAAGATATTTCATAATGAAATGGGAGGTATGGGAGGATGAGAAGAAAAACGATTTGGATCTTAGCCCTGACTTTGGTGTTGAGCCTGACCTTTGCATCTTGGGCCTTTGCCGCCGAGGAGGCCCTGGGCCAGGAGGTCAAGAAGTTCATTGGCCTGGCCTGCGGTCTGGCCATCGCCATTGCCGCCCTGGGAGGAGCCCTGGGGCAGGGCATTTCCATCTCTAAAGGACTGGAAGGCATTGCCCGGAACCCGGAAGCCCAGCCCAAGATCTTCATTCCCATGATCGTCGGCTTGGCGCTGATCGAGTCCCTGGTAATTTACGCGTTGGTTATTTCCATTTTACTTTACACCAAGCTGTAGGCAAGGCCCGGCTTCACGCCCATGGGGGCCCGAGGAAGCACAGGAGCAGCGAGACGCCTTGGCCCATCCTTGTTGGGGGGAGGATCTTCTCGGCCCCGGCGGCGTGGGGGGGAGGATTTCCGCCATCAGTTCGGTCCAAGGGACCAAGCCCGAGATCGCCGCCTTTCCTGCAACCCATGGCTTCGGAAGAATGGGGACCCCCTGAAGGCCGAAAGGAGGGAATGAGATGGACGCCGCTGTCCTTTACAATGTTTTTCCCCAGGAGACTTTTGGGGCGCTCATCGCCATTTATTTTTACCTCACCGGCTTGAGCGCCGGATCATTCGTTCTCTCCACTATGGCCTTTGTCTTCGGGATGGAGAAGTTCAAGCCCATCGGGAAGATCGGGGTGATTCTGGCGACCCTGTTCCTGGTCATGGCCCCGCTGGCCCTCCTGGTTCACGTGGGCCAGCCCTTCAAGTCCTGGCATCTCTTCGTCCACCTGAACATTACCTCGCCGATTACCTGGGGGTCTTTCCTGCTGACTCTTTACCCGATCAACTGCATCATTTACGGCTACTACATGTTCAAGGAGAATCAACGTCTGACCCGCCTCTTCGGGACCATCGGGATCCCCCTGGCTATCTTCGTCCATGGGTACACAGGTTTCATCCTGGCCCTGGGGAAGGCGCGGGCCCTCTGGAACACGGCCCTGATGCCCTTCCTCTTCCTGATCTCGGCCATGGTCTCGGGAATCGCGCTGATGATCCTCATTTCCATCGTCAAGGACAGATTCTTCTCCAAGGAGAAGGCTATCAACCGGGACCTGGTCTTCGGCCTGGGGAAGATGCTGGCGGCCATGATCCTCATCGACCTCTTCCTGGTCATGAGCGATGTCCTGGTCCTGCTGGTCTCCCATGCGGAAGCCCAGGAAGTGGCCCATCTCATCCTCGCGGGGAAATTCAGCGTCTACTTCATCTGGGTGGAGAACGTACTGGGGAAGATCATCCCGGCATTGATCCTGCTGATTCCCCGTTTCCGCAATCTGGCCACGATCACCGTTGCTTCCATCCTGGTCGTGGTGGGGATCTTTTTCATGCGCTATGTGGTGGTCCTGGGGGGTGAGTTTATCCCCCTGGTCTGAGGCTTGAAGGAGTTTTCCATGAAGATGACCCGACGCGATTTTTTGAGATTTGGATTTACCAGTGCCGCAGTGGCCGGCCTCGGCGGTTCCCTCGAAGGCTGTTTCAGCCCTCCCGTTGAAGTTCCCCGGAAGGTGATGCGCACGGCGGGAAAAGCCGCGAGAATCCCGAGCACCTGCCTGCTGTGCCCGGCCGGCTGCGGAATCATCGGGGAGGTTCTGGACGGGCGGCTGGTGAAGATTGTGGGAAACCCCAGACATCCCAATAACCGGGGCCGGCTCTGCTCCCGGGGCCATGCCGGGATTAACACCCTGTACGACCCGGACCGTATCCTTCAACCCCTGAAGCGGTCAGGAGGGAGGGGAGAGGGAAAGTGGACCCGGATCACCTGGGACCAGGCTCTGGAGGAGATGGCCAAGAGATTCACGGCGCTCAAGATGGGCGGAAGGGCAGAGGCGCTCTGGGTGGAGATGGGAGCGCCGGGGTCGCGGGAACTCATGGCCCTGGACTTCCTGAGGGCCCTCGGCTCGCCCACGGTCTTTTGCGAAGGGGACGGGCTGGGGGTGAACGAAGGGGCCGCTCAGAGGTTGACCTGGGGGACCGAAGCGCCGGTCTACGATGTGTCCCGAAGCCGCTACATTCTGAATTTTGGAGCCAATCCGTACGAGAGCGACGAGCTGTATATTCCCCTGGCCCAGAGGATCATCGGAGGGCGAATGACCGGCGCCGCCAAGCTGGTAACCTTCGACGTCCGCCTCTCCAACACCGCAGGCCGGAGCAACGAATGGATCCCCCTCAAGCCGGGGACCGACGGAATCGTGGCCCTGGCCCTGGCCCATTCCATCATCCAGCAGGGGCTCCATGACCGGGAGTTCCTCTCCCGCTGGACCAATTACCCTTTACCCAGACTGGTGGAACACCTGGCTGGGTACACACCCGAACAGGCGGAGAAGATCTCGGGGGTCAAAGCCACGGATATCAAGCGTCTGGCCACCGAATTTGCCCAGGCCAAACCGGCAACCGTCCTGGCCGGGCGGGGAGTGAGCGGACATCAAAACGGCGTCCAGAATGAGCGCTGCATGATGCTGCTGCGCGCCGTGGTGGGAGGCATCGACGTTCCCGGAGGATGCTGTCTGCCCCGCAAAATGGACCTTGGAGAACCCCGGTGGAAGAGCCCTTTCTTTTCATCCCTCCAGGCCCTTACGGCGCTGAAAGAAGGAAAGGGGCAGCCGGATATTTACCTGTGCTACTTGGCCAACCCGGCTTACGCCATGCCCAACACGGCGGAAGCCCTGAGTCTCCTGAAAGATGAAAAAAAGATTCCTTTCCTGGTCGTAGCGGATACGCACCTGACGGAGACCGGGGCACTGGCCGACCTCCTCCTCCCCATGACCACCTACCTGGAAAGCTGGAACCTGGAATCCCGGCCGGCCATGGACCTCGTGCCTTTCGTCAGTATTCGTCAACCGGTGGTCGCTCCCCTTGGGAAGTCCATGTCCCTGGGGGACGCTCTGACCGGGCTGGCCAAAAGGCTGGGAGAGGATCTTTCGAAGGCTTTCCCCTTCGGCAATAGCGAGGAGTTCATGGAAAAAGCGGCTGCCCGGATCGGGGGGCTGGCCCAAGAGGGAGGGCTGGAAGGCCTGAAAAAAGAGGGGGTATGGCTCGATCCGACGGCCAAACCGGAGTATCGCACCTACGAGAAGAAGGGCTTTTCCACGGCCTCCGGAAAACTGGAGGTTTATTCGACCCAACTCCAGGAAAAAGGGTCCCCCCCCCTGCCTTCCTACATCCCCCTGAAAGCGCATGAGGAGATGAAGGAAGCGGATTTCATCCTGGCCGTTTACCAACCCAATGTCATGACCCAGCGCCTGGCCAATTCCAAATGGCTGGCGGAGATTCTTCATGCCAGTCCCCTGTGGA
Organism: Deltaproteobacteria bacterium SM23_61; assembly: GCA_001304105.1. Classification (GTDB taxonomy): domain Bacteria; phylum Desulfobacterota; class SM23-61; order SM23-61; family SM23-61; genus SM23-61. The sequence continues at coordinate 26,641 of LJUR01000042.1, forward strand.
TCAACCGGCGAAGCGCACAGGCCATGGGGCTGAAGAATGGAGACCGGGTGAAAATCAATTCTCCGGCAGGATCCCTGACGGTTCCCGTTCGCCTGACCCAGGGGATCCATCCCAAAGTGGTGGCTCTGCCCGAAGGGCTGGGCCACTGGGAATTGGGGAAGATTGCCCGGGCAAAGAGATATAGGAGCAGCGATTTTGACACCCACGAGCTCTGGTGGGAACAGCAAGGAAATGGGGTCCACCCCAACAGATTGATTCCCGCTCAATTCGACCCGGCTGGAGGGGGTGCGGCGTGGAATGATACCGTAGTCACCTTAACCAAAGTCTAATTGAAGATATTTGGATATTTCCCCTGCCATCTCCTCCGCTCTGGCGGGGAGGGCGAGGGTGGATCAAAGATCAAAGGGAGTTCAGATGCCTCTTCCTTACCATGGGGGGAAGAGGAGGCGCCAAGACAGAACCTTAAATTCGATTCCGAGGACAGACCATGAAAATTCCAGCCATACCGAAACTCTCCAAGCGCACCTGGGCTTTGATCGCCGGTGTCTTGGTGATCCTGGCGGCCATTCCGGGCCTCGGGCTGGTCCGGTTTACCACCAGCCATCCCTACTTCTGCATGAGCTGCCATAAGAATCAAGAGCCTATCGCCATGTGGGCCCCCTCCCGAGTCCATCCGTCGTCGGTGGGCTGCGTGGATTGCCATACCCCCGAGGGAGGAATTACCCTTTCCCATAATTTTTCGGCCAGCGACGATTTGATGAACCAAAGATGCCTGAGCTGCCATCCCACCAATCCGGCGGGAGAGCAGATGGATCTAGACAAGGTATGGATCGTAAAAATTTCCCACCAACAGCACGAGAAGAAGAAGGCCCT
>LJUR01000270.1 GCA_001304105.1 Deltaproteobacteria bacterium SM23_61
AACTTCTCCGGCCCGAAATAATCTTTGGTCTTTCCCGGGTTGGTCACCAGGGCCGAGGCCATCTTGGCCACATCCAGGATGCTTCCTCCGCCCAGCCCGATGATGACTTCAAACTTCCCCTTGCGGGCCACTTCCGCCGTGTCTTCCACCACGCTGGTGGCCGGCTCGGGCGTGTCCCGGCCCTGGACGTTCACCTCCACGTCGATCGACTCCGCTTTTAAGGACGACTGCGCCCGCTCCAGAATTCCCGCTTCCTTCACGTTGGGGCCGGTCACCAGCAGGGTTTTCCCCGCCCCCAGTTTTTTGGCCTGCTTCCCCAGCTGGTCGATGGTATCCATGCCGAATAGGATGGAGGGGGGGTTGAATGAAATGACTTGGTACATCGGTCTTTCTCCTTTTCCCTTTTCACTTTATTTGAGCAAAAAAATCCCCTCCGCGCCCCCTCCAAAAGCGGGGAGGCCAACCGGTGAGGGGGGATTTTTAATTCTTAACCTGCACGGTCGTGTTGGCCAGAGCCTCCAGGACGGTGATCACGCTACAGGAGTCGAGATCCGCTTTGCCCTGCGACTTCGCCGCCCGCAGGATTTCCCGGGAGATGCTGGCGGCCGGCAGCGAAACTCCCACCTCCTCGGCCAGTTTCAAGGCCGAGGAGAGGTCCTTGTGCATGTTGCTGATGGAAAAGTGGGGCGAGAAATCGTGTTTGATCATCCGGGGGCCGCGGGTCTCCATGGCGCCGGTGCGGGCTCCTCCCACGGAGGTGATCTCCAGGACTTTCTGGGGATCGATCCCCGCCTTAGAAGCCAAAACCAGGGCCTCGGCCACGGCCTCGATGGCCACGCCCATGATCAGGTTGTTGATCAGTTTCAGGGTCGTGCCCTTTCCGTTCTCCCCCACATGGATGATCTTGACCCCCATCTTCTCGAAAATGGGCAGGCAGGCGTCAAAGGTCTCTTTGGGACCCCCTACCATGATGCCCAGTTTTCCCTCGGAGGCTAGTTTGGGGTTCCCGGTCACCGGGGCATCCAGCATGGGAATCCCCTTGCCCCGGGCTCGTTCGGCGATGGACCGGGACATTTCCGGGGCGATGGAACCCATGTCGATCAGGGTCAGGCCCGGGTGCGCCCCCTCGAGGACCCCATTTTCCCCGCAGATGACTTCCTCGGAGGCCGCCGAATCGGTGACCATGGTGATTACCACGTCGGAAGCCTGGGCCACGGCCTTGGGCGAATCCGCCCATTTGGCTCCCGCGGAGATGAGCGCACCGGCCTTTTCTTTCTTCCGATTCCAGACAGTGAGCGGATATTGGGCCTCCAGGATCCTCCGGGTCATCTGCGACCCCATGAGGCCAATCCCGATAAAACCGATACGTTCCATAACTCCTCCTTTATTCATATCTATCTTTTTCGATTTTCTAATGAATTTTTCATGCAGGGCTCGGCATCCTTGGATTCCTCCCCGTGAAGGCGGCAGAAAAGAGGATTTGAAAGCTTCCGGCTAACGACGGATGGGCATCTGATTAATATATCCTCCCGGGACCTTTTTTAGAAGTCAAAAATGAATTGACGGAATGGACTCGGGCATTTTAGAATACCATTCACTGTGATTCGGGCTGAATGGATTCCCGTAAGTTTCCCGGCTCGGCTGGCCAAGATGCTTGGTCATCAAAAAAAAGGAGGGTAACGGTATGAAGGGGTTGAAAAAAAGAAAGCTCAGGTGGGTTATAATAGGCGTCATTTTGGCGCTTTCATTCCTCTCCACTACACCTATCTTAGCCCAGCAGAAAATGAATATCTCCTTCGGCGGGTCCACCCCGGGGGGGATGATGTATTATCTGGTCGGAGTCGCAGGTACGGTTATTTCCCGGGAACTCCCCCAGTACAACATCACCCAGGTTTCCACCGGTGGTTCCACCGAGAACTGCAAACGTTTGATCAAGGGTGAATTGGATATGGGGATTGTTTACGGTCCCCATGTTTACATGGCGTTGCGGCAGGAAGGCCCTTTCAAAAGCGGGCCGAAGGGTACCATGCTGCGCGGAGTAACCAAAATTTACGAGGGGTCAACCTATTTCGTGACCTTACCAGATTCCGGGATCAAGAAGATGTCAGACCTGGCAGGGAAGAGCGTAGCCCTGGGTCCTCCTGGATCCGGAACGGTATTCAACAGCACCAACGTCCTTCGGTCCCTCGGTCTGCTCGATAAGGTCAAAGGCCGCCAGATGTCTTTCGCCGATGCCGGCCGGGCAGTGGCCAACAAGCAGATCGACGCCTTTGCCCAGTCTTCCGCCCCCGCCGGGTCGGTAAAAGAACTGGCGGAAACCAAAGGGGCCTACGTCATCCCCTATTCCGACGGAGAACTGGCCAAAGTTACGAAGATGTACCCCTACTACTACGGGGGGGTCATGAAGGCTGGAACCTACAAGGGAGTGCCCCCGACCCAGATGCCTTACCTTCCTGTTTATTGGATCGCCCACCAGAGGGTTCCGGACAAGGCCATTCAGGATATTCTCGAATTGGTCTATAAGCCGGAAATCAAGAAACAGCTGGTCGAAGGAAATAAGGGCTGGGCCCAGATGGAACCGGGGATAAAATATATCCTCGACTTGAAAGCATCCATGCACGCCGGGGCCGAGGCCTATTTCAAATCCAAGGGACTTTGGCCAAAGTAATGGCCTAGAAGGCTTTCCCGAGAACTGCCGCGGCAACTGCCGCGGCAGTTCTTTTATAGGGACCGCCAGGGGAGTAAAGAAGAGGGAAAAGTTTCGCCTCGGAGGAGGGAAAGGCGGGGATGAACGGAGAGAGATGGTTCCCCGAAATTAAAAGCAAAAAGAGAACCATTGGCAAAACATGGGCCGTCGTCTATTCGCTCGTGGCCGCGTTCATGGCCGTTTGGTACCTCTACACCTCCGGCTTCGGAGTTGTTTCCACGGAAACCAACCGGGGGTTTTACCTCCTCCTCACCGCCGTGCTCGTCTTCCTCACCTACCCCGCTACGGCCAAATCCCCCGGCAATCGTCCCAGCGTCTGGGATGTCGTTTGCATTCTCCTGGTATCCGCCTCCATTGGCTACTGGATGGATCAATACGCCGAATATGCCATGAACCGGGTCAGCACTCCCAGCTTCTGGGATCAGACGATGGGAGTGATCGCCATCCTGATGATCATCGAAATCGCCCGCCGCGCCCTGGGACTGGTCATTCCCATCCTGGCCTTTATCTTCATGGGACAGCTCTACTTCGGCCCCTACCTGCCAGGGAAGATGAGCCATGCCGGCGTCACCCTGGAGCGGATCATCGAGTTTACTTTCTCCACCCAGGAAGCCATGTTCGGAGTGGTAACCGCCACTTTCGCCACTTTTGTCTTCCCCTTTATGATCTTCGGGGCGTTCCTGGAGCGAAGCGGAGCCGGTGCATTCTTTATGGACCTGGGCAAAGCCTTGACCGGCAGGTGGCGGGGAGGCCCGGCCAAGATCGCCGTCGTAACCTCAGCCCTCTTCGGCTCCATATCCGGATCTTCGGTGGCCAACGTGGTCGCTACGGGGGCGTTCACCATCCCCATGATGAAGCGGACGGGATTCCGGCCCAAGATCGCCGGAGCCATCGAAGCAATTTCCTCCACGGGGGGCCAGTTCATGCCCCCGATCATGGGCGCGGGAGTCTTCATTCTGGCTACTCTGATTGAAATGGATTACCTGAAAATCGCCCTGATGAACGTCATCCCCGCCCTGATCTATTTTATCTTCGTGCTTTTCATGGTCGACCTGGAAGCTCTGCGCTCCGGGCTCCGGGGGCTCCCTCCGGAGGAGATTCCCAAGGTATCCGAAGTCCTCCGCCGGGGCTGGCATTACTTTTTGCCCCTGGCGATCGTATTGGGAATTCTTTTTTACGGGTTCACCCCTGAAGTGGGCGCCTTCTGGGGAACGGTTGCCGCCCTGGTTCTGTCCTACAGAAACAAAAATACGCGCATGTCCCCCCCGGCGATCTTCCAGGCGCTGGTCGGCGGAGCCGGCTCCAATACTTCGGCCGGCGCGGCCATCGGATCCCTGGGGATGATCATCGGCGGCATCGTTCTTTCCGGGTTGGGCTTGAAATTCTCCGCCCTCCTGGTGGAGGCCGCCGGGGGAAGTCTTATCTTGTGTGTCCTCATGGTGATGGTCATCTCCATCATCATCGGCATGGGGAGCAGCACCACCGGGTCTTACATCATTCTTTCGGTCGTCGCGGCCCCTGCTCTCGTTTATCTGAAGGTCCCCCCGGTGGCGGCCCATCTTTTGGTCTTCTATGCCGCCTGCCTCTCCAATGTCACCCCGCCCGTCTGTGTCTCCGCTTTTGCCGGAGCGGCCATTGCTCAGGCGGACCCGATCCAGACCGGCCTGGCGGCCCTCAAATTCGGCTTTGCCTTGATCTTTTTGCCCTTTGCCTTCGTTTACCGCCCCCAAATTCTGCTTCTGGGCTCCCCCTGGGAGATTGCTTACAGCACGGCCATTTCCCTGGCCGGCTTCCTGGCCTTTGCCATGGCCCTTGGCGGGAGGATGGATCCATTCTTTACTCCTGTATCGCCGGGCTTCGAGCAAGTCAAGGGTTGATTCCTAAAAAGGAAGGAGAGGATAAGTTTTTCCCCCGGCGCGGCGCTCTACGGAAGGGCCTGGAGGGACTTCAAGACCCCCTCGATCTCCTGCAAGGCGGCGCCTTTCAGAGGCTGGAGAGGGGGAATGGGCGGCCCCACGGGGAATCCCTGAATTTCCAGGCAGGCCTTGATGCAGGGAGCCAGGGCGTACTTCTGGAAGATCCGGTTGATGTTCCACAGCCGCTTTTGCAGGGCGATCGCTTCGTCCCACTGCCGCCTGCGGGTGAGTTCATAGAGCCTTACGCTCTGCCCCGGGATCACGCAGGCCGGGCCGGACATCCATCCCACCCCTCCGAGCATCATCACCGCAAGGGGGATGTGCGCCGAAGCGCTGAAGATCTTCAACCGGTCCCCCACCCGGTTCATGAGGGTGAGGAGGTTTCCCGTGTTGGCCGAGGCATCCTTCAGGTAGAGGATATTTGGGGTGGAGAGGAGGGACTCGATGACCTCGGGAGACAGATTCGTGCCGGAAAAGCTGGGGTTGGTGTAGAGAACGACGGGGCAGGATACGGCCTCGGCGACGGCGCGAAAATAGGCGGTGACTCCTTCAGGGGGAACGGGAAAATAGGTATCCATGACCGCCAGGATTCCATCCACCCCCATTTTCTCCATTTCCCGGGCCTGGCGCGCCGCCTCCCGGATGGAGGTATGAGCCACCCCCGCCACAACCGGGACCCTCCCCTTCGAGGCTTCCAACACCACCTCAACGACCCTTCGCCTTTGGTCCCAGGTCAGATAGGCGAACTCCCCGGTGCTTCCCAGGGGGGTCAACCCGTGGACCCCTTTCTGAATGAGGTATTCCACGAGGCGTCCCAGGACCTCGGCCATCACTTCCCCCCGAGAATCGACGGGGGATACCAGGTAGGGGTAGACTCCGGCAAAATCTTTCGCTTTCATCTTCTTTCCTCTCCTCAAAATGGGGCTTTTTTTCATCATATTGGACCTTCCCGGGGATGTCAACTGAGCCCAAATGATTGCGTTTTCCGAATCCCCCCGCGGGCTTGGGTCATCGATGGATCCATGCGGAGCCCTATCGGCTTGCCCACCCCAGCTTTCTAGGAAAAAACGCATGCCGGCGAAAAACCTGGAACAGAGACGGGTTAGCGCATGGGGTTCAGACTGAAGGAATCCGGATCATCATCCTGAGGCGGTTATTCTTTCCTTGGGTCGGGCCTGTCCGGGAGAGATTCGCAAGGGGAAATGGTTTTGCCCAATCTTGCCCCTGGGGCTATTTCCTCTCAGGCCTCTCTTTGCGGAGGATAGGCGGGAAATCTTTTAGAATACTATAATCCCGCCGAGCCTGACGATCCGGATTCCTTCAGTCTAAACCCCAACGAGCCCTAGAACCGCCCATTGGGGAATCCCGCATCGGGGATT
>LJUR01000271.1 GCA_001304105.1 Deltaproteobacteria bacterium SM23_61
CTGGTGCGTATCGACACCCAGGTTCCGCCGGGGCAGAATTATGACGCCCTCTGTGAAGTCCTGGCGGAAAAGCTCCGCACCCTGGGGTGCGAGGTCCAGATCCACAACGCCCCTGAGAAGTATCTGAAACTGCAGGGGGCGGAGATCATGGGGCTCAGGGGCCCGAGGAGCAACGTGGTCGCCCGCTACCGGGGAAAGAAAGGGAAGCCGGTTCTCCATGCGAGCGCCCATATCGATACCGCCGCCATCCAGGCGGAAGGATGGACCGTGGATTCCCTCGGGGGCCAGGTCACCCAGGACAACCGCTACGGAAAGAGCGCCTACGATCGTGGAGGGGGATACATCTGGGGCCGGGGAGTGAACGACGACAAGGGAGAAATGGTCTCTCTTGTTTTTGCCCTTCAGGCCATCAGGGATCTGAACATCCCGCTGGAAGGCGATCTCATCATTACAGGAAACTGCGACGAGGAGATCGGGGGCATCACCGGCCTCGGCTTCCTCATCCAGGAAGGAATCGTCAGAGCGGATTTCGGCCTCCAGTGGGACGGGAGTCTGACCGGAATCGGGCTGGCCGCCCAGGGGCGGACCCGCTTCCTGATCCGAACGATCGGCAAGTCTTACCACGGGCAGGTGCCGATCCTGGGCGTCAATGCCATCGAGAAGATGTCCAAGATCAACGTGGCCCTTACGGATTACTGGCGGAACGTCCTCCTCAAGAGGCAGAAGGCCATCCCCGGGATCGATCTTCCCGAGGCGGTGCAGGAGGCCGGGGTGCGGAACCTGACGGCGATGTTGAATATCGGGACCATCCGTGGAGGGGTCCAGGGGGCCACGGTTCCCGACCTTTGCGAGGAGGAAATTCTTCGCGGGATGATCCCGGGGGAGACCTTCGAGGGGGTGAAGAAAGAGATCGAGGCGGTCATCGAGGGGGTCAGGGCGACGGACGCCGACCTGGAGTACGAGCTGGAGGTGATCAACGTTCGGGAAGGGTATGTCATGTCTCCCCAGGACCCGTACGTCCTCGAAGGACGGCAGGTGATCAAAGAGGTCATCGGCGTGGAGCTTCCCTTCAGCGGGACCCTGGCGAGCACGGACATGAACTTCCAGGTGGTAGACGGCGGAATGCCTTGTTTCAACCTGGGCGTCGGCGGTCCCTACGGCAACACCCACAAGCAGGACGAGTCTGTCTCCATCGACGAACTGGCCGACCTCACGAAGATTACCGCCCTATTGTACCTGCGGAAGCTGGGAGCCCCCTGAAACCCTGCCGGGCGGCCTGAGAAAGGAAGGATCAATCCCCTCGAAAGGGGACGTTCCTGCAGAACGTGCCCAGCCGTTGGAAGGTGAAATGGATTGACTTCAAATACCCAAAAAGTTTTTCATGATCTCAGGATTCTCGCGAAGTTCGGTGAAATGTCCTTGCCAGACCACATGTCCTTTTTCCAGAATGTAAGCGCGGCCGGAAACGTTAAAGGCAAAGCCTGAATTTTGCTCCGAGAGCAGAATGGTCATCCCCTCTCTTTTGAGGGCCAGAACTTGCTCCTCGATCGCCCTGACGACGAGCGGAGCCAAGCCCTCCGAGGGCTCGTCCAGGAGCAAGAGCCGGGGATTGCCCATCAAAGTCCTGGCGATGGTGAGCATCTGCTGCTCCCCACCGGATAAGGTCCCTCCCCATTGCTTATCCCGTTCCTTCAATACAGGAAACAGGCGATAAGCCTTCTCCAGTGTCCATTCCCCGGCATTTTTTCTTCTTTGGGCCGCTATCTCCAGGTTCTCGCGGACGGTGAGGTCAGGGAAAATCATCCTGTTTTCATACACAAAGCCAATCCCCCGGCGAGCAATTTCAAAAGACTGTTTTCCTCTTATCTCCTCGCCGCAGAACTTTATGCTTCCTGACCGGGGTGGAGTGAGGCCCATGATGCTCCTCAGCGTGGTGGTCTTGCCAACCCCGTTTCTCCCCAATATACAAACCGTTTCACCTTCATCCACAGCCAAAGAGAGCCCGAAAATGATGTGACTGAGCCCATAAAAAGTGTTTGAGCGCAGGAAGATTGCCCAAGATTGGGCAAAACACCTTGTGCTTATTTGTGTTTTAAGGGAGTTTCAGGGGGGATTCGGGAGATTTTCGGGATAGAGGTACAAAAGGATATTTTCAACGCATTGGCGAAGTACGTCAGGCTTTCTTTGAAGCTCATCCGGCAGTAGCGATTCCTTCCAGGCCCTATGGATAGGCTTTACGATTTTGAATAGGCATCGCGGACTTTGCTATTTTTTCAATCTTTCCATGTATTTTTTCGTAGCTACGTTGACCTTGAGCAGGTCTCCGGCCTTGATGAACTGGGGCACTTGGATCTGCAGGCCGTTGGATAGCGTGGCCGCCTTGGTCACTTCGTCCTGGAGACTGCCCAGGCTGGGAGGAGTGGAGGTCACCTCCAGTTCCACCCATTCGGGAAAAACCACGTGGATCGGGTCCTCCCCCAGGAATTCCACGGTCAATTTCATGTTGGGCTGGAGGAAAGGGTCGAAGGCTTCCAGGTGGTGCTTATCCAGCCGGATCTGATCGTAGGACTCCGGGTCCATCATGTAGTACCCGTCGGCATCTTTGTACAGATATTCCATCACCTTCCGGTCGAGATCCGCGACCTGCACCCTTTCTTCCGGCTTGAATTTGCGCTCTACAAACAGGCCCGATCTTAGGTCCTTCAGCTTCACGTGGACCAGGCCTCCCATCTTGCCCCCACCCATGTGGTATTCCACGTGGAAGATCCTGCAGAGATTTTTCTCCAAGGAGAGAATCATGCCGGCCTTGAGATCGGACGCGCGGACCATAGGACCTCCTTTCATTCATCTGAAAGGGTTGGCAGATAAGCTTTCCTGGGCAGGAATGCTTGCAGAATTACCAGAAAAGGGAAGAAAAAGCAAGCCCCCCTCAAAATGCGGAATCGGGAATTCGGAATGCGGAATGAAAAACAAAAGATCCCAACCGATTGCGAATTTCGGATTGCGCCCCGAACCATGTAAGGTTCGGGGCTGCCCTGCACTCCACGTAGTGCAGGGCGGAATGAACAATCATGGAAGGCATTTTTTCTTGACATACTACTCCTTTTTGCGGATATTCAATTTACCCGGACAAAATTCCAGCCACTGAGAAGAAAATTCTCAGACTAAAAGGCATAAGGATCTAGCTCTTCATCCAGGAGGACAGACCATGAAGGTCACCGATGTCCAGGCCATACTGATCTCGATTCCCCTGAAGAAGCCCACTTCCATGTCCAACAAAACGGTGACTGCACGGGAGTATGTGGTCACGCGGGTCCACACCGACGAAGGGATCACCGGGTCGGCCTACACCCTGGGCGGTTCCGTGGTGCTCGCGGCGGTAAATGAAACCTTGAAGCCTTTGGTGATGGGGGCCGACCCCTTCGACACCGAGAGACTGTGGGACAAAATGTTCCGCACCACCCTCATGCTCGGAAGAAAAGGGGCGGTGATCCGGGGCATAAGCACCGTCGACATTGCCCTCTGGGACATCAAGGGCCGGGCGCTGAATAAACCCCTCTACAAAATTCTGGGCTCTTACACCGACAAGATCCCCCTCTATTCATCCGGGGGATACTACCGGCAGGGGGAGAGCTTTCAGCAGATGGCCGACGAAATGGCGGGAATCGTGGAGCGTGGCTTCCGCAGCATCAAGATCAAGGTGGGGGCCCTCTCCTTCAGGGAAGAAGTGGAGCGGCTGAAGATCCTCCGCCGCACGGTGGGCGACGATGTTCAGATTATGGTGGACGCCAACTGCGCCTGGAACGACCTCACTTATGCCCGCAGGATCATGCGCGCTTTCGAAGAGTACCACATCGGATGGTTCGAAGAGCCGGTCCTCCCCGACAATTTCCGGGGAAGCGCCGAACTGGCGGCCATGTTCGAGACCCCCATCGCCACGGGTGAGCAGGAGTGCACCCGCTGGGGGTTCCGCGACCTCATCGAGCACAAGGCCGCGGACATCCTCCAGCCGGACGTGGCCGTGGTGGGCGGGGTCAGTGAATGGATGAAAGTGGCCGCCATGGCCTCCGCTTACGACCTGCCCGTTTCCTCCCATTATTTCCACGATGTCCATGTCCATCTGATGGCCTCGGTCCCGAACGCCCTCGTGGCCGAATACTTTCCCCTGGACCTGGACATCATGGTATTCGACACCGTGGTCAAGGAACCGCTGAAGCCGGACAAAGGCTACCTGCCCGTACCCCCGCGCCCCGGCCTGGGAATGGACTTGGACGAGGAGAAACTGAAGCACTACCGGATAGGATAGGATGCGATGAAAACTCTACAAGACCATATCCGTTCTGCCGAAAGAAGCGGGCAGATCGAATTTTCCGTAGAAGAGCGCAATGAGGATTATGTGATCAGCCGGATGCCGGTGTCCAAAGGAATCCTCAATCCATTGGGCATGGTTCAGGCGGGGGCGATGGTGTGGCTCGCGGACGTGACGGCTACCATTCTGGCCATTGGCAGCAAGGAAATCGTGTTCGTAAAGGGGAAAGACTCCTGGTGATCAGAACGAAGCTGACGGGAAAAGAAAACCGCCTGTTGGCAGAAGTCACCTCGACCCACATCCCGGCGGTTTAGCCCATCGCGTTTATCCGTTTCCCGATAACAGCCGTGAGGTGTGAGGAATGAGAGGGGAAAGACCCTTCTTGGCGTTTCTTGCCCCTGATTTCTTATCTGTGTGAATCTGTGTTCACCTGTGTCTCAATAAAGACCGTAAGGCGCAAGGCGTGAGGCGTAAGGCGTAAGGTGTAAAATGTTTTTTCCTCTCAGCTCTCCGCTCTAAGCTCCACGCTGATTTTTTTATCCGTGTTCATCTGCGTCCCATTCGGTCTTTTCTCTTTTATTCTTTTGCCAATAAAATTTGTGTTTATCTGTGTTCGTCTGTGTCCTGAATAAAATCATTGCATCAGGTCATGTGCCTTCCGGCGTTCACGTAAAGGGTCTGCCCGGTGATGTAGCCGTTCCTCGCCAGCATGACGACTACCTCGGCCACCTCTTCCGGAGTGCCCATACGGCCAATGGCGGTTGATTTCGGGTCCACCCGGAGGTCCTGCCTGGCCATATCCGTATCGATCAACGATGGGGCCACGGCGTTGACCGTGATTCCTTCTTTTAGCGTCAGGGAGGCATAACCGTGCGTCAGTCCCAGGAGGCCGGCTTTGCTGGCGGCATAATAAGGACCCACCACGCCGCCGGTGGCGGCCGCTCCCGAGGAGATATTGATGATCCTTCCCCACTTCTTCGGGCACCCGGTCCCATGGATACCGCCGGGCGATACCGGCGTTGTTGACCAGGATTTCAACCGTTCCCATCTCCCGCTCAACTGAGTTGACCATCCGGGTCACCTCGGAAGATCGGGAGACATCGGCCTGGATCGAGAAACCACGCCTGCCCAGACGGTCTACGAGGGAGCAGACTTCCCGGGCCGCATCGCCCCGCTCCCGGTAGTTCACCGCCACATCCGCCCCGGCTTGAGCCAGGGCCAGGGAGCAGGCCCGGCCGATCCCCCGGCTTCCACCGGTGACCAGAGCGATTTTTCCGGCAAGAGCATTCATAGTTCACCTCTTTGGAAAAAGCCTGTAGGGGCAATTCATGAATCGCCCCTACGGGGAGAACACAGGAGGAATTTGATAACGCGAGTAAGCGGGCATCATTTTTCCTGATTGGAAGACCATTCGCGGCTCCAGCAAAACCTCTCCGCGCAAAGACCCGCACCCCTTCCCGTCGCTGAAGAGAAAATCCCCTTCAACCGCCTCCAGAATCGTCAGGTCGGCGGGCATGCCGACCTTCAGGCTACCGCGCCTGCGTTCCTCTCCAATGGCCCGGGCCGGATTCACCGTGGTCATCTCGATGACTTGGTCGAGGGATAATCCTAAGTTCAGGAATTTGGACATGACCACCGGCAGAGATTGGGTGACCGAGGAGTTGTTGG
>LJUR01000043.1 GCA_001304105.1 Deltaproteobacteria bacterium SM23_61
GGCTTTCCCGCGGGGGCTGGTAGAAATGTCCATGGATGCAGACGTAACGGTCCATCTACGCCTCCCGAAGGCCGGAAAAGCAGAGAAACGCCAGGGGGGGGAGGGTCAAGTCGGTCTCCCCGCGCTCGAAATCGAAAGACCCGGGAACCTGGCTCCCCTCTCCGCCCCAGCGCTCGTCTTTCGAGTCCAGTTCTTTCCGCCAGACTCCGGAGAGGGGAGGAAGAGAAACGGTGCGCTGAGAATCGCTGAAATGGAAGATCAGCAGGGCTTCCTCCCGGCCCTCCCACCGGCGGAGGAAAAACACCTTTTCCCTCTCCAAACCGATCCCTTCCATCTGCTTCTTGCTCAAGACGGCCAGGGGGCGCAGGCTCCGGCGGAGGCGGATACATTCGCGGTAAAAATCCAGGAGCCGGTCATGGGGGGCCTGTCCGCGGAGGCGGTGATTCAAGGTCGAGCGGAGAAAGGTTTCTTCCCCTTGGGGGTCGGGCGGGTGGGCCGCCCAAGAGGGAGAAGAAAATTCCTTCTTCCGTCCCTGCCGGACAGCCTCGATGAGGTCCGGGTCGGAGTGGCTCACAAAATACAAAAAAGGAGCCGTCTCGCCGTACTCTTCCCCCATAAACAGAAGGGGGATAAAGGGGGAAAGGAGTACGGCGGAAGCGGCCACCTTGAGCGCTTCGAAAGAAACCAGGCGGCCCAAGCGCTCCCCGAACGGACGGTTCCCGACCTGGTCGTGGTTCTGGGAGAAAACGACCAATTTCCGCGCGGGCACCTGAGCGGAGCTGGAGCCATGCCGTCTTTTGCGGAAGGAAGAATACTGGCCGGAATAGACAAAGCCCTCCGTCAGGGCTTTCTGCAGTTGTTCCAGGGCACCGAAATCCTCGTAGTAGCCGTCCGACTCCCCGGTGAGGACCGTGTGCAGGCAATGGTGAAAATCGTCGTTCCAGTGGGCATCGATATCGTAGCCACCCGCCTCCGGTTCCTGGACCAGCCGGACATCGTTCCGGTCGCTCTCGGCAAAGAGGAAGACCTTTCGCCGGAGCCGCTCGCCCCGGCTATGCACGCATTCTGCCAGGTTGCGCAAAAAGGGCTGGGCAGAGAGATCGAAGATGGCATGCAAGGCGTCCAGGCGGAGGCCATCGAAGTGAAAATCGGTGATCCAGGAAAAGGCGCTCTCCATGAAGAACCGGCGCACCTCATCGCTGTGCGGACCATCCAGGTTGACCGCTTCTCCCCAAGGGGTTCGGTAATGGTCGGTGAAATAAGGACCAAAATCCCGGAGGTAGTTCCCTTCCGGACCCAGGTGGTTGTAGACCACGTCCAGGATCACGGCCAGGCCTTGCCGGTGGCTGGCATTCACCAATTTCTTCAAACCATCGGGTCCGCCGTACGAATTCTGGACGGCAAAGGGAAAGACCCCGTCGTAGCCCCAGTTCCGGTTACCGGGGAACTGGGCCACAGGCATGATCTCCAGGGCGGTGATTCCCAACTCTTTCAACTCCTGCAGATGGGGAAGGACAGCCTCAAAGGTCCCCTCGGGGGTGAAGGTTCCCACGTGGATCTCGTAAAGCAGGTATTCCTTCAGAGGGATGCCGGGCCAGCCCTGGTCTTCCCAGGGAAACGCGGGATCGACCACCCGGGAAGGGCCGTGGACCCCCGAAGGCTGCAAGCGAGAGGCGGGGTCCGGCCGTTCTTTTCCACCGTCGAGGCGGTAGAGATAGAGCGCTCCCGGCTGGACTCCTTCCACCTCGCCCCCATGGTACCCTCTCTCCAGGGCTTCCAGGGGGACCGTACGGTCTTCGGGGGATACGAGGTGGACCTCCACCTTGCGGGTATGGGGAGCCCAAACTCGGAATTCACAACGACCCTCGCCACGGTAGATGGCCCCCAGGGTGATTTCGTGGGACGTGCAGGTTTTTTTGTTTTCCTTACCTCTCACTCCTCACCCCTCACGGTTTTAAGTTCACCCCTTCGCTCTTCAAGAAGAGTGCGGACAGAGGGGGTAGAGTCAGGGTCAGCATATGGGATCGGCCGTGAAGGGAAAGGGGCGCGGCTTCCACTCCCCCCATGTTTCCCATGCCGCTTCCACCGTAAACCCAGGAGTCGCTGTTGAGCGCTTCTTTCCAGAATCCCCCCCGGGGAGCCCCGACCCGGTAATTGAGACGGGGGACCGGGGTAAAATTGCAGACGACCAGCAGAAGATCGTCTGTCGAGTGCCCCTTGCGCAGCAGGCTGATGACGCTGCTGTCGCTGTCGTTGCAGTCGATCCACTCGAAGCCGGCGGGGGAGAAATCGAGCTCATGGAGGGCCGGCTCCAGGCGGTAGAACCAGTTCAGGTCCTGAACCCATTTTTGCATTCCCGCATGGGGCCCAGATCGGAGCAGATGCCAGTCCAGGCTTTTTTCGTGATACCATTCCCACCATTGTCCGAATTCCCCGCCCATGAAGATGAGTTTCTTCGCCGGCTGGGCGAACATGTAGCCGAAAAGGGTCCGCAGGTTGGCGAACTTCTGCCAGTCGTCCCCGGGCATTTTTCCCAGGAGGGATCCTTTCCCGTGAACCACTTCGTCATGGGAGAGGGGAAGGACGAAGTTTTCGTGGAAAGCGTAGAGAAGACGGAAGGTGAGCAGGTTGTGATGATACCTCCGGTAGAGGGGGTCATTGGACGTGTACTTCAGGGTATCGTGCATCCAGCCCATGTCCCATTTCATCCCGAACCCCAGGCCCCCCACGTAGTTGGGCCGGGAGACCATGGGCCAGGCGGTCGATTCCTCGGCGATGGTCTGGACGTCGGGATAATTCTTGTACACTTCCTCGTTGAAGCGGCGCAGAAAGGATATGGCCGCCAGGTTTTCCCGACCCCCGTACTCGTTGGGAATCCATTCCCCTTCCTTGCGGGAGTAGTCCAGGTAGAGCATGGAGGCCACCGCGTCCACCCGCAGGCCGTCGGCGTGGAACCGGTCCAGCCAGAAGAGGGCGCTGCTCAGCAGGAAGCATCGCACCTCGTTGCGGCCGTAATTGAAGATGAAGCTGTTCCAGTCCGGGTGGATCCCCTGGCGCGGGTCTCCATGCTCGTAGAGGTGGGTCCCGTCGAAATACCCCAGCCCATGTTCATCGGTGGGAAAGTGCGAAGGAACCCAGTCCAGGATCACGCCGACCCCCGCCTGATGCAGGTAGTCGATGAGGGCCATGAAATCCTGGGGTGTGCCGTATCGGCTCGTGGGGGCGAAATAGCTCGTGACCTGGTAGCCCCAGGACCCGTAGAAGGGATGTTCCATGACCGGGAGAAACTCTACATGGGTGAAACCCATGTTCTTGACATACTCGGCCAGGTGGGGGGCCAGCTCCCGGTAGGTGAGGGGGCGCTCCCCTTCTTCGGGAACCCGCATCCAGGAACCCAGGTGAACTTCATAAATGGACCATGGAGCAGTATAGGCGTTGTTGGCCCCCGCTCTTTTTTCCATCCAATCCCCGTCTTCCCAGGAATAACCCAGGTCCCAGACGATCGAAGCGGTCCTGGGAGGCACTTCCCCGAAGAAGGAAAAGGGATCCGTCTTGTCCACCCGGTAGCCCCGAAAGCGGGACTGGATGTGGTATTTGTAAACGGTGCCCTTCCGGACCCCGGGGATGAAACCCTCCCAGATCCCCGATTGTCCGCGGGAGCCCAGCGGATGAACCGATGGGTCCCATCCATTGAAATCCCCCACCACGGACACTCGCTCGGCATCGGGGGCCCAAACCGCAAAGTACGTCCCCTCCCGTCCCTCCGCGCTGAGGGGATGGGCGCCCAGTTTTTCGTACAGCCGGAAATGGCTTCCCTGGTTGAAAAGGTAAAGATCGTCATCCGTAAGCGGGGTGACATGGTACCAGACCGGATTTTCAGATTCCTGGCGCATTCATCCTCCCTTAGGTTCTTCTTTTATCGCCCGGCAGAAACATCTGTTTATCCGCAGATTCCGCAAGAAATCAACGAAATGGAATAATGGAATATTGGGAAAAAAATAAATGCTTCAACCCATTATTCCATCATTCCAGTATTCCAGTATTCCATTATTCCAGTCTTCCATTATTCCATTTTCTTACTCCTCCGTGTTCATCCGCGTCCCCATAAAAGCCGTGAGGTGTGAAAAGTGAGGGGTGAGGGGACAAAAAGTCTTTATCTTGAATTTTAGGTCATTACTTGATCTGTGTTCATCTGTGTCCCATTCCGTCTTTTGTCTTTAAGTCTGTTGCCAATATGAATCCGTGTTTATCCGTGTTCATCCGTGCCCCATCAGGTTTTTAGGTCAGCCGGGCGGAATCCTGATCAGCTCCCGGATCCCCTGGACGGGGATCATGATCCATTCCGGCCGGTTGTTGAGCTCGTACCCGAGTTCATAGACGGCTTTCTCCAGGAGGTAGATGTCCAGGAGGGCCTGGATCTCCCCCTTGGCCTTGGGGATGAAATTCCCTTTGGAAGCCTCCCCCAGGTAGGCCTTCAAGAAGGTTGCCGAAACCCAGAGGCGCCAGAAATGGGCCGAGGACTCAAGAAAGGCAAGGTCCTCCGGTCGGATCAGACCGCTGTCCCGCTGGGAGAAGAGGGCCGAGTAGGCGGCATAGTTGAAGGAGCGGAGCATCCCGGCCACATCGCGCAGGGGGGACCTTTTGATCCGCCGCTCGCTCAGGGGCCGGGCTGGTTCTCCTTCGAAATCGATGATGACGAAATCTTTCCCCGTGTGCAGCACCTGCCCCAGATGGTAATCCCCGTGACAGCGGATCCGCATGGCGCTGATCTTCAGGTCGAGGAGGGACCGAAATCGGTCGAGGATCTTGGCCTCCTGATCCAGAACTTTCTGGACCTCCCCACGGGTTCCTTCCGGCAGGGTTCGCAGGCGCTGGCGCAGGAGCTGGAAGACCTGGCCGGTTAGGTTGCGCATGGACTGGTAGAGGGAACGCTGGTATAGCTTGGAAAAGGGTTCCGGAGCGAAACCGGGCCGGCCCGGATCCGAACCCAGGCACAGGTGCATCTCCCCGGTCCGCTGGCCGAGCAGCCGGGCAGACTCCAGGTAAGGGCCGACGATTTCCCCAACCGCCGGGGGCAAGTCTGGCTCCGTCAGGTCCAGCAGGGGAGAAGAAGGAATGGGGAGGCCCTCCATTTTTCCCCGCTCGGCAACGGCCTGCTGAAAGAAATGGGTGAGCTGGTCCAGAGTGTACTTCCAGGCATCCCCCTCATTGGCGACGAATTGCTGGAGGATGGCCAGGGTCATGGGTTCTTCCCGCTCCCGGCGATACTCGATGGCCCCGGCCACCGAGGGGACATGCCTGAATTTTCTCTCCGTCAGGAAGCGGCCGATTTCCAGGTCGGGATTGACCCCGGATTGAATGCGCCGGAAGAGTTTGAGGATGAAGCGGTCTCCGAAGAGAATGGAGGTGTTGCTCTGTTCGGCCTTGAGGACCGACGAGTTCAGGCTCCCTTCCCCCAGGCCCCGGATCGCTCTGAATGCGTGGGTGCGGGAGGCCACCAGTTCCCCTCCGCTTCCTTCCCGCCGGCGGTGGCGGGCAATACCCACCAGAAGCGACTCGGCGAATCCCTCATCGACGAAAGCATCAAAAAGGATTCCTTCCTCTTCCCGGTCTTTGAACACCAGCCGGGCGATGGCCGCACGGGGATGATCCTGCAATACCTTTTCCGCCCGCTCCCCATGGGCAAACGTCAGAGGTAGAGCGTAGCTCTCGGCATCCCCGTCCGAATAATCCACCCGCACCAGGGTGAGAAAAGCGGGAAGTTGGTCGTCCATAATGGGCAAGACTTCTCCGATAACCACGGTGCGAATCCCCCGGGCCTTCCCCCCGAACCACCGACAAGTCCGGAGGTAAGCGGACAAAATCCTCTCCAGGCCCGTTTTGGTCCTTCCCCGCAGGATTCCGTCCCATCTGCCGGTCGCGGTCAAGAAGGGAAGCTGGGCCGCCCGGTCCGCTCCCTCCGCCTGAATCCGGGCCGCCGGCTTGGGCTCCAGGGAAAACCAGTAGAAGGAATGAGGTCCGAGGGTGAGAAAATAGGGAAGCTCTCCGATTGGGGGGAATTCGGTGCGGCCGAAGATTTCCACCGGCACCATTTCCTTGAAGGCCGGCATCTCCAGCTCCAGGTACTGGACGAAGCGGGAGAGGTTGGCCACCACCATGATGCGTTCTTCCTCGTACCGACGCAGGAAAATCAAAACCTTGCGGTTGGCCGGCTGGAGGAACTCGATGGTCCCCCGCCCGAAGGCCTTGTACCGCTTGCGCAGGGCGATGAGCCGCTTCATCCACCAGAGGAGGGAATAGGGGTTACTCTGCTGGCCTTCCACGTTCATCGTTTCATAATGGTATTCGGGGTCGTTGATGATGGGAAGAAAGAGGCGCTGGGGGTTCGCGTGGGAAAACCCCGCATTCCGGTCCGCGCTCCACTGCATGGGGGTGCGTACCCCGTTGCGGTCACCCAGATAAATATTGTCTCCCATCCCGATTTCATCCCCGTAATACAGGATGGGGGTTCCCGGCATGGAAAAGAGGAGGGCGGTCATGAGTTCAATCCGGCGCCGGTGGTTTCCCAGAAGGGGAGCCAGACGGCGGCGGATTCCCAGGTTTATCCGCATCTGAGGGTTCCGGGCATACACCCGGTACATGTAGTCCCGCTCCTCGTCGGTGACCATCTCCAGGGTCAGCTCGTCGTGGTTCCGCAGGAAAAGCGCCCACTGGCTGTTGTCCGGAATCTGCGGGGTCTGGTCCAGAATATCCAGGATGGGAAACCGGTCCTCCATGTGCAGGGCCATGAACAGGCGGGGCATCAGGGGAAAATGAAAGGCCATGTGGCACTCATCCCCGGCCCCGAAATAGGCCACCGCATCCTCGGGCCACTGGTTGGCCTCGGCCAAAAGCATCCGATTCTTGAAGCGCCGGTCCACGTGGGCCCGTAACTGCTTCAGGAACGCATAGGTCTCGGGCAGGTTCTCGCAGTTGGTCCCCTCCCGTTCGAATAAGTAGGGAACCGCGTCAAGCCGCAGCCCGTCCACCCCCAGGTCGAACCAGTGGTCGATGACCCGAAACATGGCCTTCTGGACCTGGGGGCTCTCATAGTTCAGGTCCGGCTGGTGGGAGTAGAAACGGTGCCAGTAGTAGGCTTTGGCCACCGGGTCCCAGGCCCAATTGGAGGACTCGAAGTCCTGGAAGATGATCCGCGCCTCCCGGTACCGATCCGCGGTGTCGCTCCAGACGTAAAAATCGCGCCAGGGGCTGCCGGGTCTGGCCTGCCGGGCCCGCTGGAACCAGGGATGCTGGTCTGAGGTGTGGTTCAGGACCAGCTCGGTGATCACCCGCAGGCCCCGCCGGTGGGCCTCCCGCAGGAAGGCCTTGAAATCCTTCATCGTGCCGTACGCCGGATGGATCTCGGTGTAGCTGGAGATGTCGTACCCGTCGTCCTTCAGGGGAGAGTGGCAGAAGGGCAGGAGCCAGATCACCGTCACCCCCAGGTCCTGCAGGTAGCCCAGTTTTTGGGTGAGCCCCCGAAAATCGCCGATCCCGTCCCCGTCGCTGTCGGCAAAGGCCTTCACGTGCAGCTCATAGACGATCGCGTCCTTATACCATAGGGGATCGTCCTCCAGGGTCAAGATTTCTTTCGGCTTCACGGTCCTCCCTCTGGCCGTCATTTCTCCCTGCTCTCTCCTCCCCGCTCCACGCTTCTTTTATTCATCACAAGAAATAGTCGAAGTCTCGTTCCGTCCGCACCCTGCGCCGGATGCGGAAAATTTGCGCCGGAGCCGACCGGGGGTCCAGCTCCACGTAGTTCCTGGGGCCGGTCCACAGGTAGCGGGCTCCGCTGAGGAGGTCGTGGACCTGGTACGGCTGGCGGGGGTCCAATTCCCATTCGGCCAGGGAAATGTCCACCCAGCCCGCATGCCTGTGGTGGGGATCCAGGTTGACCACCGTCAGGATCATGTTGGAAAGGTCGTCGGTATTCTTGCTGTAACAGATCATCTGATCATTGTCAACCGAGTGAAATCGCAGGTTCCGGTCGCTCTGCAGGGCCGGGTTTTCCCGCCGGATTCGGTTGACCCGGGCGATCAAATCTTTCAGGCTGTCCGGCCGATCCAGGTCCCAGTTCTTGACCTCGTACTTTTCCGAATTCAGATACTCTTCACTCCCCGCCTCCCGGGGCTGGTTCTCGCAGAGTTCGAAGGCCGGGCCGTAAATGCCGTAGCTGGCCCCCAGCGTGGCGGCCAGGATCAGCCGGGCCATGAAGGCCGGCCTTCCTCCCATCTGGAGGTACTCGGTAAGGATGTCCGGGGTGTTGGGCCAGACATTGGGGCGGAAGAACTCCTTGACCTGCGACCGGGTGAGCTCGGTGAAGTACTGCTCCAGCTCCCACTTGGTGTTTCTCCAGGCAAAATACGTGTAGGACTGGGTGAACCCCACCTTGGCCAGGCGGTACATGATCCTGGGCCGGGTGAAGGCCTCAGACAGAAAGATCACCGAGGGGTCTTTTTCCTTCACCTCCCCGATGAGCCACTCCCAGAAGGCAAAGGGCTTGGTATGGGGATTATCCACCCGGAAAATCCGGATTCCCTGATCCATCCAGAAGAAAAACACTCCCTTCAATTCCTCCCAGAGCTCGCGCCAGTTCTCCGTGGCGAAATCGAAGGGGTAAATATCCTCGTATTTCTTCGGCGGGTTTTCGGCATACTGGATGGTCCCATCGGGGCGCCGGCCGAACCACTCCGGGTGCTCCTTCACGTAGGGGTGATCGGGGGTGCACTGGAAAGCGATGTCCAGGGCAACCTCCAGCCCTTGTTGTCGGGCTTTCGCTACCAGCCTTCGGAAATCCTCCAAGGTCCCCAAACCGGGGTGGACCGCCTTGTGCCCCCCTTCCGCCGCGCCGATCGCCCAGGGGCTGCCCACGTCCCCGGGATTGCTCTTCGGGTTGTTGTTCCTTCCCTTGCGATGGCTTCGGCCG
Organism: Deltaproteobacteria bacterium SM23_61; assembly: GCA_001304105.1. Classification (GTDB taxonomy): domain Bacteria; phylum Desulfobacterota; class SM23-61; order SM23-61; family SM23-61; genus SM23-61. Next base: position 8,966 of record LJUR01000043.1, read on the forward strand.
ATGGGGTGGATGGGGGGAAAATAGAGAATATCAAAACCCATCCCGGCAACGTAGGGCAGAAGGGATTCGCAATCTCGGAAGGTTCCTGGCTTTCCCTTCTTGGCGGCGCAGGACCGGGGAAACATCTCATACCAGGTGCTGCAGCGGGCCTGCACCGGTTCCACCACGACCCGCAGAACCCGCTCGTAGTCGGTGGCCCATTTTCTTTCCGGGCACCGTGCGGCCGCAGCGGCGACTTCCTCGTCCATGGCCGTTTCCGCGCGGAGGGTTTCTTCCCCGGAGGAACGGAGCAGCTTCGCCCATTTTTTGAGCTTTCCCGCGTCCTCGACCGATGCGCCGGGGACCAGGTCTTCCAGGATTTCCGCCCCGATCCATAAGTCGATGGAGACCTCCTGGCCGGCCAAAACTTTCTTGGAGAGACCTTGGCGCCAGGACAGAAACCGGTCGACCCAGGCCTGGAGCGTGTAGAGGTAGATGCCCACCTCCTCCACCCTGAATGCTCCCTGCCAGCGGTCGTTGCCCAGCGGTTTCATGGGGACCTCGCTCCACTCCGAAACCCCTTCCTTGCAGAAAAGGAGCCTTGCCGCCAGGAGGTCATGGCCATCGGCAAAGATGTCGGCCTCCACGACTACTTTCTCCCCAACGACCCTTTTGACGGGAAACCGCCCTCCGTCGATTTCCGGGCTGACCGCTTCGATGACCACTCTTTTTCTTCCATCTTCCATTTTCACCGCTGAACCCCTTGAAAGAAGAAATGGATTCCCCTGGCCCCAAAGTTTGGGTTCGAGCCCGGGGATACCGGGTCCTGCCGATCCCGAAAGCTTGGGCAGGAGATAATTTATTAATTTACCATAACATATCCAATGATCCATTAAAATTTCTAAAAGTAACCCTTTTCTGCAGAGATGGGAAAACCCCGAGTGTCGTGTCACGGAAATAATAGGCATAAAATTTCACCTGGAGCCGAGGGTCGGACGGATTCCCGCCTTGGCGGGACAAAATCCGGCGGGAGAAAAGTTTTCTTCCATGGCATCTCCGGGGTTCCGCAAAGGAACGCGGGCATCGGGCTACGCCTTCGTAAGTAGGGGCGATTCATGAATCGCCCCTACATTGGCAATATACGTCGTAAAATCTCCGTGAGCTCGGGAGGAATCAGCGCCTATTTTGGCAAGCGCATCCGTCCGACTCTCGGCTCTTGGCACGGGGGTTCGACTTTAGCAGCTTATTTCCGTGACACGACACTAGGAGAATGAAAAATGAATGAATCCCAGCTTCTTGTTCAAGGAGAAAGAAAGGTTCGTAAATCTATTGACTCGCCCCTTCCGGTCCAGTATATTTTCCTCAAGCTATAGCCCTTATTCAATCTTGACCTTTTCACCCTCGGGAGAAATGCCGGAATTAGAGGGAAAAGACACTTTCTTTTGCCTTGTTCCGGATAAACATCGACGGAAGGGCGCTTCGGATTGATCTCCGTGGTCCAAAGATTCATTTTTGCCCTCCAGATAGGGGCAATCCTTTTTCTGGGTCCCGCGGCTCTTGCGGCTGATCCTCCCGAGCCCGCCACGGTAAGAATCGGGGCGCTTCCGGTGTATGCCGGTCCTTCGGTGACCAGCGGCATCGTGAAATTTTTGAGAAAGGAGGAAGCGGTCGAGGTCCAATCGGAATTCTTTAATCGGGAAGGAAAATGGTGCGCGATCGCCGAGCCCTCGAGGAAAACCCCCTTGGGCTTCGTGAACTGTGAAGCCCTGTTATTTTCCAGGCCCCGACGGCAAACTCCGCCCCCGAGGGAGGAAACCCGCATCCCTTCTCCTCCCAAGCCTGCCTGGCCTCTGGCCCGGCACATCCCTCCCGAACCCAGGAGGGAAAGGGATTCCCCTCATTCTTTCGCAGAATTTCTGCAGGCCCTCTGGAAGGAAGATCTGGCCAGGGTTGAAAATATGATCAAAGAGGGCATCGATCCCAATGCCAAAACCAGCCTCGGAAACCGGCCTCTGGTGATCGCCGCCAAGAAAAGAAATGCGGCATTGCTGGAAATATTGATTGCCAGCGGGGCCAAGGTGGACGCGCCGGACCGAAACGGGTTGACCGCCTTGATGGCTGCGGCATCCATGGGGTTGACGCAAAATGTTCGCGTCTTGATTTCGGCGGGCGCGAACGTAAATGCCCGGGACGAAAAGAGGGCGACCCCCCTCATCTGGGCAGCCATCTCGGGGCACCCCCAGGTGGTGGAAGTCCTCCTGGCCCATGGTGCGGATGGGAGGATAAAAAACAAAGACGGCCTGACCGCCCTGGTGTTGTCGAAGAGAATCACCGCCGGCCACAAGAAGTCGCTCGCCGAAGCGGAAGAGGCAAATCGGAAAGAGGACCTGCCCGAGCTCCGCAAAACCCTCGAAAGGCACGAAGCCGTGCTTCGTCTGCTATCAGAATCCGAGGGAGGATAATCCCCGTCCCACAGAAAAACGATCTTCATCCTTCCCCGCTTATTTTTTGAAGACGCGGAAAAACCGGTCCAGGGCCGTCTTCTCCAATCCAGCGGCGTTCTCCAGCTCCCCCGCGTCCAGCCAGACGCCCTGGCACTCGGAGCACTTGTCCACCTTGATCCCCTGGCAATCGATCTCGATGAGCTCCATCCCGCACTTGGGGCACTTCATGAAGTGAAGGTCCCTCAGCATCTTCTTCTCTTCCCCCCGGAGTTTCTGGTGCTTTGCTTCCTCCACCTTCTTCTTCCGCTCGAACTCCATCCGGGCAAAATATTCTTCCTCTTTTTCACTCGGTTTTTTGCTCATATCTGGTCCTTTCCTCTCGATTCAGTTCTTTTCTTTTTCCCAGAATATGTTTCCTTTCCCTTCCTGTCAAATCCATCGGTGTTGGAATCATTGAGATATTTAATTTTCCTATTCCTTCGCGTGCTCTGCGTGCTCTGGGGTTAAGTTTTTTGGTTCATCTCCAAATTCGTTGAAAGCCAAAGAGCTGGTCTTTTCAGAATTCCCTGTGATTTCATGGGCCCGGAAGAAAAGTCATCTTGCTTGCAATCATGAAGCACCTATCTCTCCCAACCGGTGGTGGGGGTATCGGTTATTTCTTCGAAGCTTACTTATTCCGCCCCCGCTGCGCTTTGCGGATGACCAAAAGGAGGTTCCTGGAAAGCGGATCTCCCGCCGATGCTTGCTGCGCAATCTGGCTTTCCTTCCGGCCCCTTGGCAGGCTTTCAGGAAAAATTCGATCGACGAATTTGGAGATGATCCAGTTTTTTTATCCCCCGTCGCGGCGGCGTCTCACTCCTTCAAGGCCCCCGCGGTCAGTCCTTCGACGATCCTTTTCTGGCAGGCAAAGGCGAAGAAGACCAGGGGAAGGGTGACCACGATGGAGGCCGCAGCGATCTCCCCCCAGGGTATTTCGTGGATTCCCGGGAAGAGGGCGATGGCCACCGGCACCGTCCGAGAAGCCTCCGTGGAGGTGAACGTTAGGGCATACAGAAATTCATTCCAGGAAAAAAGGAAAACCAGGATTGCCGTGGAAAAGATCCCCGGCGCCGCCAGGGGTACCAGAATCTTGTGAAAAATCTGGAACGGGGTGCAGCCGTCCACCCATGCAGCCAGAAAAATATCCTCGGGGACTTCCTGGAAAAAATGAGTCAGGACCCACAGGGAAAGGGGCAAGGAAAAGGTGGTGTAGGTAATGACCAGGGCCCACCAAGTGTCCCGCAGATGGAGGGCGCGAACCAGGATGTACAGGGGACTCACCGTGGCGATGGGCGGGAACATGGTCGCCGCGAGGACGAACCCCAGGATCAGGGCCTTGTAACGTACCCGGAACCTGGCCAGGCCGAAAGCCCCCAGGCAGCCGATGAGCAGGGCAAAAACGGTGCTCAAGGAGGCGATGCCGGCGCTGTTTCCCATTACCCGCCAGAAGAGGGGTTCCCGCAGGATCGATCCGTAGTGGACCCCGGTGGGCACCTCGGGTAAAACGGGCGGCAAACGGGTGAGCTGGGCTTCGGGCTTCAGGCTGGTGATAAGCTGCCAACCGTAAGGCCCGAGGCAATAAAGGATGACCAGGATCAACAAAAAGAAAAAGCCCAGTTTTTTCATAACCCAGGAAATAAAAGCCTCTGCGCCCTCCGGGGATGAAGAAAAAATCAACCGCAGAGGACGCAGAGACCGCAGAGCTTGTTTTTGCTAAAGACGAAAACACAAATCATTTTATGGATATGGACTCCTTCTTGCCTTTCGATCCTCCGGGGATCGAGACAAGAGGATGAACGAAGAGGAAGCAGAGAGCGCAGAGATCGTTCCTTGAAAGCCCTTGGCCGTTTTGTCCTTGCGGGCAGCCCTTGCATCGCGGCCCTGAGCTTTTCGCCATCTTAACCTCTGCGTGCTCCGCGACCTCTGCGGTTAAGTTTTTTTATTTTTTTGTCCATTATTCCAATATTCCACACTTCCATGTATTCCTTTCCCTTCATTCTCTGCGGTTCGGTTTTTATCCTTGCCGGTACAGCTTCAGGAAAAACACGGTGATTCCGCCGGCGGAGAGAAAGGTGACCACCGAGAGGGCCGAACCGTACCCGAACTGGAGCGTCTGAAAGAGCATTTTATAGGCGTATAGGGACAGGGTCTCGGTGGTGTTCGCCGGGCCTCCCCCGGTGAGGACGTAGATCACATCGAATACCCTCCAGGCATCCAGCATCCGGAAAACCAAGGCCACCAGCAGAACCGGCATCAGGAGGGGAAGGGTGATCCGGCGGAAGGCGGCCCAGGATCCCGCTCCGTCCACCCGGGCCGCCTGGTAGAGTTCCCGGGGTATGATCTGTAATCCGGCCAGGAGAAGAATCACCACAAAGGGCGTGGTCTTCCAAACGTCCGCGAAAATGGCGGCGTGCAGGGCCAGCCCGGGGGTTCCCAGCCAGTTGATCTTCGCCCCCAGGAGGAAATTCAAAATCCCGAATTCCGGGTTGTAGATCCATTCCCACATCCGGGCCGAAACAACCGTGGGAATGACCCAGGGGACGAGGATCAGCGCCCGGACCCAGTCCTTCCCCTGGAAGGAGCGGTTCAACAGGAGCGCAATCCCCAGCCCGAGGAGGAGCTGGGCGGAGACCGACACCGCGGTAAAATAGGCCGTGTTCTGCAGGGCGTTCCAGAAGCGGTCATCCTGCAGGAGGAATCGGTAATTCTCCAGGCCCACGAATTTTGAGATGTCGAAGATCAAGAGGCGCCGGTGGAAGCTCAGATAGATCACGTACAGAAGGGGAAAAAGGGCCACCCCGCCCAGGAGTCCCAGGGCGGGAGCCACGTATCGATAGCCGCTTTCCCTTCCCCGCATCATTCTGCCCCCATGATATGCTCCACCTGCTTGTGGGCCGAGCGCAGGGCTCGCCCGGGAGATTTGATTCCGCTCAAGGCGGCGCTGAATTCCGGCTGCAGGACCTGGGTGATCATCAGGTAATAGGGGGTCACCGGCCTGGGAATGGCTTCCATGAATATTCCATAAAGGCGGGGAAGGAGCGGCTGGGCCTCCGCCAGATCTTTGTCCCGATACAGGGACTTTCTCGTCGGGTGGTAGCCCACCGAGAGGGCCAGGAACTTCTGGGAGGGGGAAGAGGCCAGAAAAATCAAAAGCTTTTCCGCCTCCCGGGGGTACCGGGAATGGCGATTGAGCCCCAGTTGCCACCCCCCCAGGGTGGGAGCCGACCTTCCCCCGGGGAAGAAGGGAAGCGGAGCGATCCCGATTTTTCCTCGCACCGGAGATCCTTCTCTCTGGAGCAACCCCCAGGCATAGGGCCAATTTCTCATGAACAGCGCTCCCCCGTTGCCGAAAATATTCCTCGCCGTCTCTTCCACCGCCGAAGTCACCAGGGGCGGGCTGACCCGATACTTTACGATCAGGTCCCGCATGAACCCCAGGGCCTCCTGATTCTCGGGGGAATCGATCACCGCCCTTCCCTTCTGGAAGACCCTTCCCCCATTGCTTCCCATATATTCCAGGACGTTGCAGACCAGGCCTTCGTACTGTTTCCCCTGCCACAGAAATCCGTAGATCCCCTTCTCCTTCCTCAGGACGGCCTGCGCCGCCTGGACCAGCTCCGGCCATGTCCGGGGAGGTCGGAAACCGTACTTTTCCAAAAGGCCCTTCCGGTAATACAGAAGGCCGGCGTCGATATACCAGGGAAGGGCAAACCATCGGTCCCAGTATTGAACCGCCTCGACGGGGCCGGGGAAAAAATCCTCCCGTTCCGCGGCGGGCAGCAGATGGCCAACTTCGCGCAGCCACCCGGCCCGGGCGAAGGACGGCACCCAAATCACGTCCAGGCTGAAGACGTCGAAATCCGAACTACCGGCCTCCAGGTTGGTTGCATAAAACTGGTGCTGCTCATCAGAGGAAGAAGGAAGCATTTCCTCCCGCACCCGGATGCCCGGGTTTTCCTTTTCAAATTGGTCCAGCAGCCGGCGCAGTGGGCCCGGATCTCCAAAGATTTTTCCCAGCTTGAGGACCAACCGAACCGGGCCTTCGGGCGGTGGGGAAGATTGCGGAGAACAGCCGGTAAGGAAGATAAGGCTTGAAACGATACCGATCATGCCGATCCGGATGGTTGCCGTGGACTTCATGGCCACTCCTTTCTTCCATCCTCTCCTTTTTTACCCATACATACAAGTTTTTTTGACCGATGAAAATAAGGATGTTGGCCCCGAGGAGATTGGTCCTCATCTTCTGCCAAAGCTTATGCCGGACTCAAGACCCCCTGGAAGTCCTCTTATATAGGACAAATTCCTACCCCGGAGGATTCCATCCAATTTTTTTAGACACCTTTTTCCTTCCTTTTTCGGGTAATTTCCCGGCGACGGGGCCATATGGCCAAAAACAAAGCGCTATTCATTCCTCTGTAGCTTTGGCACGGATCTTGGAAATCATTGTCTTAAAGAGAGGGCGATTCTTCATCGTCGAGCGGGAGGTGTGTCATGGGAATTTCAGGAAAGTACGGAAAGGTGTTCATTTCCAAAATCGGGGAGGAGGAACCGATCTTCATCCTCCGGGCGCAGGATCAACTGGCGGTCCAGGCGATTGAAATGTACAGAAAGAGATCGAGGCATTCCGCAACTGGAGCGGGCCGAAGAGGATGCCCGATTGATGGGCCGCCGCAGCCCCGGTATCGGTAAAAGACGCCAGCAGGAAGAATCACCTTGTCTTTGCCGGCTGGGATCAGAAGAGGGAGGAAGGAATGGCCAAAATTGCCGTGCTTCTGGCGGATCGGTTCGTAGACGTGGAATATGCCGAGCCCGCGGCGTTTATGAAGGGCAAGGGCCATCAACTGGTGCACGTGGGCCTGGAGCCGGGGAAAACCCTAAGGGGAAAAGAAAAAGGTACCGAAGTGACAGTCGATTGGGCCCTGCGGGACTTTTCGGCGGACCCCTTTGACGCCTTGTTCATTCCCCGGAGCTGCACCTTCGGCGATCCGGGCGCCAGAGAAGAGGCGGGCCAATGGGTGAGAGGGTTCTGGCAGAGGGGAAAACCGGTGTACGTATCCAACCGACGGTCTTCCCCGGGCAGAAACCCCTCGACGCAACCGGGAGAGAAAGGAGGGTAGGATGCTGCCGCAAGGGAATTTTTCGACCTGGAAAGGGGATTCCCAGCTCCCTGTGGGGGAAATCATTCTCTGTCCCCACCAGCCGGGAAATTTGAAGATTTCCAAAGGAGCCTGCGCAAAACGCTACCTGCAGAGTCAGAAGAGTGTGTACTTCGAAAGACTGCTGGGGAATAGCCCCTTCTGGGATGGGTATTCCCTCTGCCGCAAGTGTTCGATCGGGAAGCGGGCCCTGAGGGCGGAAAGAATGCGGAAATAACCGAAACCGGGGGACTGTGGTATGGAAAGACTCCGCAACCTCGGGGGAGGTCCAAAGATGAGAGTATGGGTTGACGAAGAACGCTGCGAAGGAATGGGCATCTGCGCCGATCTTTGCCCCGAGATCTTCGAGTTGAAAGGCGCGGTTGCGGTGGTCAAAATCGAGGAGCAACAGGAAGTCCCCAGGGAGTTGGAGGAGATGTGCCGCGATGCGGCGGAATCCTGTCCCAGCGAAGCGATTATCGTGGAAGAATAGGGCGACGCAGCGGATGGGGCCCAACGGCAAAAGAAAAGACCCTTCCCCATCTTCGGGTTTGGAAGATAACCGATCCGGACCGAAGGGTAGTCAAATCGGATGGAAGTAGAATCAGAATACAAGATAGCCCCGGGAGAACCATGGCCAGAGTGGCGATCATTTTCCCCCAAAGGTTCGAAGAACCGGAGTATCAAAAAGCCGCCGAGGCCTTTCACCGGGCGGGACATGAATTGGTCCATCTGGAAGGCCGGGGAAAGAAAGAAAAGCAGAATCAGGGAAGTCCATGGAAAACTGGGAAACCCATCAAAGAGGTGTCGGTAGAGGATTTTGACGCCCTTTTGATCCCGGGGGGATATCACCCGGAGCGGTTGGAATTCGCAGAAGAGGAATTGCATTTCTTCAGGAAGTTTCTGGAAACCGGCAAACCCGTATTCGGCACGGGCCTTAAAGAGGCCTGAAGGAGGGAAAAAATGAAAAACGTATCCCTGCTTATCATCCTGCTCTTGTTTGTCCTTTCCTCGACCGGATGGGCCCTAGCCCAGGAGAAGGCGAAGGGGGAAAAACCGGCTGAGTCGGCCAAGCCCGAGGCGGTAAAAAAAGAGCCGCCCCCCCCGCCCATGAAATACCGGATGGGGGGAATCATTACGGCCATCGATCCTTCCGCCAAGAAGATCACTCTCCACCAGAGCAGCGTGAAAAGGGAAAAAGCCGTCACCCTGATTCTGGGCAAAGAAGCGTCGGAAAAATTGCCCGGTATGAAAGTGGGGGATGCGGTCAATGTTTGGGTGACGGGGAAGACCGTCACCCATATGGAGAAAGTGAAGGAGGGGTTTTTTTCCCGGAAATAAAAAAATGGAATCATGGGTAGGAAAATGAACGACAAGAACCCGGCATTCCAATATTCCATTGTTCCATCATGGCAATATCTTTTCTCTGTGGCCCTCCTGGTGATTTGGGCCACGCCGGCTGTTCCCAGAAACAGATAGCCAAGGAGGAGACGGGGGCTAACCCGGTCATGGAAAGCTATTGACTCCCCGAAGGGAAGATGGCTAATATATCTCATCTTCATAATTCTCTTGTGCTTTTACGAGCGCTCTTGGTCCGTCATATTCCCCAGGGGAGGATTGGGTGGCGAAGATTCTATGCGTCGATGACGAGCCGGCTCTTCTCCGGATCTATTGGGACGAGTTATCCGAAGAAGGCTATGAGGTCATCCTGGCCCGGGACGGAAAGGAGGCCCTGGGGCTGATTTCCGCGCAGAATCCCCACGTGGTCATCCTGGACATCCGGATGCCAAATATGGACGGTCTCGAAGCGCTGGTCGCCCTGCTGGGAAAAAACCACACCCTGCCCGTGATCCTACACTCGGCTTATTCCGAGTACAAGGAAAGTTTCATAACCGCGGGGGCGGAAGCTTTCGTTTTGAAAGGCTCTGACCTGGCCGAGCTCAAGCGAGCCATCCGGAAAATCCTGGACCGGGAGGGAGGGGCAGGCGAAAACTCGGTACCATCCCCTCCCAAACCCGGGCGAAAATCTCCCTGAGGAATTCTTTCCCCCTTCCGGATGGGGGAATCCGATGCCCCCTGCCGTTGAATTACCGGGGGAAGAGATCGCTCCCATACCGGCGGTAACTCAGTCCTATGGCCTTTGTGCTGATCATCGATGAACAAAACCTGTCCAGCCAAGAGCTGGGCAACCACCTGCAGGACCTGGGACACGGGGTTACCTTCGCCCATACGCTGGACGAGGGTTTTCAGCAAGTGCTATCCGGGGCTTTTGAGGTGGTGTATCTCAATCCCCAGATGCCGGACGGCGCCGGCCTGGACTGGCTTCCCAAAATGCTGGCCCACAATTCCCATCCCGAGATCATTATCCTCACCGATTCGGCCAACCCGGACGAAGCGGAAGCGGCCATTCAGCGCGGGGCCTGGGATTATATCGAGAGGACCGCCAATTTGAAGTCCATGGCATTTCCTCTTTTCCGCGCCCTCCAGTACCGGGCCAAAAAGACCCCCGGCCCCCTTTACACGGCCTTGAAACGGGAAACCTTTGCCGAGATCATCAGCAACAGCCCGCAGATGAAAGCGGCTATGGAGCTTCTGGCGCAGGCCGCCAAGAGCGATGCCAACGTTCTCATCTCGGGAGAAACGGGGACGGGCAAGGAGCTCTTCGCCTGGGCCATCCACAACAACAGCTCCCGCGCTCAAAAGAATTTTGTCGTGGTGGACTGCGCTTCCCTACCGGAAACCCTGGTGGAAAGCACCCTCTTCGGCCACGAACGGGGGGCCTACACCGGAGCTGAAAAATCCCACATCGGGTTGGTCAAGCAGGCCGACGGGGGAACCCTCTTCCTGGACGAAGTCAGCCAGCTCCCCCCCTCGATCCAGGGATCTTTCCTACGGGTCCTCCAGGAGCGGAGGTTTCGACCGGTGGGGGGAGTCCAGGAAGTCAGCAGCGACTTCCGCCTCATTGCCGCCACCAACCAGAATCTACACGAGATGGTCCAGAGGGGAGAGTTTCGCAAGGATCTTCTCTTCCGCCTCCAAACCATCACCATCGAACTCCCCCCCCTGAGAAACAGACCCGAAGACATAAAATATCTCGCCATCTACCACATCAGCGGCCTCTGCGAACGGTACGGGATCGGGATGAAGGAATTCTCCGCCGAGTTCCTCGATGTTTTCATGCACTATCAATGGCCGGGAAACGTGCGGGAACTGGTGAACGCCCTGGAAAAGGCCATCATTGCAGCCCGTTATGAACCCGTTCTGTATCCCAAGCACCTCCCCACGCAGATTCGCATCCAGGTAGCCCGGGAAACTGCCAGCCGGGGGGATTCCCAGGAATCGCTCCTGAAAAGCCGCCCGACCATATCCCCGAACCTTCCCCGGCTCAAGGACTACCGGACCGCCGCCATGGCCCAGATGGAAAAGAAATACTTGAAAGATCTATTGGACCTCACCGGGGGAAACATATCGGAGGCCATGCGCATCTCCGGTCTTTCCCGTTCCCGTCTCTACGGCTTGCTGAAAAAATACCAGTTCTCCGCTCCTTGAACCTTGGCTTTCCGATTCTCCCATAAAAAATTTTAACCTCAGAGGCCACAGAGCACCCAGACGCAAAAACAGCCAAAGTTTCAAGGTCCGGGGCAGAAGGGAAAAAGTCGGTTGGTTTTCCCTCCTATTCAATTGGACGATTTCCCATTGAATGGGAATAATCTCACCACAGTGGACAAATTCGCCGTCATTTTTTATTCCGCGAGCCTTCCCAACCCTTCGTAACCGCACAAGATTCGACGAAAACGCAGCGAGCACACCGGTTGGCATATTTCTTGGTTAGGCAAAAATAGAAAAATCCAGATAGCCCTCATACAACGGGGGAAGGGGACAGATCAGCGGAACTCGAGGCGTAGAGGAAAAATCACCGGCAAGGATAAAAGAAATATACGAACTTCCCGGGACTGGCGGAGGATCAGGGTGAAAAGAAGAAAAATTTTGCTCGCCGAGGACGAAGAAATCCTGCGGTTCCTTTACCGCGAGGAACTTCAAGAGGAAGGCTTTGAAGTGGTCACCGCAAGCAATGGAAAAGAAGCCCTGCGTCAGCTGGAAAAGGCGAAGCCGGACCTGGTCATTCTCGACATCGCCATGCCCGCGATGGACGGCCTCGAGGCGCTCCCCCGGATCAAGGAAAAACGCAAAGGAATCCCTGTCATTGTGTACACATCCCACCCGGGATATCTTACCCACGCCGGGACCCAGGCCGCCGACGCCTGTATCCTGAAGTCCGGCGATTTAGAGGAGATAAAAGAAAAGGTTCGCCAGTTGTTGGTTGTCGAATGAGCCCGCGGAAGAAAACGCCACGATGCACGAAAATCCTCCCCCCGCAAAGGATCGGACCGCGGGAATGGAGGCGGCCGATCGCCTCTTGAGGGAAAAATTCCCCCTTCCCTTCCGAAAATCCTATTGGGGAGGGAAAACCATCTTTCGCGATCTCTTTTATGAGAATTTAGGGTGCTCGCTTCTCGAAGCCGAAGAATGGGTGGATACTTTGGAAAGACTGGGCAAAATCAAATTCCAGCAAGATCCCGGGGAGAGCGGGCAAGGCACCTGGGAAATTCTTTGATTTCCTCCCTTGAAGTTTTCTATTTCTCATTCCCGCATTATGAGACATTTCCAATCAAAAAGGATTGCCGTCTAAAAAAATTGGACGCATTTGGAGGGAAAGGATTCCTCCGGCCCCGGCTGAATTCCGCAACCCCACGAGATTGCTATTAAAAATCCTGAAACCCCGGATGCTCCTTCTTCCGGCATGCTTTTTGAAAAGGATCCTGTAAGCCTGCCAATGGAGGGAAGGCACGATGATTGTGATCTTGTACACCAGTCATTGGGAAGAGCCGGCGGAAAGACTGCAGAGGTTGATCCAATCCTCCTTTCCCGTCGAGGGAATCGAAATCTACCGGACCCTGAGCAGCTTTCTGCACCGGATGCAGAATCCCCCCGACCTTCCCTTTGTCGTCGTTTTATTGGCCGGCGAACGGAACGAACTCTTAGATTTTCGCTCCATCGACCATCTCCTCGGAGGGACACGCCTGATTCTGGTCCTTCCGGATCAGGCCGAGGAAACCCTGCGAACGGCTCACCTTTTGCGCCCCCGTTACCTGACCTATGCGGACAGCGATTTCTCCGACCTGGCCCAGGTCATCAAGAAAATGGCGGGACTGCAGCCGGGGTAAATAGGAATACTGAAAGGAGGATCATTCAAAATCGAGGTGCGCCAAGGTAGATCTTCCTCCCAGAAATATGAAGGTCTGTCCTCAGCCCTGGAGAGCCTGGAGGAAATTCGCCGCCGGGCTGAGGGGAAGCGTCTGGCCGTATTTGTGGACTATGACGGAACCCTCACCCCCATCGTCGATCAACCTGAAGACGCACGGTTATCCGAGAAGGTCCGTGAGATCCTGAGTTACCTTGCCGCCCATTTCCCGGTCGCCGTGATCAGCGGGCGGGACCTAAGCGATATCCGCGAACGGGTGGCGGTTGATAAAATCGTTTATGCCGGCAGCCATGGCTTTGAAATTGCCTTTCCCGACGGAAGGGTCTGGGAACACCCCCTGGCCGTCGATTACCTCTCCTTCCTGGACCGGGTGGAATCCAAACTCGAGGAACGGCTCAGGAGAATCGGCGGATGTCGGCTGGAGAGGAAGAGGTTTTCCCTGGCCGTCCACTACCGCCGGGTCGCCGAGGCCCATTTCGCAGGGGTGGAGAAAGCGGTCTATGAGTCGACGCAGGATTTTCCTGAGCTTCGCCTGTCAGGGGGTAAAAAAATTTACGAATTTCAGCCCCGGGTTGAATGGCACAAGGGGAAAGCCTTGTTGCTGCTCCTGGAACTCCTCGATTTGAATCGACCGGACGTCCTTCCCCTGTACATTGGGGACGATGCAACCGATGAAGACGTCTTCCAGGTCCTGCAGGCCCGGGGTTTGAGCATCCTGGTAGCCGAGGAATCTTGGCCCACCGCGGCACATTATTCTTTGAAGGACCCGAAGGAAGTCCAAACCTTTCTTCAGCGGATTCTCCCCCTGCTTCAGGGGAATCGGAATGAAATTCACGCTGGAGGGAAGGTCACCCGGCAGAAGCCCCGCTGCCGCAGGAAATGAAACCCAGGCATCGAAGCTGCTCCCATCTTCCAGGCCGGCAAAAGGGGGAGGAATCCGGTGCCCCACCCAGGAGATCGCCGCCCTGCCCCACATTCCGGGGAAGTAACTGGCCAAAACGATCATCGTCAAGCTGGATGGGAAAATGGCCATGGCGGTACTGCCGCCCTCCCACCGGGCGGATCTCGACCTGTTAAATGAGGTCTTGGGGGCCCGAAAGACAACCGTGAAATCACGGAAAGTCCCATTCCGGCGATAAAAATCTTTTCCCCCAGGAATTTTTCCTCTTTTACGGGAAAAGTGGGGATTACCATTTTTATTGAAATCTCCTAAACCTTTGAAATAATTTATGGGAGGGCTTATTGCCCGACTTGGCATGGTTCTTGGTTTCCTGCTCCATGATTCCCTAAATAGCTGGGGGAGCAAAGATGGACTATATTTTCCCCTCTGGAGTGAAGAAATCGATTTTGGAGGGCGCTCATGAAATGTCCCCGTTGCAGCGGAATGATGGCCCAGGAAAAGTTTTTCGGCCCCGGTGAGCCTTTCTGGGGGTGGAGATGCCCCCGTTGCGGAGAAATTCTGGATTCTCTGATATTCGAGAACCGCGTCCAGCAAATAGGAGGGGGCCGGAGAAAAGAGGAGGCCGCGAGGAAATAAAGATAGAGGAAGCGCTGATGAATTTATTATCGATCGGCAGGATTTTCGCCCTGGGGTTCGTTCTTTTCTTCCTCCCCCTGACAGGCCGGGCCCTTGCCCAGTGGAGAGGATACAGCGGGTGGGATTGGGGGCCCGGGACGATGCACTGGTGGATGATGGGGTGGATGGGCCCGATCTTCATGGTAGTCTTCTGGGTGCTGGTCATCGTGGCCATCGTTTATTTCATCCGCTGGCTGGTCTCCTCGCCGAGAAACAGCCATGGCCCCAAGGCTCAGGATTCGGCCATGGAGATCCTCCGCAACCGATACGCCCGGGGAGATATCGGCAAAGAGGAGTTCGAAGAGAAGAAAAGGGATTTGACCTCCTGAGAAAATCCTCCGCGAAACCAACGGGGTGGCTCAGGATAATCTAAACTTGGAGGGTAAAGTCATGAAAAAACTGGGTGGTCTTTTTCAGGAAGCGGACTGGAAATCGGAAAAACACGTTCCGGTGATCGAATGCCCGGACACGGTCAAGAGCGGGGAACCCTTTGAGATCCGGGTCTCCATCGGGAAAGAAGTTTCCCATCCCAACACCACCGAGCACCACATACGCTGGATCCAGGTCTTCTTCCACCCGGAAGGGGGCAAGTTCACCTACCAGCTGGCCAACTGCGAGTTCACCGCTCACGGCGAATCCACGGACGGAGCCGACAAAGGGCCGGCTTATACGCATCACGCCGCAACGGTCTCAGCCATGGTCAAGAAACCCGGTACGATTTACGCCCTCGGTTTTTGTAACATTCACGGGCTGTGGGAAAACCGGAAGGAAATTAAGGTGGCCTGAAACAGAGGGACTGAAACCGGGAAGGCCAGGCGATGGGAATGCCCGGGGGCTTCGGCGGGGTGGTCCTCACCGATCTTCGTGGGCCGGCTGATCCCTCTATTCGGGGAAAGAAAGGCCATCGTTGGCGGAAGCTGTCAAACTTCGTTTTTTTAAGATTTAAAAGTTAGAGACCTCCGGAGGACTATCTCCGGGGGAATTTAGGAAAAAAAAAGGAGATGACCCATGAAAAGATGGCCCTCACTCGGAATTTTTCTCTTATTTTGCCTATGGCCGGTATTCGATGGGGGCGCCTTTGCTTTCGACGCCGGGAATTTTCTGGTCGGCGACCGCGTCGTGGTGGGTCCCGGGGAAACCAAAGAGAGCGGGTTCACCGTCGCCGGCGCTGACGTGGAATTCTCGGGGAAAGCCCAAAAAGATCTCAGGGCCTTCGGGGCCAGCGTGGTCCACTCGGGGGAAGTGGAAGGAGACATGCTGGTGCTGGGCGCCCAGGTGACCCTGGCGGGAATTTACCATGGAAGGGTCAGAGCCGGCGCCGCCAGCCTGGTTCTTTCGGGAACCTTCGACCACGACGTGGCCGCCGGGGCGGCCAGGATCACTGTGGCTCCCACCGCGGTGATCAAGGGGAATCTCCGCTACACGGCTGCAACCCTGGAGCGGAAGGAAGGAGCCCGGATCGAAGGCACGGTCGCCCGAAGGGAGTTCCGGGAGCGGGAAGAATGGATCGAAAAGGGGAAAAAGGCCCTCTCCGGGCTCTGGCTGGCCTATTGGCTTCTCTCCATTCCTGCCCTGATCATCGTGGGGGTCCTGGCCCGTTATCTCTCCCCCCGGGGAACCGAGGAGGTCCTTTTCCGCCTCTCCCGATTTCCCTGGAAGAGTATCGGAATAGGCCTGGTTTTCATCGTGGTGGTACCCGTGGCGGTGATCATCGCCATGGCCACCCTGGTGGGAATCCCGGCGGGGATCATCACCCTGATGATCTACGCCCTTTTCCTGTACATCAGCCGGGTTTTCGCCGGAGTCTGGATCGGAAGAAAAATACTCGGGATCTTCAGCAAAACCTGGGCCGAGGCTTTCCTGGGGCCCCTGATCCTGGGAACCCTGATCATCTCCCTTCTGCTGGCCATTCCGGTAGTGGGATGGTTTTTCTGGCTTCTCTTTGTTCTCCTCGGGGTGGGGGCCATGTGGCAGGCCATATGGGAGGAAAACCGCAGGCAGCGGCAAGGACCTCCGCCCGAATCCCAGGCGGCATCCGGAGAAGTTCCCTCTCCGGGATAGACCTCGCTCTGGAGACGGGCCCAATCATGGAACCGAAGGGCGATTCCAGGGTGGGCCCGAGATCCTGTTGGGGAAAATGGCTGGAAGAAAATATACTTTTGAGCAGAATATCCGGCTATCGAAGATCTCAGAGGAGGTTAAAAATCTCAGGGAAAGATGGAACTTGAAAAATTGAAAATTTTATTCTTTTAACATCTCTTATCCCATATGGAACGGGAGAGCGAATTTTGAAAGTCACCGGGGCCGATGGACGCAGCGGGACCGCAAAAGTTGAACTGAGGAGGAAAAATTATGAAACTGAACCTAAAAGCGTTGACTCTTTCCCTGGCCATTCTGTGGGGAGCCTGCGTTTTGCTGGTGGGTCTCGCCAACCTGTTCTGGTCGGGATACGCGGCTGCCTTCTTGAACCTTCTGGCTTCCATTTACCCCGGGTACCACGCTTCGGGGTCCTTCGGCGATTTGATCGTCGGAACCCTATACGCGGTCCTGGACGGGGCCGTGGGCGGGCTGATATTCGGGTGGCTATACAATTCCCTGGCAGGAAAATAGGCCTGCCGGCGGGAGCATGGCGATGATGCCACGCGCCGGGAAGGTAGAGGACTGGTCAGGACTCCCGGGGAGAATGCAGAATCCGGCATTTCCGGCGTCTGTGGTTACCGAACCAACGGAGTTTTCCCTTCTGGAATTCGTAGAAATATTGAAAAGCAATCCTGCCCCGTGGGAAAAATTCCCAAATAATGAGAGCCGGTCCAATTTTTTTGGAAAGCTCCTTCCCGGGTTCCCCGACAAGATTTCGGACATTCCTTCAACGCTTCGAAAAATTTAACAAAAAAGGGGTTTTCTGGATTGGCCCGCCTGGCATATCGTTTGCAACCCGGAATAGAAACACGTCAGCCGCAAGGGTCGGGAATTTTTCCGCCATCGCCGCTTGCGACTTGCGACTGTAGGGGGTCATCCAAACGAAATTTCCACGGAGGAGGGAAAACATGGCTTTCTTGAAATCAGGAGACCGGGCAAAAGTTCACTACACGGGAAAATTTGAAGATGGGCAGGTGGCGGTCACCTCCATGGACAGCGGACCCATCGAAGTCACCCTGGGTAGTTCGGAGGTCATTGACGGGTTTGAAAAGGCTCTGGTGGGGATGCAGCCGGGGGATTTCAAGAGCACCACGATCTCCGCCGAAGAAGGTTACGGTCCTTACAACGAGGACCTGGTGGTGACCGTGAAAAGAAGCAGTTTGCCCCAGGACATGGAGCTGAAAATCGGAGACCAGCTGGAGATCGCTCCCGAAGGCGGGGAAGCCTATGTTGTAACGGTGGCCCTGGACATGAACCACCCCCTGGCGGGAAAAGACCTTATTTTTGACATCCAGCTGCTGGAAATCCTGTAGCCCCGGATGAATAAAAAAACTTACCCGCAGAGGTCGCGGAGCACGCAGAGAAATAAAAAAATGGAATAATGGAAGAATGGAATATTGGAATGTTGGATAAAAAAATGAACCACCAAAACCCATTATTCCATCATTCCATTATTCCAATATTCCAATTTCCGGCTGATTCCATCATTCCAATTTATCTGCAAGGAGGCAGGCCATGATGGTGAAAGACTTAATGACCCGAAACCCGGAAATCGTCGGGTCCGGCGACCCGGTGAAAAAAGCTGCTGAACTGATGGAGAAGAACAATGTGGGCGCGGTCCCTGTCTTCGACGAAGGCGGCGGGGCAGTCGGGGTCCTGACCGACCGGGATATCGCCCTGCGCCTGGTTGCCGGGGGGAAAGACCCCCAGACCACGAAAACCGGAGATATTATGAGCCGCGCGGTTGTCTATTGCCCCGACGATGCCCATGCATCGAAAGCCGCACAAATCATGGAGGAAAAGAAAATTCGCAGGCTGCTAGTAAGAGACCCGCGGGGGAAAGTCACCGGCATAGTCTCCCTGGGGGATTTGGCCAAGGGTCTCAGCAAGGATAAGGCGGGAAAATTGATCCGGCAAGTGTCCAAGCCCGCCGCACCGCCCGGATAGCCGGCGAAAAGAGGATCCCATCGAAATTCGTCAAAAGCCAAATGTCTAAAATGTTTCCATTGTCCTGCGATTTCAGCGCCCTGGAAGGAAATCCCGCCTTGGCGGAATTTCCTTCCAGCCCTTGACAAGCTCCTATCCGAACAAAAGGACCCAACTGCTGTTACTTTATATTGTCATCGTACGAAGTTTCCTTGACACATTGTGTAAAAAAACTTTCCTTCCTGAAAGAGTGAAGAACAAACCTATCATTTTTTTCGCTTACGATCAGGATATATTTGCAATGAAAATGAATAGTAGGCAAAAAATTAGGAAAGGGCTTATTCTTTTTTCATTCTTTCTGTTTCCAGCGTTCTTTTACTACCTTTCTCCTGTGCTGATAATTCTGGCTTCTGCCCAAGGAATTATAAATGGTAGTTTTTTGGTTTTTAGCCTATTGTTTTTGAGTTCTTTGCTATTCGGTCGAGCTTATTGCGGGTGGGTTTGTCCGGGATCAGGCTGCCAGGAAGCTATTTTTATGGCCCAAAATAAAAAAGTCTTGAAAGGTGATTTAGTTAAATGGTTTATTTGGGTCCCATGGATTGGGGTTATTACCTTTCTCGCCGTTAGGGCTGGAGGTTATCATCAGGTTGATTTTTTCTATGAGACCACTCACGGCTTTTCTGTCGCAAACCTTCAGGCCTTAATCATTTACCTCTTTATCCTTTTAGTCCTAATAGTTTTTCCAGCCTTTCTATTCGGGCGAAGATCTTTTTGCCATCATCTCTGTTGGATGGCCCCATTCATGATTATTGGAAGGGCGATAAGAAACCGTGTCCAATGGCCGTCTTTAAGGCTTTTTGCAGACAAAGAAAAATGTATGAACTGTCATACCTGTAGCGATAATTGCCCCATGAGTTTGCCTGTGGAAATGATGGTCAGGAGCAATAAAATGGAACATACCGAATGCATACTTTGTGGAACTTGTGCTGACGGTTGTCATGAGGGTGTAATTACATTGGGGTTTCGTCAGAGGAACAAGAACCTTGAGAACACGGGCTGTAGTTAAGTTGCGTTTCTAGGCTGGCCGGTTAAGAATGCCTTTCATAGTTTGGATTACTGCTGATTATATAAACCTAAACGTTGCATAAAATTCCAATGGAGAAGGTTCGTCATTCCCGCGAAACCTGTCCCCGCAGGTAGTAAGCGGGGAGCGCGAATCCAGAAAGGAAGCCTAGATTCCGGGTCAATCCCGGAATGACGGAGGCTAAAATTCTCCGGAAGGAATATCCAGACGCAGCATGACAATCATGATGAGACGCAATCCTATCAATGGTTCCCAATGTGCATCAGCATGAATTTATGCACCTGGTGAGTAAAGATACCATGAATTAAAAACCTTTGATACACAGACCATATCAGTAGTGTCCCAACGTTATTAGAGTAATTTTAACTGGTTAGAAGAATCAGCCTTTTTTTCTTCGGGTTTAATTTGCGAAAGCAATTGGAATAATGGTGTTTTC
>LJUR01000272.1 GCA_001304105.1 Deltaproteobacteria bacterium SM23_61
TCTTCCCTTATCAAGCATAGGTAATTCTAGGATTCAAAAAGCAGTAGAGGATATCCACGGTCAAGTTGATGAAAACGAAGATCAAAGCGATGACCATGATATAGGTGATGACGACCGGTTGATCGCTCTGCCCGATGGACATGAGCAGAAGATTGCCCATTCCCGGCCACTGGAAGACCGTCTCGGTGACGATGGAAAATGCAATCAGTTGCCCCAACTGGAGGCCGGCAATGGTGACGAATGGGATCAGGGCATTTTTGAGGGCATGGCGGACCGTGACCACCAGTACCGAAAGGCCCTTCGCCCGGGCGGTACGAATATAATCCTCGGCAAGGACTTCCATCATCTCGCCGCGGATTACCCGTGTACTCATGGAAAGCTGAAACATTCCCAGAGTGACGGCTGGCAGAATCAGATGCTTCCATCCGCTGACGGTCAGCAGGCCGGTAGACCATGGACCGATTTCCACCACATCCCCACGGCCGAAGGGGGGAAACCATCCCAGGAGGATGGAAAAGAGGTAGATCGAGAGGATTCCGATAAAAAAAGTGGGCAAAGCGACGCCGGTGAGGGTTCCCACCATGGCCAGCCGGGTGAGCAGGGAATGGGGTTTAACGGAGGCAGTAACCCCCACGGCTCCCCCTACAAGCGTCGCGATCAGCATGGCTGTGACGGCCAGCTCCAGGGTCGCCGGCATGCGCTTGAGAACGAGCCCCAGTGCCGGAGTTTTGGTCATGAAGGAGATTCCCAAATCGCCATGGACCGCCCGCCAGAGAAAAAGGATATATTTTTCATACAGAGGACGGTCCATGCCGAGCAGTCGCGCCGCTTCCTCCAATTGCTCCTGGGTGGCATCCATGCCTGCCAGGGCCAGGACCGGGTCTCCCATGTATTGGAACATGATGAAACAGATAACCGTCACCCCGATCAGAACAAGGAAGCTTTGGAGAAACCTTCGGGAGATATAAGCGGTCATGTTTCGTTGGATGGGCGGCAGGCGGTCTTGGTCCAGGAGCGCACCCCCCTAGGGGGGCGCCCTCCCCGGTTCTTATTCAAAATACAAACGGTTTATGCTCAAGGTTTTCTTGACTTTGGGCTCGAACCCTTTTAGTTTTTTCGAAATTCCGTAGATGTCCTGCTGGTAGTGAAGCGGAATCACATACACGTTGTCGGCCACATATCGGTTGAGCTTGGCGAGGGCTTCCCCGCGTTTTTCCAGACTGGCGATTTGGTCCGCTTGCTCGAGCATTTGGTCGAATTTCTTGTCGGAAAGTTCGCTGCCGTTCCAGACGGCGCCGGTCTTCAAAAAGGAACCCAGAAGGCGCGCGGTGTCAAAGGTGGCTTCGCCCCAGCCCATCATGTAGAAATCGAGTTTTCTCGCTCGAATATCCTTGAAATGAATTTCCTTGGGTCGAGCCATCAAGTTGACGCGGACCCCAATTTTACTCAACTGCTGGGCGATGGCCACGCCGATCTCTTTATCCATGATATACCGGTTGTTGGTTACATGAAAATCAATGCTAAATCCGTTGGGATAGCCGGCTTCGGCCAGAAGCTTTTTGGCCAGTTCCGGGTCGTATGCGGGGCGGACGATTTCCTGGTTGTAACCGCGCATGAAAGAAGCTGGAAGCTGAGAGGCGGCGGTGGCCCGTCCGTACATGATTTTTTCGATGATCTCCTGTTCATTGATGCCCAGCATCAACGCCTTGCGAACCTTCACTTTGGCCGTGGGAAAGTCGGGTCGGTTCATGCGCATCATCAGAAAAATGATGCGCATGCCGGGGCGGCTGATCACGTTGACATTCGGGGCCTTCTTCACCAGATCAACATACTGGACCGGCACATCCGTAGTCAGGTCGATCTCCCCGGTGATTACGCCAGCCAAACGGGTCGCGTCATTGCTGATGGGTTTGTAGGTGGCTTTTGGAATTTTCGGGGTCCCCTCCCAGCATTCGGGGAAGGCCTCCAGATGAATGTGACTGTCCCGTACCCATTCTTTCACCATATAAGGCCCCGTCCCCAAGGGATGTTCGGCGATAAAGGCGTCGTTCTTTCCGGTGCAGAAATTTTTGGACATGATGAAAATCGTCTGGTATAAGGAATCAACCAGGACCGGCCACGGGTTATGGGTGATGATGTCTACCGTATGCGTGTCGATCTTTTTGACTTCCTTAATTTTCTGGGAGATGAATTTGTAACGGTTGATGGGCGTTTTGCCCAGCTCAAAGGTGAATACCACATCGTCAGCGGTAAAGGGAGATCCGTCCTGCCATTTTACACCTTTCCGCAGATGAAATCGCCATTTCGTGGGGTTCAGAAGCTCCCAGGAGGTTGCCAGGCCAGGGATGATCTTGCCGGAGGGGTCGCGGTCCATCAACCCGTCAAAAATATTATCCGCAATCCCCTGTTCCGGCTCCATGGTAATGGCTAAAGGGTGCAGCGTGCTTGCCGAGGTCCGCTGGGAAATCACCACACGGTCTTTGGTCCATGCCGGCCCCACCATGACCGCCAGCAGTAAAAATAGGATTCCCCCGATCACAGCCTTTCTGCTAGAATTTTTCATATTTCTCCTCCTATGTTTGATTTTGCCGGATAAACCATATTTTTCGCCAAGCCTCAAGCGATGAGAAAACCCGAGTTTTTTCCCTCCTTTTCCCGTTTCCGCCGGGAACGATCCGGGATGCGGCCACTCAAAGAATCTCTTTCAAAATCTTGCCCTGTTTCATGACCAACATCACTGTTTCCCGGCCTCGTTCGAATAGAGAAGGGTCCTCCAGGGGATTGCCATCCACCGCGATTAAGTCGGCCCATTTGCCGGGTTCAATGGTCCCCAGCAGGTGAGCAAGTCCCATCATTTCCGCATTGGTGCGGGTGGCCGCGATGATTGCCCCCATCGGGCCCATGATTTCTGCTTTAAGGACAAGTTCCCTCCCTTTCAGGTGCTGGAAAGGACCCACCAAGTCAGATCCTGAACCGATCTTTACCCCCGCTCGATGGGCCATCTCGAGAGTGCCGTAGGCGCCTTCGCGCACCTTCTTGAGCTTGTGGAGGTAAGCATCGTCCAGGCCTTGTCCGCGTCCTTCCCGGGCCAACACGTCAAAGACAACCAAGGTGGGGACCAGGAAGGCTTTCTTTGCGCACATCATCCGCACGGTTTCCTCATCAATCAAGGTGGCGTGCTCAATACTCCGAACTCCGGCATGAAGGCAGTTTTGAACCGCCCTGGGAGTGTAGGTATGAGCCATGACATACGTTCCGGCGGCTTCGGCCGTTTCCACCGCCGCGGCCAGCTCCGGGACCGTAAACTGCCAGTTTCCGGGTCCACCCGTCGGGGAAAGAACGCCCCCTTCCGCCATGACCTTAATTTGATCCGCTCCCCGGCGGAGCATGTCGCGGGCGGCCTTGCGCACCTCTTCCTGGCCATCACAGACGGCTGGATAGACTCCGAGTGTGTTGCGCGGCAAAAGTTCGTCTCGCCTCTTGCCGCGCTTATCCCCGTGGCCGCCGGTCTGAGTCAGGGGGGCGACGCTGAGTTTTAGCCGGGGACCTCGAATGAGTCCATGATCCACCGCTGCTCGAAACCCCCAGTCCAGCCCTCCGGCATCGCGAAGAGTGGTGAAACCCAGATTGAGATCTTCTTCGAGAATCCGCGTGGCTTTGTGAACAAAGACTGCGGGAGGATGGTCCAAAACCCGTTCCAAAAGGACCTCGATATTGCCCGGATGGACATGGGCATCAATCAGGCCGGGCATCAGGGTTTTGCCCTGGAGGTCAATGATTCGACCCTTTACTGAACTCCGGGCCTCGGCCGAGGAAACCACCTCCCGGATCGTCTCGCCTACGATGGTCACGGTTGCGTCCGGCAGGGGTTCGTGAGCCTTTCCGTCGATCAGAAAGGCGTTCTTAAAGATTAAAATTTCTTCCATAGAATTCGTTACTAGGAATTGGAAGGTTTTGGATCGTTCATGGAACAGTGGATCTTCCCGGAATCAAACGGCTGACTCAAAGACACTGTTTCCTTAAATGAAACCTTTCGGCCGGTTTATCTTCTGGGCTGTCAATGGAGGTTGGTTTTTTCCTTAAAACGGAAATTCTCGCAAGTTATAATTTCGGAAAATTCACCCCATCATAATCCTCCGTCAAAATAAATGTCAATAAAAATTGGGTTGGGGTTGGGGCTGGGGCGTGGACCGGGGAAGAGCCTTGCTTTCGGGGGGGGAATAAATGAAAATCAACCCATCTTCTGCCTGCTTGGCAAAATATAAAAGGGCCAAGAGGGAAAAGGCTATTGAAGGGAAAGAGGGATTTTGGTATGGTGATTCGGGCATCCTTCAGGAGCCAGAAAACCTATCCGGGAGATGGCCTATCGATAAAAACGACCTTTTCGATCCCTACCGTCCGCAAAAAGCGCCGATCCTGTTCCTGATCTTTGTCGTCCTGTTGATCTTGGCCTCGCTTCCGGGCCAAACTGCTGAGGCCCCTATCGGCAACGCCGGCCCAACCGGCACCGGGGGCGGTCTACATCCACGGCTACCAGAACAACCGCGAGACCGGCGATGCCTACAGCATCGAGTTGGCCAGAAGAGGATTCGTCGTCCTGAATATTGATGCCATCGGGCGGGGAAACTCAGGAGAGCCCAACAACCCCCGGGAGCCCAACTTCGACCCCACCTACGGGGGTACCTCCTCGCTGAAATATCTCCGTTCCCTTTCCTTCGTAAAAACGGACTCCGTCGGGATCCTGGGGCACAGCCTGGGAGCCGAAATGGCGTACCGGGTGGCGCTGAATGATCCCACCGTCAGAGCCCTGGTCATCACCGGGTTCGCCTATACCTCGGAAGCTTCGGCGAACCTCCCCCAGAACATGCTGATGATCATGGGAAAGTGGGACGAGTTTCGCAAGCGCATGACCGGGACGCGGGACCTGGAGAAAGAATGGATGAAGACGGAACAGACCCGGCGCGTCTTCCCGGTGGCCAACCCGAAAATCGGCGAAACCTACGGGGACTTTGCCCAGGGTACGGCGCGGCGGGTTTTCATCCCGCCGATTACCCACGTCTAGGAGTCCCACAACTCGGCCTCCACCGCCGAGACCGTGGAGTGGATGAAGAAAGCCCTCCGTCCGGAGGGGAAGAACTGGATCAAAAAAAGCAGGCAAACATGGATGATCAAGGAATGGGCGACCCTGGTGGCCATGCTGGCCTGCCTGGCCGCGATCCTTTTCGCCTCCCTCCGGGGGGTCCCATCGGGCTCCTACGCCTGCTCTCTCCCGGCCTATTTCAAATATGTATCCTTGAACGGAATCCTCCTCTGCCTCTACCTTCCGCTG
>LJUR01000044.1 GCA_001304105.1 Deltaproteobacteria bacterium SM23_61
AATCCGCTGGCCAGGCCGGTCCCGGTTCCCATGGCCCCTCCCACCCTCAGCTGGTAATATCCGGCGGGGCCCCGTCCCAGGGCATAGCAGCCGATGTCGTAGGTGGCAAACCCCTGCCGGTTGTCCATCTGCAGGGCGTTCTTGATCGACCAGAAGGAAGCCCGGTGAGGACAGCCGGCGCAGAACCCCAGCGCCCGGGAGGGAAGCATCTTCTGGGCCACCTTCTGGGCCCTCTTTTCATACGCCGCGGGTCTGGCCGGGAAGGAAATCCTGAAAATCTTGGCCAGGGCATCGACGACCCGGTCGGCGGTCATCTCTCCCATGGGGGGAACATGGCCCGACTTCTTCCCGAAGAAATCCTTGGGTCCGACCTTGCGGGAAAAGTCAGCGGCGATCTCTTTGACATTTCCTTCCAGGAAGGGGTCCACTTCTTCGATCAGCAGGATCCGGTCGGTCTTCTTCAGGTAATCCACGATCATTCTGCTGGGAAGGGGCCAGGTCGTTCCCAGCTTGAGGATCCCCACTTTTTTCCCCAGGCCCAGCAGTTCCACGGCTTCCTGGCTGTAGAGCCATCCGGTTCCGCAGGTGACGATGAGGAGTTTCGGCCGTTCCGGGCCCAGGTACTGATTGAAGGGACTCCGGGCATAGATCTCTTCCAGGCGATCCATGGTCTGGTGAAGCTGCTGGTGTTTTAGAATCACGGGCTGCATAAGCCACTGTTTGGAACGGTCAAAATAAGCTTTTCCGCCCGGGGAAGGGAGTTTTCCCAGGACCACGTTTCCCCGGGCATGAGATGTGCGGGTGACCCCTCGCAGGATGACCACGTTTCCCACCTTCTCCGAGAGGTCGAAGGCCCACTGGGTCATCTCCTTGGATTCCTGGAAAGTGGAAGGCTCCAGGAGGGGGAGGTCGGCCATCTTGGCAAAGAACCTGGAATCCTGTTCGTTGTTGCTCGAATGCGCCTGGGGGTCGTCGCAGGCCACCAGGACGAGCCCGGTTTTGATCCCCACCAGGTTGAGCGTCAGCAGGTAGTCGGAGGCCACGTTCATTCCGTTCTGCTTCATGGCGCAGATCGCCCGCAGCCCGGAAAAAGCGGCCGCCGCGGCCACTTCCAGGGCCACCTTTTCGTTGACCGACCACTCCACATATAAGCCCATCTGGGAGGCCACTCCGGCCAGGTTTTCGATGATGTCGGTGGAAGGAGTTCCCGGATAGGCGGCCCCCACCCTGACTCCGGCTTCCAGGGCCCCCCGGGCAATGGCTTCATTCCCCATCAGGAGGAGTTCTCTTCCCGGTTCGTTCAAAGTAAGGACGGACATAATCTCTTTTCTTCCTTTTCCCAGAAAAACTTAACCACAGAGGACGCAAAGGATCAGGAACAGGAATAATGGAAGAATGGAATATTGGAATGATGGGCAAAAAAAATTAAATGCTGAAACCCATTATTCCATCATTCCATTATTCCAATTTTCCAATGCTTTTGAGATTCGATTATTCCAAGGACTATTTTTTATTTCTACCCTTGCCATCCGGGAAAGTCAAGGAGCAAAGGCAGAAAAAGAAAGTTTCGAGTTGCGGGTTTCGAGTTTCAGGTTAATCGCTCCAGGAATGATTTTTTCCCGAACTCCGAACTCGATTACTCCGAACTAATACAAACCTAACAAATAAGGTGATATCACCCCCACCCTAACCCTCCCCCCTTGAGGGGGAGGGGAGGGTGGGGGGTAAAACGAATTAATTCGTTTGTATTAATTATATTGCCCCATGCAGAAAGGGGTGCATATAATTAATAAGCGAGTGCCAAGAAAGAAAAGGAGGGTTTTATGGAGTTAGAAGGAAAACGCGTGGCGCTTTTGGTAGAAGACATGTACCACGAGCACGAATTCTGGATTCCCTATTACCGCATGAAAGAGGCGGGGGCCAAGGTCACCGTGGTCGGCACGGGAGCCAAGGAGTATTACAGCAAGATCGGGCTGCCGGCGCCGGGAGGGGTGGCGGCGGAATCGGTGAGTGCCGCCGACTTTGACGCGGTGTTCATTCCCGGCGGATTGGCCATGCTAAAACTGGTACGCGACTGCTTCAACCAGGGAAAAATCGTGGCGGCCATCTGCCATGCGGGATGGGTGCCCGTTTCGGCGGGGATTCTCAAGGGTAAGAAGGCCACCTGCGTTCCGGCGATCAAGGACGACGTGGTGAATGCCGGCGCGACCTACGTGGATCAGGAAGTCGTCCGGGACGGAAATCTTATCACCTCCCGGACTCCGGATGACCTTCCGGCCTTCTGCCGGGCGATTATCGCCGCCCTGAAATAAAAAAATTTAACCGCAGAGATCGCCGAGAACGCAGAGGGAAAAAAGGAATAATGGAAGAATAGAATATTGGAATGATGGGCAAAAAAATTAAATACTGAAGCCCATGATTCCATCATTCCATTATTCCTTTTTTTAACCTCCGTGGACTCTGTGCCCTCTGTGGTTGCTGTTTTTGAGTTTTTGGCCCGATTAGCTTTTTATAGAGATCTTTCTGCCTCTCGATTGCCCTTCGATACCGCTCATGCCGTTGCGGATCGGGCTGACACCCGGGAAGGGTGAAGTGGGGAACCTCTTCCAGGTTCCGGATGGCTCCCAGCGCCTCATGAGCCAGCAGGGCCGCTCCCCGGCTGGAGGCCTCGGCTACCTCGCATACGGCCACCGGCCTTCCCAGCACATCGGTCACGATCTGAAGCCAGACCGGGGAACGCAGCAGGGCGCCGCCGCTGGCCACGACTCGGGGATCCGCCGGGATCAGGGGGCGGAGCAATTCGAAGACCAGGAACAGCCGGTAGGCCACCGCTTCCATCCCCGCTCTCAGGATCTCCAGGGGTGTGGTCGCCAGGGAGAGACCCTGAAGGACAGCGC
Organism: Deltaproteobacteria bacterium SM23_61; assembly: GCA_001304105.1. Taxonomy (GTDB): domain Bacteria; phylum Desulfobacterota; class SM23-61; order SM23-61; family SM23-61; genus SM23-61. Next base: position 2,898 of record LJUR01000044.1, read on the forward strand.
GGGCATGCCCTGCCCAGCCCGGGGCACGCTCTCCGGCCAGGAAGGGAAGAACGGTCAGGCCATGCGAGTCGGGTTCCATGGCGGAAAGAGCCCTTTCCAGATCCGGGTGATCCTTCAGGTTCAGGGCATCCTTCATCCAGGCAAAGACACTGCCCCCCTCGCTTAAAGCTCCGCCCAGAAGAGACCTTTTCCTATCCACCCGGTAACACCACAGCCCGGCCGGTAGGTGGTCAGGAGCATCTGACTGAACCACCCGCAGGGCGCTCGTCGTTCCCATGGTCAGGGCGACTTGGCGGGAGGAAATGCACCCGCTTCCCACATTGGCCGCGGCCCCGTCGCCCACCGCGGGAAACCAGGGCACCGAGGAGAGAGCCGGCCAGCGTCTGGCAAATCCCTTCCCCAATCCGCTCCGCGGGCGGTCCGCATCGGTCAACGGAGAGAGTTGGGTTTCCTTCACCGGCAGGCCGGCCAGAAGCTGCGCGTCCCAGGTCAGGGAGAAACGGTTCAGGAGCCCGGTCCATGAGGCCACCGAGTAGGTCACCGCGGTCTCCCCGAAGAGCTTGAGCTCCAGGTATTCGCCGATCGAAACCCAGCGCGAGACCCGGGCAAAAAGATCGGGTTGAGCCCGGCCGAGCCAGCGGAAACGGGCCGGCAGGTAACTCGGGTGAAAGGGGCACCCGGTTCGATCATGCGCCGATTCCTCGTCGAAATCGGACCGGAGCCCGTCAACCACCCCTTCGGCCCGCGTGTCGGCATAGGTCGTGAGCGGAGTCACCGCCCGGTGATCTCCGTCAATCCCCAGAATGTTGTTCACGAAGGTGCAGGCCGCCACTCCCCCGATTCCGGAGTGTAAACACCGGGATTTCTCCATCAGGCGGTCCAGGCACTCGAAGACCAAGCGGAGAAGAGCATCCGGGTCAGCTTCCGCCGCCCCTTCCGAAGTAGTCTGAATTTCGTGGGCTCCCCGTGCTTCCATCTCCTCCACGGAGCGCCCCGTCCGGTCAAAAATCGAAGCCCGAACGGAGGAAGTCCCGATGTCGATGGACACGACGAGAGGGGGTTCTGCCTGATCGGCAATCACCTTGGACATAGAAAGAGTCCGATCTGATGGATTAAGGGCTGGACGCGACCCCCGGGCCCTTCCCAAATTCCCTTGCCTTAGCAACGAGCATGCCGGGCGATGGAAAATCGACCGAAATTACCCACTCGCTTGGGAGAAGACCCTTTAAAATTATATCATTCTTATATCATTGCTGATAGCCGATAGCTCAAGGGAAGAGCTCATAGCTCAAAGCTGATGGCTGATAGTTTAAAGCATTTCTGCTATGAGCTACGAGCTATGAGCTATGAGCTTTGTTTCTTCTATTCAGAAAAACCAGAAAGGGCTGGGGGGAAAGAGGATTCGGGGGGTGTGGTTCGGAATCTATCTGGAGCGGTTATTCCTTTGGGCCCCGTTGGAACTGAAACCCAGATCCGCCAGAATGGACTCGATCAGTTCCACGATCTCTTTTTTGGTGGAGGAGCCCTTGATCATGAAATGATTGGCCCCGAACTTGTAGGCCGCCTCCCGGTATTCGGGCCAGTCGTAGCTGGTCAGAACCACCACCACAACTCCGGGATGTTTCTTCTTGATGTGCTCGGTCAGATGAAGGCCGTTTTCCCCCGGCAATTTGATATCCATGAGGATGAGGTCGGGGAGGGCTTCGCCGATCCTTTCCAGGGCGGTCGTTCCGTCGGCCGCCGCTTCCAGGACCATGGAGGGGAACTGGGCAGACAGTATGTCGAGGATGGTCTGTCGAAAAAGCGGATTGTCTTCGACAATCAGGGTTTTAAAAGCGCACATCCTTTCCTGAGCCTGCCTTTTGCGGGAATATCCCTCGGATAAAACACTTTACTAACGGTTTTCATCGTGGTAAATAGGGTGAGAACTGTATTTCCCGGGTCAGAAAACAGTATTTATCCTCCAGGCCCGGGTAGGGTTTGGAGGTTTCTTGGGCGGGGAAAGGTTGTACCTCTCGATTTCCCTTCCTCTCTGGAGGCGAGTCTATCATGGGAGAGAAGCAGAGAATTGTCATCGCCGAAGATCACACGATTCTCCGGGAAGGTCTGCGCGCTCTCCTCTCCTCGGATCCGGACCTGGAAATCGTGGGAGAGGCGGAGGATGGCCAAGAGGCCATTCGCTGCGTGGAAAAGCTTAAGCCCACTCTGGTCCTGATGGACCTCTCCATGCCCCGGATGAACGGGATGGACGCCATCCGGGAAATCAAGAAAAGATCCCCCGAAACGAGAATTCTGGTTTTAACGGTTCACAAGACGGACGAGTACATCGTCGCCACCCTGCAGGCCGGCGCCGACGGGTATGTGCTGAAGGATTCCACCAACGCCGAGCTGAAGATGGCCATCAAAAGTGCGCTCGGTGGGAAATTCTACATCAGCCCCGGAATTTCTGCCAAGGTCATCGAGGGGTACCTGGAAAACAAGAGGATGCCGAAAGCCGCCACCCCCTGGGACTCCCTGACCGCCCGCGAAAGGGGCATCCTGAAGCTGATTGCCGAGGGGTACAAGAACAAGGAGATCGCTGATTTCCTGTGCATCAGCGTGAAGACGGTGGAAAAGCACCGGGCCAACCTCATGCAGAAGCTGGACCTGCACAGCGTATCGGCGCTCACCACCCTGGCCATTGAGAAAGGACTGATCACCAAGTGAAAAAGCGCATAGAGCATAGGGCATAGCGCATAGCGTTACTTCAAAGAACTCTGAAAACTGGTAATTTGTCTGCAAAGGTAATCGAGTTGATCCAAATATCTATTTAAAGTAGCTTCGGCCAGGATATTTCTCCTTTGCAAGAGGATTAAAATATTCGCATTTTCAAAAGCAGATCGCCGAGCCACATTCAAAAAAAGTTTAAATTCCTTGGTGGAAGATGAACCCGAACCCTCAGCTATGTTATTCGATATGGACATCACTGCGCCCCGGAGCTGCTCGGCAAAACGATATAGCTTCTTATGTTCCAACTCGTCCGCCAAATCAAAAAGCTCATCTGCAATTTGGATTGCTGATTGCCATATTTTTAAATCCTGAAATCTGAATTTTGCCATCCCCTTCCCCCCTTTTTCACCAAACTTTCCCTTCTTTTAAACTCTATGCTCTATGCACTTTGCTCTATGCTCTTTAGGCGGCCGGCCATCTCACCTCCATGTGGCTCCCCTTCCCCGGACCGGACTCCAGAATGAAGATGCCGCCGGAGAGCTGGGTGCGTTCTTTGATGCTGGAGAGACCCAGCCCTTTGCGGCAGTTTTCCGGGTCGAACCCGACCCCGTTGTCTTGAATCCGCAGGGCAAGCCGGTCGTTTTTTCTGGTTAGCCCCAATACAACGGTGTCCGCCTGGCTGTGTTTGGCGATGTTGTTCATGGCCTCCTGCAGGATCCTGAAAATGACGGTCTTCAGGCTATCGGAAACCTCTTGCTCCTGCACCTCGATTTCCCTCTGAATCTGGATATGGGGGTAAACCTTTTGAAATTCCCGGCAGAACCAGTTTATCGTGGCCAGGATGCCCAGGTCGTCGAGGATGGAGGGGCGCAGGTTGGTCATGATCCGGCGGGTTTCTTCCACTCCGTTCTGCACCATGGAGAGGATGTCCTCCAGGGAAATGCCCGGTGGGGCTTTTGCGGTCCCGCTCTGGCCGATTTTTCTTTCCAGCGCGAATTTGACGGCCACCAGGCTCTGCCCGATGCTGTCGTGGAGCTCCTGGGCGATCCACTTCCGTTCATTCTCCTGCGCGGCAAGGAGCTGGGAGGAAAGAAGGCGAAGTTCCTTCTCCGAATCCATCAGGGCTGCTTCCATCTGCTTTCTCCGGCTGGTATCCACGAGGTTCCCCAGGATCGCCGCCCGTCCCCGGAATTCGATGCGCGTATTCCGGTGAACGACCCAGAGGGTCCGCCCGTCCTTGGTCAATCCCCGGCCTTCGTATTCCGCGGGTGCGGGCTCTCCCCGGAGTCTCTTCTCCCACCATTCATCGGTCATGGCCCGGTCATCGGGGTGAACGATTTTCCAGGACTCCAGCCCGATCATCTCCTCCCGGGAATAGCCGAAAATGTCCGCAAACCGCTGGTTGCAGAAGACAATCCTCGTATCCTGATCGATATAGATTCCGGTCAGCGAGTTCTCCACCACCTGGCTGTACTGTCTTTCCGAATCACGAAGGGCTTCCTCCGTCCGCTCCCGCTCGAACACCTCAACCTTCAGGGCTTCATAGGCCCGGGTCAGTTCCGCGGTCCGTTCTTTTACCCTCCGTTCCAACTCGTCCTGGGTCCGGCGGAGCGCCTCCTCACTCTGTTTGAGGTTGCGGAACAGGATATTGTAAGGAGTGGCCAGGCCGGTTTCGATGAGGGCCTTGTAAAAAAAGTAAAAGGCCGCCAGCTTAAAAAAATGGCCCAGGAAATTGAAAAAACCGTACACGTCCACGTATAGCGTAAAGGCCAGCTCCGAAAAAACGGTGAGGACGAGGGAAATGCACAAAAGACGCAGCACCTGAGGGTCGAAGTCCCTCCGCCGCCATAGGAGAAGAAGGATGGCCAGCAAAAAGGAGGAAGATATGATGTACTCGCTGAGAATTTTGAACGGCGTCAGGCCGACTCCTTCCAGGTAACAGTCGGGGAAAATACCCAAGGGGAAAATCGACAGAACCAGGAAGGCGGAAACGAAGAAAAAGGCCCGCAGCACGGCCGGGTAGTTCACGGTTCTTTTCATCGCCAGCGGGGCGATTACGAAGGAAACTCCCTGGAGGTAGCGGGCCGCAATCCAGACCTGCGTGGGCAGGTTGGACCCACCCGGGAAGATCCCCATCCCTTTGTAGGACAGGGTGTGCAGAAAATCTAAGCCCCCCACGAAGAGGCAGGCAATCCCGATGATCACCAGGTAGGGGTTGTCGATGATCCGGCGGGAATTCCAGACCAAGGCGAAGATGCTGCAAGCGATGACGATGCCGAAGCCCTCAACGAGGATGTGAAAGAGGAGATAACTGTAAAGGCTAGCCCCGTAGAGCCCCAGAAAGACCAGGGCGCCATAGAGGAGGATCGGGACGATGGTGGGTCTTTCCGCTGATTCCCTCATCGGATTCCGCTCTTTTCCTACCCCGGGCGGGAAGGAAAAAGGATCTCCGCCACCTGGGCGATTCTTTTCACCCCCCGGACTTCGTAAGGCAGGAGGGGGACTTCGATCAGACGCATCCTCCGCCCGTAACTGTCCTTCAGCATTTTCAGGTATTTCCGCTGCATGGCCTGCCGTTGGCGGTGAAAATCACAGTCCGCCTCCAGGACCAGGTTGTTCACGATCAGGTGGCCGACGGTGAGGTGAAAATCATCAAAATCCTTCAAGAGCCGCTCGGTCAGCCGCACCCCCAGGGCTTCGGCGATGGTGACCATCACGTAGGCGGTTTTCTCCCCGTCGCGGATGAAATCGAGAAGCTTCTGGGAAAGATCCTTCCAGCCTTCGATGATCTGGAGGATGGTCTTCTTGCTTTTCTTGAGCCGGACCGTGCGGGCCACTCTTTCGAAGGCGCCGTAGAGGTTCATGTAGAACCGGGCGGCTGCCTCCAGGTGATTCAGGAAGAGCTGGGGAAGATGAAGGAGGCGCAGCGTATGGCCGGCGGGGGCGGTGTCCCAGACAACCCTCTCGTATTTTCCGCTCTCCACCAGCTCCAGGATGGCCTGGAGCATGTATTCTTCTTCGATCCCCGGGGCCCCCCCGATGTAGTCCACGAAATCATAGTCCAGGTTGGAAAAAGCGGAGATGACCTCGTGGATTTCCGGCCCGAACCGCTCCTTCCAGCGCTGGAGGATGATTTCCGAGCTGATCTCCAGGCCGTAGAGATTCTCCACCCCTTTGATCCGTTTCTCCTTGGGTCCGATCTCGGCTTCGAAGATATCCGAAAGGGACGGCGTGGGATCGGAGGAAATCAGCAGCGTCTTCTCGCCGGAACGGGCCAGATGGTAGGCCAGAGCCGCTGAGCAGGTGGTCTTTCCAACCCCGCCTTTCCCGCCCACCATGATGAGCCTGGATTTAGAGAAATCGCTCTTCTGCATGACCAAACAGCTTCGGGTTTCGGGTTTCGAGTTTCAGGTCCCGGGTTAAAAACCTGAAACCTCAAACCCGAGACTCGAAACCATAAGTTATTTCTGTTCAACTTCCGCCCAGGCTTTCTGAAAAGCCTCCTTGGCTTCCGCCAGGGTCTCCCCGGGAGTCCGCCCCGGGGGGGTTATCACTTCCAGGCTGAGAACGGGCTTTCCCGTAGGAAAGGCCCGAGAAAAATATCCCTGGGCCTTCAGTTTCCTGAAGAAGCCGGATAGCTCCGCGATACCGATTTCACTCCCCGGCAGGCCGTAGGGCGGGTGCTTGTCGCCATAGAAGGGAGAAGATCGATCCTTGATCAGGCAGTTGCTCAGATGGATGTGAGCGATCACGTCCTGAACCCTGGAAAAGGTTGAGGCCAGGTCCTCTTTCAACTGAAGGATATGGCTGGTGTCGAAAGTCAGGCCGAGGTTGGGATTTTGACGGCGGAGATCCCTCAGCATACCGACAAATTGCAGCGTGGGGCCGAACAGGAAGGGGGTGTCGGTAAGACGGTCAAAGTTTTCCACCGAGACGGCAAGCGGCGCAGACGGATTTTTCCCCCGGGCATAGAAACTGAGCTCCGCCAGAGAGCCAGCAAAGTATTCCCGGGCCCGCTCACAGTCCTGGGGCGACGGTGCTTCGAAGCCCATGACGTAGAGAACCCGGCACCCGTAATCATGGGCTTCATCGATGATCTCCTTGACATGGTGGATAGCTTTTCCTCTCTTATTTTCCTCCAGGTCATGGAGGTTGTGGCCGCCCGCGCGACAGTAGCTTCCACCGGAGAAAACAAGGGTTTTTCCGCTCGCCCGGACAACCTGGGCCAGTTCTTTCCGCAGGGCCGGGCCTTCCACCCCGGAAATCTCCAGCGCCTGGAAGAAAGGGTCGGCGGCCAGTTTCCGGGTAATCTCCAGAGCCGGACCTTTCCGTTCTCTTGCTTGGGGAAAGAAAGCCTGGACCACAAGGCCCAGGTGAAAAAATTCAGCCCATGGATAATCCAATTTTGCCTCCGGCCTGCTGGTTTCTCGTTATACGTTATTCGTTACTCGCAATGCTTTGCAGATGGCGCTGCCCACGAGTAACGAATAACGAGTAACCAATAACTTTTTTATTCTTTCAGGTATTTCGCAAAAAACTGTGCGACCCTTTCCCCCATGGCTTCTTCCCGTCCCATCCAGAAATGATCCACTCCCGGGTAGAGAGCCAGTTCTTTGGGGTCAGGCATCTTCTCGACGATCTTTTCCAGGGCCTTGGAATCCACAAATTCATCCAGGGTCCCGCAGACCAGAAGTTTCGGCCCGGCGAACCGGTTGAGGAGGTCTTCGGGCTGGACAAAGGGGGAGATTCCGGCAACCGCTTTGACCCTGGCATCCTCCACAGCCACTGGAAAGGCCACCACGCTCCCGAAGGAGTAGCCGCAAAGGCCTATTTTGCCGGGGGCAATTCGGGCCTGGCCTTCGCCGAAGGAAATCGCCGCCCGGGCGTCGTCTCTTTCCCCGATTCCATGTCCAAACTTTCCCCCGCTCCCTCCGACTCCCCGGAAATTGAATTTCAGCCAGGCGATTTCTTTCTTTTCCAGGGAGGAGCAGACCGCATCCACCACGTTATTGTGCATGCTGCCCCCGTAAAGGGAGTGGGGATGGCAAACCACCACCAGCGGGGAGGGACCCGGCCCTGAAGGGATTTGAATCATTCCTTCGAGGGTAATCTTACCGCAAGGAATTTCAATTTTCATATTTCACCACAGAGACACAGAGGTCACAGAGAAAAAAAATGGAATAATGGAACAATGGAATAAAGGAATGTTGCATAAACAATTGGTTTTCCCAATTTTCCAATCTTCCATCATTCCAATTTTCCAGTATTTTTTCTCTGTGCCTCTGTGGTAAACATTTTTATTTCTTCTTCATCAACTGCCCAAAGCCCTTCTGCAGGGTCTGGGGAAAATCCTTGGCGGTGACGAGGAGACTCTGCACGTAGGCCTCGATCTCCATGTGGGAGTTTTTGTCCATTCCCACCCCCCAGTCGATGGCCTTCTTGGCCAGGCCGAGGGCCAGGGACGGCCGCTGTAATAGCCTGTTTACAAAATCCCGGGTCTTTTCTTCCAGCTGGGCATCGGGTACCACCTGGTTCAGAAGCCCCATCTCATAAATCCTCCTGGCCGGGAACATATCCCCGGTCATGATCAGTTCTTTCGCCCAGACCGGCCCGGCCATGCGGGTCAGACGGGTTGTTCCGCCGCAGTCGGGGATCAGTCCCAGAATGATCTCCGGCACCCCCAGGGTGGCGCTCTCGGCGGCGATGCGGAAGTCGGCGGTCAGGGCCAGTTCCATGCCCAGCCCTCCGCAAAAACCATGAATTTTGGCGACCACCGGCTTTTCGGTCTGCTCGATGCGGTTCATGATGGAATGGATCAAGTCGATCTCTTCCCGCAGGCGGATCCCCGCCGCCCGCCCGTCATCGCGGCCTACCTGGGCCAGGAAATTGAAATCGATCCCGGCGGAAAAGGCCTGGCCGGCCCCCTGGAGTAAAATGACCCGCGCCTCCGGGTTCAGGCTGAGTTCGGAGAAGGCCTTGGAAAGCCCGTGCAGTACCTCATCGTTGATGGCGTTCCGTTTTTCCGGACGGTTGAGGGTGACCGTTCCCACCCCGTCTTTCACTTCCCATTGAATTGCCTCATTGGCCATGGATCCCTCCTTTTTGGCAAATTAAGTCCAGAGTAATTGAGTTCGGAGTTCGCATTAACAGCTGTTACTGGTTACTCGTTCCTCGTCGCTCGTTACTCGTTCTCGTTTGGGAAAGCCCTCCCACAAAAAACCGAAACCAGAAACGAGCAACCAGAAACCAGCAACCAGCAACGTTATTAAGTTAGTCCGCTCAGTTGGGCAATTTCCTGAACGATGGCCTGGGTAAACTCCTGGGCGTCGCTCTTCTCGTCGGCAAAGACAGGCCGCCCTATTTTTACCCGGATCTCGGTTCTCACCTTCTTCTCCGAGTAACGAATTCCCATGGGGATGAAGGGGATGGGTTGGGCTTCCAGCCATCCTTTCTTTTCCTGAAACCGGAGGATCCGCTCGATCAGCCGATGCTTTCCCCGGCCCATGGAATGGGGGTAATAAGTCCCCTCGGGAAAGATGACCATGAATTGCCCATCCTGCAGGATTCTCTCCATATGGCGAAAGGAGTCCAGGGTTTTGACCGGATTCAGCCGGTCGAGGGGGATTCCTCCCAGGGCAAGGAGAATGTGCCGGATCCCCGGGTAGACGAAGAGTTCCTGCTTGGCGATGTAGCTCACCGGTCTCCAGGCCGCCAGGCCCACGATGGGGATGTCGGTCCAAAACTGGTGCTTGGGAAGGAAAATGCCGGGTCCCTTCGGGGGAATGTTTTCCCTGCCCTCGACCTGAATCCGATAAATCATACCAAAGCAGGAATAACCGATCCCCCGGACAAGCTTATAGAATAGATTGTTCCGCCGAATGGTCACGGCTCAAATTATCACAAGGGGATGGGAGGAATCAACTTTTTCGAAAGGGGAATGGCTTGAGGAAGAAAAAAATTAACCGCAGAGCACGCAGAGACGGCAGAGTTTTTACTGATTAAAGAAAAAAGGTTCATCTCCAAATTCGTTGGTCGAATTTTTCATGGAAGCCTGCCAAGGGCCTGGAAGGAAAGCCAGATTGCGCAGCAAGCATCGGCGGGAGGTCCGCTTTCCAGGAACCCCCTGTCGGTCATCCGCAAAGCGCAGCGGGGGGGCAATAAGTAAGCTTCGAAGAAATAACCGATACCCCCGCCACCCGTTGGGAGAGATAGGCGCCTCATGATTGCAAGCAAGATGACTTTTCTTCCGGGCCCATGAAATTGAGGCTTGAATAGAAACGGATGAACGAAGAGCTTCCCCTATTCCATTATTCCTTTTGTTAATTCTCTGCGTGCTCTGCGACCTCTGCGGTTAAGTTTTTGTCCCTTAAAGGACTTTGGAAGATTTTTTAACCGCGCACAGCTCCCCGCACATGGTGCATACTTCGCTGTCGTGGGGCGGGCTGGATTCGCGGAGTTTCTGGGCCCTCTGGGGATTGATGGAGAGGCGGATCTGCTCCTTCCAGTCCAGCGCTTTCCTGGCCCGGGCCATCCGGCAGTCCATTTCCACGGAGCCTTTCACCCCCCGGGCGATGTCCGCGGCATGACCGGCGATCCGGGAGGCGATGACCCCTTCCCGGACATCCTCCGCCGTGGGTAAGCGGAGGTGCTCCGACGGGGTGACATAGCAGAGGAAGTCCGCCCCGGCGCGGGCGGCGATCGCCCCGCCGATCGCCCCGGTGATATGGTCATACCCGGGGGCGATGTCCGTCACCAGGGGCCCCAGGACGTAAAAAGGGGCCCCATGGCAGAGGCGTTTCTCGAGGAGGACATTGGCTTCAATCTGATCCAGGGGAACATGGCCTGGCCCTTCGATCATCACCTGGACCCCTTTGGCCCAGGCCCTTTCGGTCAGTTCCCCGAGCAGAATCAATTCCTGGACCTGGCCGCGGTCCGTGGCATCGGCCAGGCAGCCCGGGCGAAGTCCGTCTCCCAGGCTCAGGGTCATATCGAAAGCCCTGGCGATCTCCAGCAGGCGGTCATACTCCTCGAAGAGGGGATTCTCTCTCCTGTTGTAATCCATCCATTCCACCAGGATGGCCCCGCCCCGGCTGACCACTCCCATGAGGCGGCCTTCTTTCTTGATTTTTTCCACCGAGTTCTGCGTAACCCCGCAGTGGACGGTAATGAAGTCCACGCCGTCTTCCCCGTGCCTTTCGATCACCTCGAAGAGGTCGTCGGCGGTCATCTCCACCATGGAACGCTTTTTCTTCCGCGGCATCTCCACTGCCGCCTGGTAAATGGGGACGGTTCCCAACGGGACGGGGGAGGCCTTCAGGATCGCCTTGCGGGTCTCGTCGATCCCCGGGCCGGTGGACAGATCCATGACCGTGTCCGCTCCCGCCTCCACGGCGGCCCGCACTTTTTCCAGTTCCTCTTCCACGTTGTTGTGGTCCACGGAAGTGCCCACGTTGGCGTTCACCTTGGCCCGCAGCCCTTTGCCGATGGCCAGGGGAGCGATGTTTTGGTGCTTCACATTCCGGGTGATCACCGCAGTCCCCTCGGCCAGTCCCCGACGGATCACCTCTTCCGCAACCCCTTCCGCGAGGGCGCACGCCTTCATGGCCTCGGTCAACTCGCCCTGACGGGCATATTCCATCTGGGTCATTTTACCCACCCCCTTGTCTGAAGAATCCGTCAAGTCCGCCACAGGTCAACTCCTCGTTTTTTTAAACCGATCCAAGATCATCCGCGCCACTTTCTCCCCGGAGAATACCATCCCCCCGAATATGGGTCCCATCCGGTATCCCCCCAGGGTGGCGTTCACCGCCATCCCGGCCGCGTAAAGCCCCGGATAGATCTCTCCGGTATTCTCCACCGTCGAGGTCTCGGCGGCTTCCGCCCAGAGGCTCCGCTCGCCCTGAAAGGAACCGGAAGGGGTTTTCAGGGTGACGCGGTTTTTTTTCTGAAGGACCTGAACCACTTCGGCCGGGTGCCCGGTGGCATCCACCACGGCCTTGGCCCGAACCGCCAGAGGGTCCACGTGGAGGCCGGCCATCTCCACCGCGGTCCAGTTGATCACCAGGCCGACGACGGACCCTTCCCTGACCATCAGGTCTTCCACGCTGACCCCGTTGAAAATCTTAACTCCCGCCCGGCAGGCCGCGGAGCAGAGCGTCGAGACCGCCTCCACCGCGTCCGCCGTGTAATAGCCATCCTGGAATTTTTCCGAGAAGATGGAAAAATCGTCCAGCACCCGCTTGGCTTCTTCCTGGAACACCACTTCGTTGAAAAGCATCCCCCCGCCCCACATTCCTCCGCCGATGCTGAGCTTTCGTTCGAAGAGGGCTACCTTTACTCCCCCCCGGGCGAGGTAACAGGCGGCCACCAACCCGGAGGGGCCTGCTCCAACGATGGCCACATCTGGCTCCAAACCCTGGCTGAATTTGCGGGCGAACCGCTCGATGATGGCCCGGGAAACAACGACTTCGTCCAGTTTCATCTTTGGTTTCCTTCCTTTCCTTTCTTTGGTCACGCGGAGAGGCATCAAAAAAAAGGCCGCCCATCCCTGAAAGGACCGGCGGCCTTGAAACTCTTTTCGATTTGCTTTCCTCCGCTGGCATTATCCAACAGGTTCGAGGGGTCATCCCGCCTTTGGCGAAATCTCTCAGCCGGTCCAGCTCCCCCAGCAAATCTGGCTTTATTTTACGCCCTGGCCGAAAAAAGTCAAGGAAAATGAAAGGCATAGCGCAAAGCGCATAGTGCATGGCGAAAAAAGAAAAAGCTCATAGCTTATAGTTCCTTTTTTCTATCGGCTATGAGCTATGAGCTTCCGCTTACGCTATGCTCTCTGCGCTATGCGCTATGCGTAGTTAAGTGAATCTTCGATCTCTTTCCTGACCCCTTCGTCTTCCTCCAGTTGCCTTCTTTTTTCCAGCGCGCCCCTGGCCTGCTTTCCGCCCATCTTTCCCAGGGCCCAGGCGGCGTGGGCCCGCACCAGGGGTTCCGGGTCCTCCAGGGCAGAGACCAAGGCGGGAATCGCCCGCGGATCCCCCTGGTTTCCCAGGGCCACGGCGGCGTTTCTCTGCCAGAGTTTCCGGTTCTCCTTGCGGATGTAGTAAAGGAGGGGCCAAACCTTCTTTTCATAGTGATCCTGGGACATGGTCAAGAGCCTGGTCAGAGAAAAGTCCGAGGCCCGCTCCAGAAGCTTCGAATTCATGGGTTTATCTTTTTCCATCCACTTCTGGTTCCGCGGGCAGGCCTCCTGGCACAGGTCGCATCCGTAAACCCAGGTCCCCATTTTGGACCGTACCTCCCGGGGGATTTCTCCGGGACTGAAATAGGTTTGGTAGGCGATGCACTTGCGGGGGTCCATTTTCAGGGGGGCATACAGGGCCCCGGTGGGGCAGGCCTCCATGCATTTGCGGCAGTCCTCCGGGCATTCCACCCTGAGGGAGGGAGAATCGGGTTCCAGCTCCCGGTCCACCAGAAAGGGCTCGTTGACGATCCAGGAACTCCTTCCGGCGGCCTCCTTGGCAAAAGCAAAGCAGTTCTTCCCGTAATCGGTCACCCCGGCCCGGGCCCCGGAAAGGCGGGCGGGAGCGGGGCCATAGATGGTCTTTATTCCCCGTTCCTGGAGAAATTTCTTGAGCTCCCTCCTCCGCTGGCTGTGAAAGTTGTCCTCCGGGCAGAAGAGTCCTTTCAGGTAGCAGCGCCCGATCTTCCCGGCCAGAGAAGGCGGGAAATCCTCTTCGAAGTAGCTGTCGGTCACCACGACCAGGGATCTGACCCCGGGAATGAACCGGGCAGGATCCACGAACCAGGTTACATCCAGGTCTCTGACCGAAGCCCGCTGGCTCAGCGTTTTTCCCCAGGCATACATTTCCGGCCGCCCGGCGATTTCTTCCGCATAAAGAGTGAAGGGTTCCGCAGTGGCCACCCCCACGGCTACGAATCCCAGCTCCAGCGCTTTTTCTTTGATGATCCTGGTTAGAGACATAAAGTAACTCCAGCAAAGAGCAGAGAGCAGAGAGTGGAGACCAGGGAGTGAAAAACCTTAATTCTTGGGTTTTGCGTTATTCTCTCCGCTCTTTGCTCTCTGCTCTCCGCTTCTTTACGGTTTCAGGACGTACCTCTGCTGCTCTCGGGGAACAAACCACTTGTCCATATTATAGGAAATTCCCGCGGGGGCCGGCTCCACACCGTGGAACCGGGCATGGATGATGGGCAGGGAATAGGGAACGAAAAGGAAGGTATAGGGCTGATCCTCCGCCAGAATTTCCTGGATCCGGTCATAGCAGGCCTTGCGGATCTTCGTATCAAAGGTGTATCTGCCCTTCTCCAGCAGGAAGTCCACTTCCTTATTCTTGTAGGATATGAAATTCAGCTCCTTGGTGCCCACTTTGCTGGAGTGCCAGATGTCGTAGAGGTCCGGGTCCTGCCCCAGGCTCCACCCCAGAATCACCGCTTCGAAATTCTTCTTGTCGATGAAGTCGTTGATGAACGCCGCCCATTCCACCGTCCGGATTTTCACCTTGATCCCCGCCGCACCCAGCCGCCGCTGGATGATTTCCGCGCACCGGGCCCTCGATTCGTTTCCCTGGTTGGTCAGAATGGTTAACTCGAAAGGCTTCCCTTCTTTCTCCAGAACCCCCTTTTTTCCGGTGGCCTTCCAGCCGGCTTCGGCAAGGAGCTTTTTGGCCTTCTTTACATCATAGGGGTACTTCTCCACCTCGGGATTATACCAGGGCGTATCGGGCTTGTACGGGCCGGTTGCGATGAGCCCCAATCCCAGCAGGACCCCGTCGATGATCTCTTTTTTGTCGATGGCATGGGTAATGGCCCGGCGGACCCGGCGGTCCTGGAATTTCCAGTCCTTGAGGTTGTACCCCAGGTAGGTATACCCAAAAGAGAGGTACCTGTATTTGCGGAAATCCCGCCGGATTCTCGGGCTTTCCGTCTGGCGTTTGTACTGCAGGGGCGTGAGGCCCATGAAATCGATCCCTCCGGCCTTCATCTCCAGAAACATGGTGGCCGGGTCGGGGATGATGCGGTACACGAACCCGTCGATGTAGGGACGTCCCTCAAAGTAATCGGGGTTCGCCTCGAGGACGATCTTCTCGCCCGTCTTCCATTCCTTGAACCGGTAGGGCCCGGTGCCCACGGGTTTCCGGCTGAAAGGGGTGGTGTTGATGTCCTGCCCTTCCAGAAGGTGTCTGGGCAGAACGACCAGGGAACCCCAGCTGGACAGCCCCGGGGCAAAGGCCCGTTTATACCTGACCTGAAAGGTGTAGCGGTCGAGAACCCTGGCCTCCTTGACTTCACGGTAATCGCCGGAGTAGGCCGTCCGGGTGTTGGGGTGGATGATGGTCCGGAACCCGAACAGGACATCTTCGGCGGTAAACTCCTTCCCGTCCTGCCATTTCACCCCCCGGCGGAGTTTAAAAGTAATGGTCAGCCCGTCCGGAGAGACTTGCCAGGATTCGGCCAGGTCTCCCACCAGGTTCAGGTTCTTGTCGTACTTCACCAGCCCGTTGAAGATCAACGAGGCGATCCCGTGGGAAGCGCTGTCCGAGGACATCATGGGAATGAGGTTGCTGGCATCCCCGATGGACCCCTGGATCAGAAGATCCCCGTAGGCAGGCTGAGCCTTTTCCGCGGGCCCCTGCGCCTTTTCCGGCGAAGGAGTCTCCTCTTTGTCCGGACCGCAGCCCAGGGAGAGGGAAACCAAAAAAAGAAAAACGGGCAGAACGGAGATAGCCTTCATAACCGCACCGTACCTTAGCCCCAGACCTTTTTCAAGGAAAAACTTAACCGCAGAGATCGCAGAGCACGCAGAGGATTCAGAATAGAAATAATGGAATAGTGGGCGAGAACAAAAATACTTAACCCCAACATCCCATCATTCCAGCATTCCAATTTATTGACTCTGCGCTCTCCGCCTCCTCTTCGTTTATCCTTTGGTCTTCAATCCGGGAGGCTCGAAAGGCAAAGAGGAGTACCTTCCATAAAATGATTTGTGTTTTTTGTCTTTACCCAGAAAAAGCTCTGCGGTCTCTGCGTACTCTGCGGTTGTTTTCTTTCTTTCTCCGCAGAGGTCGCGGAGAAGGCAGAGGGAAAGGAGGGATGAAAAAAACTTGTCAAAGAGGAGGGAATTTGATAGGAAAATGAAGGGCTGGGGCCGGAGTTCTGGTCCCCTCAGGGAAGGGAGCGGCTTGCTGGGAGAGATCGCCAGGAAGATCAAAATCATCGTGAATCCCAAATCCGGGGGCGGGAAGGGCCGAAAGCTCTTCCCCCTTCTGCGGCAGAAGCTTCTGGACCGGAAGGTCTCCTTTCATCTCCAGTTCTCGGAAAGCCCCGATCATTTCACCCACCTGTGCCGACAGGCCCTGAGGGAGGGGTATAATACCATCGTCTCCTGCGGGGGCGACGGCACCCATCACCGGGCTCTCCAGGCCATGGCCGGCAGCCGTTTCACGATGGGACTCATCCCCATGGGCACGGGAAACGACTTCCCGGCTAACCTGGGCATCCCGGAAGACCTTGACTTTGCCTGCGACCTCCTTCTCAAGGGAAAAACCCGCAAGCTCGATGTGATTCGGGTGAACGACGGGGAATATATGGGCGGGGTAGGGGGAATCGGTTTTGACTCCGAAGTAAACGCCATCTCCAACCGGATCAGCCGCTTTGTGGGGGGCCGGTCGGCTTACGTTCTGCCGGTTTTGTGGAAGACGCTTACCTACCAGCCGAAAGAAATCACGCTTCAGCTGGATGACGAGCGGATCGAGGGGAAAGCCCTCATGGTGGCCTTCGGCAACATCAAGAGCTACGGCAAGGGGATGCAGATCACCCCCCTGGCCGAACCCGACGATGGACTGCTGGACGTATGCTGGATCGACCCGGTGAATATCTTCCGCCTCTACCGGTTCTTTCCCACCGTTTTCAAGGGGGAACACATCGAGATGCCCGAAGTCAAGTATTACCGGGCCGCCACGGTCCAGGTGGAGAGTTCGGAGCCCATGGATTTCTACGGGGATGGGGAATACATCTGCAAAACCCCCTTCACCCTTCGCCTTCTTCCCCAGGCCCTGCGGGTTTTGGTACCATAAAAACTAGCGTCGTGTCCCCAAAATAATGAGCATAAAATTGCACGGGAGCCGAGAGTCGGATTGATGCGCGCCGCCAAAATCCGGCGGGAAGAAAGTCTTCTTCCACCGTATCTGCGAGGTTCCGCAAAGGAACGCGGGCAGTGGGCTACGCATTCGTAAGGACTGGGAAAACGGACCCTTTGGCACCATCCATAGTAAGAACCCCGTTGGCTCCGGAGGAACCAACGCCTATTTTGGCAAGCGCAGCGGTCTGACTCTCGGCTCCTGGCACCAGGGTTCGACTTGGTCAGCTTATTTCCGTGACACGAGAATCTTGAACTCTATGTCTTCCCGTTCAATCTTCACCATCTCCCAATTAACCGCGGAGATCAAAACCCTCCTGGAGAGGAATTTTGAACATCTCTGGCTGGAAGGAGAGATTTCCAACCTCCGCATGCCCGGGTCGGGCCATCTCTACTTCACCCTGAAGGACGAGTCCGCCCAGATCCGGGCGGTCATGTTCCGGATGCAGAACCGGCTCCTGAAATTCCAGCCGCAAGACGGCCTCCAGGTCGTGGGTTACGGAAGGCTGACCGTTTACGAACCCAGGGGGGAATACCAGATCGTCCTCGACTATCTGGAACCCAAGGGCCTGGGAGCTCTCCAGCTGGCCTTCGAACAGCTCAAGGAGAAGCTCTCCCGGGAAGGCCTCTTCGACCCGGCCCGGAAAAAGCCCCTGCCCCATCTTCCCCAGAAGATCGGAATCGTCACCTCTCCCACCGGGGCGGCGATACGGGACATTCTCCAGATCATCGACCGGAGGTTCGCCAACGTTCACCTCCTCCTCTATCCGGTGAGGGTCCAGGGAGTTGGAGCGGCCCAGGAAATCGCCCGGGCCATCGACGAACTCGGCCAGTGGCCCGGGCTCGACGTCATGATCGTAGGCCGGGGGGGCGGCTCCCTGGAGGACCTCTGGGCTTTCAACGAGGAACCGGTGGCCCGGGCGATCCACCGTTCTCCGGTGCCGGTTGTTTCCGCGGTGGGCCACGAGATCGATTTCACCATCGCCGACTTCGTGGCCGACCTGCGTGCCCCGACCCCTTCCGCCGCCGCCGAACTGGTGGTGCGCAATAAAGTGGAGCTGGTGCAGACCCTGGAAAACCTGGCCCGGCGCCTGAGCCAGAGGGTTCGGATGAACCTGGAGGCCATGCAGGAGCGCCTCTCCTCCCTGGTACACCGTCTCTCGGACCCCCGGAAACGGCTCTCCGACCAGCGGCTGCGCCTGGATGATCTTTACTCCCGCCTGGCAACCGCTATTCAGCAGAGCCTGGGACGGAGAATCGACCGATTCCGGATGAAAGTGGAAAGTTTCACCCTTCTCCATCCCGGGAAGCGGGTGACGGATTATTCCCACCGCCTCGGCCATCTCCACCGGCGACTGGCGGTCGCCGGCCGCTCCAGCATGCGCTTTCACCGGCAGCGGGTGGAGGTTGCCGTTGGAAGGCTCCACAGCCTGAGCCCGCTGGGCGTCCTGGAGAGAGGGTACGGCATCGCCCGTGTCCTGCCTTCCCGGAAAATCATCCGCGACGCTTCCCGCCTGAGGGTCGACGATCGGGTGAACGTCAAAGTCCACCGGGGAGAGTTCGTGGCCCGGGTGGAAAAAACATCGGGGGCGGAAGAAGACCCATAGCTATTTGCCCACGCTTTCAAGAAATCGGATAAATGTCGATAGCCTGGAGGCTGTGCCCGGCCCGGGGGGAAGGCCACAAGAAGAGGCATCTCCAAATTGTAAAGGGAGCAAGGATGCAGCCCTCCTTGACCCTGGGGGCGAAGGGAGTATAATGATTTATAAAACAGTTTTGAGTAATTAGTTCGGAGTTCGGAGATAAAACGAACAGCGATTTCGGTTCTTTTACTCCGAACTCGGAACCCTGAACTCCGAACTGTATTTATGGGGTGATTTGTGGCCGAGCAGAAGTTCGAGGACGCTTTCCAAAAACTGGAGTCCATCGTCAAAAAGCTGGAGGACGGGAACCTGAGCCTGGAAGAGTCGCTGAAGGCCTTCGAAGAGGGGGTGCGCCTGTCCCGCCTGTGTTCCAAGAAACTGGATGAGGCGGAGAAGAAGGTGGAAATCCTCCTGAAAGACAGCGACGGACGTCTCGTTCCCAGACCCTTCTCTCTGGAGGAGGAAGGGGATTGACTTGAACCTGGCAGATTATCTCCGGCGCCGGCGCCGTCTGGTCGATGGGGCGCTGAAACGATGGATCCCCGCGGAAGACGAATTTCCCCCCCAGGTTCATAAGGCCATGCATTACAGCCTCTTTGCCGGGGGGAAACGGCTCCGTCCCATCCTGACCCTGGCGGCTGCGGAAGCGGCGGGGGGGCGGACCCGGGATGCCCTTCCCCTGGCCTGTTCCCTTGAACTGATCCATACCTATTCCCTGATCCACGACGACCTGCCTTCCATGGACGACGATGACCTGCGCCGGGGGAAGCCTACCAGCCACAAGGTCTTCGGAGAAGCCGTGGCCATCCTGGCTGGAGATGCCCTGCTGACGGAAGCCTTCTATCTGGCCAGCCGGCCGGACCTGATGAAGGGTGTTCCACCCAGGAGAAGGATCCAGGCCTTGTGGCATTTGGCCCGGGCGGCTGGGTCTCTGGGAATGGTGGGCGGTCAAACGGTGGATATCCTGACCCAGGGCCGGCCGGCGGATGCCCGAACCCTGGAGTACATCCATACCCGCAAGACGGGCGCTTTGATTGCGGCCTCCGTGGCCGTGGGAGCGGTAATCGGCGGGGCGGGATTGCGATCTTTCAGGAATCTGCTGGCCTATGGAGAGAAACTGGGCCTGGCCTTCCAGATTACCGATGACCTTCTGGATGCGGAGGGGGACGAGAAAAAATTGGGAAAAGCGGTCCGCAAGGACCCCTCCAAGGGGAAGGCCACCTATCCGGCCCTGTACGGAATCCCCGAATCGCGGCGGAAGGCCAGACGTCTCGTCGAAGAGGCGCTGGCGCGTCTGAAATCCTTCGACCGGAGGGCGAACCCGCTGCGGGAAATCGCCAGGTTTGTTCTGGAGCGTACCAACTAGTATCGTGTCCCCAAAATAATAGGCATAAAATTGCACGTGGAGCCGAGGGTCGGACGGATGCGCGCCGCCAAAATCCGGCGGGAGCAAAGTCTTCTTCCACCGCATCTCCGGGGTTCCGGAAAGGAACGCGGGCAGCGGGCTACGCCTTCCTAAGGATTCCGAAAACGGACCTCCTGGCAGCATCCATGGTAAGAACCCCATTGGCTCCGGAGGAACCAACGCCTATTTTGGCAAGCGCAGCGGTCTGACTCTCGGCTCCTGGCACCAGGATTCGACTTTGTCCGCTTATTTCTGGGACACGACAATAGCTATTTCTGCGCTATGCGCCATGCGCTCCGCGTTTTGCGGTTAGACTGGCTTTTTATTTTTAGCTATGCACTATGCGATCTGCGCTGTGCGCTTTACTTAACCCATGGGAGATCTACTCAAACAGATCCATAACCCTTCCGTCCTCCGCCTGATGCGGGTAGCGGATCTGCCCAAATTGGCCCAGGAAATCCGGGAAGAGATTATCCAGTCGGTTTCCAAGGTGGGAGGACACTTGGCTTCCAGCCTGGGCGTTGTGGAGCTGACCCTGGCCCTTCACTACGTTTTCGATACCCCGCGGGACCGGATCGTCTGGGACGTGGGGCACCAGACCTACGCCCACAAGCTGATCACCGGCCGGAATGAAAACTTCCACACCCTGCGCCAGAGCGGAGGGATCTGCGGTTTTCCCCGCCGGGAAGAAAGTCCATATGATACCTTCGGAACCGGTCATTCCGGCACCTCCATCTCGGCAGCCCTGGGAATGGCCCAGGCCCGCTGCCTGAGGGGGGAGGACTACAAAGTGATCGCCGTCATCGGGGACGGCTCCATGACCGCGGGGGAGGCCTTCGAGGGGCTGAACCAGGCCGGGGCCATGGAAAAAGACCTTATCGTCATCCTCAATGACAACGAGCTCTCCATCTCTCCCAACGTGGGTGCCCTTTCTTCATACCTGAACCGGCTGATGACCGGGCAGTTCGCCACCCATTTCCGGGAGGAGATCAAGAGTTTTCTCAAAAAGATCCCCGGCATCGGCGGCTCCGCCCTGAAATGGGCCAGGTACGCGGAAGAATCCTTAAAAGGCTTTTTCCTTCCCGGCCTCCTCTTTGAGGAACTCGGGTTCAAATATGTCGGCCCCCTGCCCGGGCACAAAATCGATTCCCTCATCGAGACTTTCCGTAACATCAAGCAGCTCCGCGGGCCCATTCTGGTTCACGTTCTCACCCAGAAAGGAAAGGGATACGAGCCGGCGGAAAAAGACCCGGTTACCTTTCATGGCGTGGGGCCTTTCGTTCCCGAAAGCGGGGAGATTCTGAATCACAAGGCCGGATGCCTCTCCTACACCGAGGCCTTCGGCCAAACCATGTTGAAGCTGGGGCGGGAAATTCCCTGCCTGGTGGGCATCACCGCGGCCATGCCCCAGGGCACGGGACTGGACGCCTTTGCCGCCGAGTTCCCCGCCCGCTTCTTCGACGTGGGGATCGCCGAGCAGCACGGCATTACTTTCGCCGCCGGGCTCGCGGCGGAAGGCTTCATTCCCGTGGTGGCGATCTACTCCACCTTCATGCAGCGGGCCTACGATCAGATCCTCCACGACGTCTGCCTTCAGAACCTGCCCGTGGTCCTGGCCCTGGACCGGGGAGGGATCGTCGGCGCCGACGGGTCCACCCACCAGGGCCTCTTCGATTTTTCCTACCTGCGCCACATCCCCAACCTGACGGTCATGGCCCCCAAGGACGAAAATGAACTCCAACACATGCTCAGGACCGCCGTTGCCTGTGGCCGGCCCGTCTCCCTGCGCTATCCCCGGGGAGCCGGCTGGTGCGGATTTTTGGATGAAGAGGCGAAAGAACTTCCCATCGGGAAGGCGGAAGTCCTGAGGCGGGGACGGGATCTGATCCTTCTGGCCATCGGCTCTACGGTCAAGGCCGCCCTGGAAGCCGCCTCCCGGCTTCAGGACCGGGGGGTTGAATCCACGGTGGTCAACGCCCGCTTCGTCAAACCCCTGGATGGGGAGCTGATCGGTTCCCTCGCGGCCGGATGCGCACGCCTGATCACCGTGGAGGAGAACGCCCTCCAGGGAGGTTTCGGAAGCGCGGTCCTGGAACTGCTGGAAGAGAGGGGGTTGACGGAAGTCCAGGTCAGGCGTCTGGGGATCCCGGATGTTTTTGTGGAGCACGGGCCCCAGGATGTCCTGCGGCGTAAGTTCGGAATCGATGCCGAGG
Organism: Deltaproteobacteria bacterium SM23_61; assembly: GCA_001304105.1. Taxonomy (GTDB): domain Bacteria; phylum Desulfobacterota; class SM23-61; order SM23-61; family SM23-61; genus SM23-61. The sequence continues at coordinate 25,017 of LJUR01000044.1, forward strand.
GGATCGTGAGCGCGGCGGAAGAGCTTCTGAAAAAGCCGTAAGTCGCAAGGCGTGAGGCGTAAGGCGGCGTTAAAAAACATTTGCCCGTTACTGGTCACGGGTTACTGGCTGGCCGTTGAAGGCCGGCCGGTCGTTCCTATAAACTCCTATTCTTACCCATTGCCTCCTTTACCGCTTGAATGACCGGGAGGGCGAAGTCCTCTGCGGTCAGCATGGGGGTTTGAGCTTTCAGGCGGGCCAGAGCATCTCCCAGGATACGCTGGATTCCCTCTTCATCCAGCGCTTCCGCTCCGTGGAGGCTTTTTTCCATCTCCTCCAGGGCCCCTGCCGGCTGGATGAAAAAATCTCCGGCCAGCATGGCCCTGTAGATCCGGCCCTGGGCATCCACCGCGACTCGGGCAATCACCAGCTTGCGGGCCTTGCGGCGGTTTTTTCCTGTCCGGATTCCATCGGGAAGCTCTCCGAAGCGACGGTTGCTGGATCTTTTATAGATCCACTCCTCGGAGGTATAAACGGGCCGAAGTTCTTGGAAAACAACCTTCTCTTCCGGGTCGATCTCTCCGGGTCTCACCTTCACCCCGAATACCCGCTCAAGATTCTGCCGGACTGCTTCCTTAAACTCCTCCCAGGAGGGCAGGCGGCCGGTCACCTTCTCGATGCTGGTCACATATTCATCCAGCTTGGAGACTGCCTTGTCGGCAAATTTCTCGGGCGGGATCTTGAGGACTTTTTGAGCCACTTCAACCCGGGGGGTCCCGATGTTCATGAAGCTGCCCAGGTACAGGGTATTTTCAATCAGGGCCGTTCCCAGGCCGGAAACTTTGTTCTGGCCGATTTGAACGTCCCCGATGTGCCGGTACCAGGCTTCCTTGGCTCCCAGGCTCCGGAGGGTGCCCGTGACCACTTCCCCCTGCCAGGCCTTGGCGGCCTCCTCCAGGTCCGGAAAGGTCCCCCGGTCGCAGAGGGCCACGGCAAAACGGGTCCGGTCGTCGTAATAGATGCACCCGCCCCCGCCGACCCTGCGGGAGATATCCACTCCCCTTCGCCGGCATTCTTCCAGGTCCAGCTCTTCGTCGATGTCCTGAAACTCCCCCAGCTGAACGCAGGGTCTCCGGACGGAGAAGCATAAAAGGGTGTTTTCCGCCCCCTCTCCCCGGCGGTTCCGCACTTCAATCAAGGCCCGTCGCAGAGGCTCATGTTCAGCCAGGCTATCGTAGGTTACTTCCAGCAGGCGCCAGGCATTCATCATTCATCCGCCACCTTACCGATGCATCTGGGCTGGAAGCCAGAGGGCGAGGGAGGGAAACATGATGACAATGACCAGCCCAAGTCCCTGAAGCATCACAAAAGGGAAGATGGAGCGATAGATGTCCCCCATGGTCACGCCGGGAGGGGCAATGGCCTTCATGTAGAATAAGTTGAAACCGAAGGGAGGGGTTAGATACCCCATCTCCATGTTCATGATAAAAAGAACCCCGAACCAGAGAGGATCAAACCCCAGAGACTCGATCACCGGGACAAAGACGGGGGTGCAGATCATGATGATTCCTGCCGGGTCCAGGATGCATCCGAGAATGAAGAAAACGGCCTGCATGGTGAATAAAATAGCGTAACGACCCCCGGGGATGGATAATAACAGGTGTTCCATCAGTTCATGGGCGCCCGTCGCCGTATAGACCGAGGTGAAGCAGTAAGCCCCGATGAGAATCCAGATGATCATGGTCGTGAGGTTGGCGGTCCGGTAACAGGCTTCTTTAATCAAAGCCCAGCTGAGCTTGCGGTAGACCGCGGCGGAAATGGCCGCACCCAGGACGCCCAGGGCGGCTGCTTCTGTGGCCGTGCAAACCCCTCCATAGATGGAGCCCAGGACCATGATGATGATGATGATGGGCAAAATCACTGCTTTCAAAGAAGAGAATTTCTCTTCCCAGCTCGCCCGCTCTTCCCTGGGGAGCGCAGGCCCGAGGGCAGGCTGGAAGAAACATCGGATGGCGATGTAGAGGATAAACAAAAAGGCCAGGAGAATTCCCGGGAAGATTCCTCCGGCAAAAAGGCCTCCCACCGATTCTCCGGTCAGGGTAGCGTAAAGGATCATGGGCACACTGGGGGGAATTAAAATTCCCAGCGCTCCCCCCCCGGAAATACTGCCCATGGCAATCACTTTGTCATAGTTGCGCTTGAGCATGGCGGGCAGGGCGATGAGGCCCATGGAAACGGTCGCCGCCCCGCTGATCCCGGCCATGGCTGCAAAAATGGTACAGATCAGCACGGTGCCGATGGCCAGTCCTCCCCGCAGCGGCCCCATCCAGCGGTGCATCATCGTGTAGAGATCCTCAGCCACACCCGCCCGTTCCAGAATCATGGCCATAAAAATGAAAAGAGGAATGGCCAGAAGGGTGAATTTCCCCATGGCGCCGTAGGCCTGGGCCGCCGCTACGAAAAGACCTTTTTCTCCCCACAGAAAAAAACAGCCCACCATCCCCACTCCACCCAGGACAAAAGACAAGGGAAGTCCCAAGGCCAATAGCAGAAGGAGAGCCCCGAAGAGAAGGATAGTGATGATTTCAATGCTCATGATTCCATCTCCTTCCCGGAAATGGCCAAAGCCAGGGACCGCAAAAACCTGGCCAGGCCCTGGAGCAGGATCAGGAGTGCCCCCAGGGGAATCATCATTTTAATGGGGTAGATCGGTGGGGCGAAGGAGGTGGGTTCCGTTTCACGAACTTTGAAGGAGTCCCAGGCCATCTCCCATCCTTTGACGAGAATGAGGCCGCAGAAGAAAAAGAAGAGGAGCCAGGTGAACAGGTCGATGATCGCCCGGGTGCGAGGGCGAAACTTCCCGTAAAGGATTTCCACGTTCACGTGTCCCCCGCGCTGGAGGACGTAACCTCCCAGAAGAATCACATATGCGCCGTAAATCATCTGGGAGATTTCGTGGGCCCAGATGGTCGGACGGTTGAATAGATATCGGGCAGAGATCTCAAAAAGGACTACGCCTACTAGAAAAAGAATCAAAAAGCTGATGAGCTTTCCCCCTTGTTCGTTAATCCGGTCGATGAGCCTGCAAAATCCCTTCATCGGAGCTTCAACCTTTCCCCATGCTCTGGGGGAGAGGACCGGTCCTCTCCCCCAGGCCGGATTTAATCGATATAACCCAATTTTTTCAGGTAATCTTTCAGCATGGAGATACCCTTGGCGGCGAGCTCATCTTTGGCTGCCACCTTATCCCACTCTTTCATGGCCGCCTTCATCATCTTTTTCTGGTCTTCCGGTGGAAGCGTCACGACCTTGACGCCATACTTCTTTTTCATGGTATCCAGAGCATTCATTTCGCCCATGATGTATTCGTGCGAACGTTTCCACACCCGCTCCTTCAAGGCTAAGTCGAGGAGGACCTGCAAATCCTTCGGCAGGGCATTGAAGGCGTCTTTGTTGATGATGATTACGTCGGTGCCGGACATGGCCAGGTTGGGCTGGATGTAATACTTGGCCACTTCGCAGAGTTTCATGGTCAGAGCTCCCTGGGCCGCTCCCCAGTGGGCTCCATCGTCCTTTAAAATCTCCTATCTTCCGGATGGGCTTCCTCGCGATCATGGCCGTGGGATAGATCTTTTCCGTATAGTAGAGGATGTTATGCTTGGCATGGGCTTCTTTCAGCATATCTTCAAACCCCATGACGAAGTGAAAATAAAGCCCCTCCCAGGTTTCTCGGAAGGTCATCGGGGAATTCCCCGGCAATGCGGCGATGGGAACGATGGTCATCCAGTAGGCCCCGCTTCCCGTTCCCCCATCTACCGTTCCCTTGCGGCAGGCATCGAATAATTCTTTCGTGGGTACCAGAGCCGCGGCCGGATGAAGAGTAATCTCCAGCCGTCCATCCGTAAGCTTTTTCAGATCTTCATCAAAATATTTCTTCAGGGGTTTAAATGAGGCGCTGGCCGCAGGCCAATGGGACTGGAACTTCCATTTGAAAACTTTTTCCTTTTTTACTTCGGGCTTGGCTGCCTCTTCTTCTTTTTTGGCGCAACCGCCAACAACTAAAAGGAAGGATAAAAATAAACAAATCATAAAAATACCCATTACTTTTTTCTGCATGTCACACCTCCTTTTTCTCGGCCTGAGCTCAGGCCGGATTTGGTTTGCGTCTCTGGCGAGTGAAAACAGGAAAGGGCTAGAAGCATTGTTTTCCAGCCCTGGCGAAAGCAGGATGGTACGATTCCATTTCGGTCAGCGAATACGATTTTTCTGCCCATGTCACCCCGTTCGAATCGGGCGGTCATTCGGGCATAAAAATATAGGTGGGCCCCCTTCCTTTTAGGTCTTTCGATAACCGCGACGGGTAGGACCTTTTTAATTCAAACCGGGGGGAAATGTCAAGGGAAAACCGTCCTGTAGACATGTAGGGGCGACCGGCGGCTTGGCTGAGCTCGCCGAAGTCCGGTCGCCATCAGTCGGTTCAGCGTAGGGGCACGCCGCCGCGTGCCCCTACAATCTCCGAAATGTATTTTGCCGGTAGGCCTCGTAGACCACGAGCCCCGCGGATAGTGCCACATTGAGGGAATTCACCGCCGGGTTCATGGGGATGGTGAGAATCCCGTCTGCCCCTTCAACCAGTTCTGCGGGAAGCCCGGCCCCTTCCTGTCCCAATAAAACGGCCGTGGGACGGGAGAAATCTGCCTCCCAGAGCGATGTTCCTGCTTTGACCGAAGTCGAAAATACCTGGTACCCCAGGGACCGAAGGGTTTGCAGAGCCTCGCTGGAGTCCTGATCCACCAGAAAGGGGAGGCGGAATAGGCTTCCCATGGAGGCCCGGACCACCTTGGGATTGAAGGGATCGATCGTTCCCCGGGTCAAAACCAGGCCAGCCCCTTTCCCCGCTTCTCCCAGCGGTGCTCCCTCCTTTCCAGGACGGCAAGAATCCCCTGGTGGGTCCGGGTGTCGCTGAGGGAGTCCAGGACGCTGTCGCTGACGTAAAACCATCCGGCGGCGGGATAGTCCCTGCGCGCCAGGGAGAGAAGTGCGGTCCCCCGGGGGGTATTTTCCAGCCGGGGGCTGTAGACGATTTGCCGGACCGCCTGGCCCGAGCCGAAAGCCTCCTCCACAAGGCGCACCCCCTCGACAAAATATTCCCCCCGGGCCTGGCGGTGTTTGGCCTGCTTGAGGAGGCGGATATCCTTGATCCTGGGGTTACTTTTAGAGGTGATCATAAAACGGTTACCGGTTGCCGGTTCCCAGTTGCGAGTGAAGAGCTCAACCCGTCCGCTTTACTAAAAATACAAACCGGCAACGGGCAACCTGCAACGGGCAACCTATTCTTCCAGGAGTTCGGTGTTCCAGTAGGAAACATCGACCATGAAATCGAGGAAGGGGGCCCACTCCCGGCGCATCACCGCCGGGACCGACAGGCT
>LJUR01000045.1 GCA_001304105.1 Deltaproteobacteria bacterium SM23_61
TGGTTCCGCCCATGACATCGACGATATTCATTCCGATTGCCGGCTGGTAGAAATGAATGTTCAGGCACTTTTCCGGCCGACCGGTGGCGCTCTCGCTCCGGGAGACGGGAATGGATGAGCTGTTGGTCGCCAGAAGCGCTTGCTTCGGCGCCAGGGAGTCGAGCCGGGCCCAGACGCTTCGCTTCAGCTCGAGATTTTCCGGCACGGCTTCTATGACCAGGTCCGCATCCTTCAAGGCATCGGCCAGATCTTTCACCACATTGACTTTGGATGCGGCTTTTTCCCACCCCTCCGCCGGCATGGTGGGGCCTTTGCCCAGGAACTTCATCATTCCTTTGACCTTCTGGATGGTCTTCGGAAAGATCTCCGGGTCCTGGTCATATCCCCTGACCTCGCACCCATAGTAAGCCGCCTGGATGGCGATCTGGGTTCCCAAAGTCCCCAAACCGATTACGCTGATTTTTTTGATGGCCATTTCTCCCCCTTTCTCCCCTTCGCTTCAACGGTAGGGAAGCATAGAGAAACCGATCTTTTTTCCCTTATCCTTTGGGCTCACGGAAGCTTCAATATACCCAACTCTTTCATAGATAATCTTTCTTCACCGGAATTGTCAACGGGATTCATTCCTTGTCCACCCCCATTCTTTGGGAAGAGAGACCATGGCCGAGAAAAACCCGGAAGAAAGAGCGGGGTGGCGCATGGGGTTCAGCTTGAGGGAATTTAAATCATCATCCTAAGGCAGTTACTCTTTATTTGGGCCGGGCCTGTCCCGGGGAGATTCGCAAGGGAAGATGGTTTAGTCCAATCTTGCCTCTGGAGCTATTTCATCGCAGGCCTCCCCTGGCGGAGGAAAGGTGGAGGGTGTTTAGAAAACGATGATCCCGCCGAGCCTGATGATCCAAATTCCCTCAAGCTGAACCCCAACGAGCACAAAAAAACAGGGGATGGGCAAGGATTCTTTGGTGAAAAAAGGACGCGGGTGTCGACCCTTTCGACGGTAACTACAGCTCTTCCCTTCCGGTCAGATAATTTGGAGCCAGCGGCCGGCGGATGATTCGTCGGCTGTCGGGGGAGGGGAAGGAAAAATCGAAGACGATCTGGAAGAAGGTTTGGATCACCTTGAACGTGGCTCCCCAGAGAATCTCCTCTTTGCCATTCTCCAAGTGGACTAGACAGGGAAATTCCCAGGGGCTGGGGATGCCCTGGGCGACGAGCTTTTCCGGAACTTCCAGGGAATAGATGGCATAATTTCCCGGATTGAAAAAAGTCGATAGCGGGATGGGAACGATCTTTTCCACTTCCCAGCTGAGCTTGGGCTGCCAGGCTTGTTTCACTCGGCCCACGAGGGGAAAGATGATCCATCTCCGGCTGGAAAGGGGGTAGGTCGGCAGGGGGCCGAGAAATTCCACGTTGAACGGGCTGAGCCGCAGCTCTTCCCAACTCTCCCGCAAGGCATTCCCCAGAAGGAAGAGGATTTTTTCGTAGGCCCCTTTTCCCCTCCTCCTGGCCGGTTCCAGACCGGGTCCCCCCACTCCGGGCAGAAGCTTGAATCGAAGTATCTTTTGGCTAAGGGAGTCAAAAAAGGGGTGAATCCCTCCGCCGGGTGCACAGAGGTCTCCCGGCTGCAGGACTTTCTTGGATCGCTTGTTGAGGAGAAAGGCATACTCGCCATGTCGCTGTTCTCCCGATTTCTTTTCTTCCTGAAAGAAAAGCGGCAGCAGGACCGCTCCGCCGGCGAAGCTTTCCTCCTCATCTCTCTGCCGCTCGATGAAGGCAAACTGTTCCACATAATCCACAGGCCCCCTAGAGAGAGCATCAATGACCTGCTGCCGGAAGCCCGCTTGATCTCGAAGAATGTCCGTGTTCATTACCGATAGAATACCGGAGAAAATTCAAGGATCAAAATCCAAAACCCATTATTCATAGCACAGCTCGAAGGCGTTCTGGATCACTTCAATACGCGGCGCGGGAGGGAGGAGTTCGACGGCCACTACGTCAAAACGGGCGGGTACGCTGAAAAGCTTCTTTTGGTTCAGGTAGAGCAAAGCGACTTTGGATAGCTGGCGCTGTTTGCGCTCATGAACCGCTGCCGCCGGGCCTCCGAAATCTCTCGTTGCCCTGGTTTTCACCTCGATGAAGACCAACGTGCTTTTATCCCGGGCGATGATATCGATCTCCCCCAGGGGGCATTTGAAATTCCTTTCCAGGACTTTGTATTTCAACGCCTTGAGCCGCTCGACGGCCAATTCCTCGCCTTTTTTCCCGAGAGAAACCCGATCCTGGGTCATAGGAGGGAGAGCTGATAAATGGTCCGGAAAGATTGACGGTGGAGGGGGCAGCACCCGTACTCCCGGATGGCCCGGAGGTGCTCCCGGGTTCCGTATCCCTTATGCTTGGCAAAGTTGTACGCGGGGTATTGTTCATGGAAGGCAACCATCAGGCGGTCCCGGGTGACTTTGGCCACGATGGAAGCGGCGGCAATGGAGAGACATCTTCCGTCACCCTTGGGAATGGCCTGTTGGGCCTGCGAGCATCGGAGGGTATGGAGTCCGTCGATCAGAAGACAATCCGGATCCAGGGAAAGCTCTTGCAGCGCCAGTTCCATGGCCTTCAGGGAGGCCTGGAGGATATTCAGGCGGTCAATCTCCTCGGCATCCACGATTCCAATTCCTACGGCCAGGGCCCGTTTTTCGATGAGGGCGAAAGCCTTCTCCCTCTTCTCCGCGGTCAGGTCTTTGGAATCCGCCACCCCTTTTATGCTCCTTGTCCGGGGAAGGACGACCGCCGCGGCCACCACTGGCCCGGCCAAAGGACCCCTTCCGGCTTCATCCAGCCCGGCGATGACTCGAAAGCCCTGTCTTCGGGCCTTCTCCTCGAAGGGTTCCCATTTCATAATGACCCGATTGGGAATTGCAGATTCTAAAAAACCTGAGTTTTAATCTGAAATCGGAAATCAAAGGGTTGGAATCACATTTCTCTCTGCTCCCGGATCCGAGCAGCCTTGCCTCTCAGTCCTCTCAGGTAGTACAGCTTAGCCCTGCGGACTTTCCCCTTCTGCACCACATCGATGTGGTCAATGGCCGGGGAATGGGTGGGGAAGATTCTTTCCACGCCGACGCCGTAGGAGACTTTCCGCACGGTGAAACTGGCCCGACTGGCTCCCTGGCGCTTGCGGATCACGATGCCTTCAAAGACCTGGATCCGCTCCTTTTCCCCTTCTTTGATCTTTACATGAACTTTGACCGTATCGCCAGCCCGAAAATCGGGTATGTCCATGCGCATCTGTTCTTTTTCGATCTGCTCAATCGCTCTCATGACAACCTCCAAACTTCTTTGATAGCCCTTGGGGAACGGAAAAAATGTTAACCGCAGAGCACGCAGAGATCGCAGAGCAATATAAATTGAAATAATCGAATGATGAAATAATGGATTTAGGTGTTTTATTTTTTGCCCATCCTTTATTCCATTATTCTTTTTTTAATTCTCTGCGTCCTCCCGAATCTCTGCGATTTGTGGTTCTTTTCTCTTTTGGGAGAATCAGAATCATTCTTTCTCGGCATCCTCCGTGCACGATGACCAGAGGCTGAACGAAGAGGAAGCAGAGCGCGCAGAGATCATTTTATGAAAGCCCATTGGCAGTTTCGTCCATTTTTCCGCATGCATCCTGGGCCTTGAGCCTTTTCCCGTCTTTATCTCTGTGTGCTCCGCGAGCTCTGTGGTTAAATTCTTAATCGATCTTTTGGCGGCTTTTCAATTCAGCCAAATACTCCAGATCCGCTTCGCTCAGGGCCGCCTTTTCCAGAAGGTCGGGCCTTCTCCCGTAGGTCCGCTTCAGCGACTCTCTCCTTCGCCACCGTTTGATGTCCGCGTGGTTGCCGGAGAGAAGAACTTCGGGAACCTCCATCCCCCGCAAGACCGGCGGCCGGGTGTACTGGGGGTATTCCAGAAGGCCGTCCGAAAAAGATTCCTCTTCCATGGACTGCTCGCTTCCCAAAAACTCGGGGACATACCGGCTGATGACTTCCAGAAAGACCAGGGCGGGAATCTCCCCGCCGTTGAGGATGTAATCTCCGATGGAGATCTCCCGGTCCACCGCCCCCCGCCGGACTCGTTCGTCCAGCCCTTCATAGCGCCCGCAGACCAGGATCCAGTGCTTCTGCCCGCTCAGTTCTTTGGCCAATCCCTGATGAAAAAGCTCCCCCTGGGGGGTGAACAGAACCGCCCGGGCTTCCGGGTTTTGGGACTTGATCTCTTCCACCGCACGGAAGATGGGCTCGGCTTTCATGACCATGCCGGCACCGCCCCCGTACGGGTAATCATCCGTAGTCCGATGCTTGTCCCCGGCAAAATCCCGCAGGTTCCAGACCCGAACCTGAAGGAGTCCCCGGTCCAGGGCTTTCTTCAGCAGGCTCTCCGACAGGGGGGATCGAAAAATCTCCGGGAAAATCGTCAGAATATCAAAGATCATCTTCCGGCAGCAGCCCTTCCAGGGGACGTATGATCATGAATTTTTCCTGCAGGTTGACCCGGGAGATCACTTCCTCCGTGGCCGGGATGAGAATTTCTTTCCCCTCCTTCCGGACCACGAAAACATCGTTGCTCCCCGTGGCAAAGACCCCTTCCAGAATACCCAAATATCTTCCCTCTTCAGTCTCTACCCGGAGTCCCCGGAGCTGGTACCAGTAAAATTCATCCGGGGGTAAAGGATCCAGATTTTTCTTTTCTGCGTATACAAAACAGCCGATCAGCTTTTGCGCTTCTTCGATGCTCTTGATCTCGCCAAAGGCGAGAACGGTCAGTTTTTTCAGCGGCCGGGTTGATTCTACCGTGAGCGCCCTTCGATTCCCCTCCGGGTCCTCCAGGTAAACCGTTTTCCCCCGGGACTGAGCCAGCGCTTCCTTTCCCGGAGAAGAAACCCGAACCTCGCCTTTGATGCCCTGCGTCTTGACTACCCGGCCGACCCGGAGCAGCGGATCTTCCATGGAAGGTTCACTCGATGATCTCCAGCACGGCCCGTTTCTTGATCTTGGTCGAGGCTGCGTTCAGGATCGTGCGCATGGCTCGGGCGGTCCGACCCTGCTTCCCGATGACCTTCCCCAGGTCTCCTTTGGCCACCTTCAACTCGATGACTGAGGTTTGTTCACCTTCAACTTCCGAGACCTCCACGGCCTCAGGGCTATCCACCAGGGCTTTGGCAATGTACGAGATCAAATCCTTCATCTCCATAGAACATAGCCCCCCTTTCCCTGTGAGTTCGGTCTCTGGCCAACTCTATCTCAGGTGCGCCCGGTTGAGCGAACAAATCCCTCAGTGCAGATGGACTTCTCTAGTTCAGGCCGGCGAATCCGCCTGGGGTCCGCCCGCCTTGGCAGCAGGGGGTGATTTCTTGGCCGGCTGGATGGAGATCCCGCTTTTTTTCAACAGGCTTTTCACCGTGGTGGAAAAATGGGCTCCGCGATTCACCCAGGTTTCCACTTTCTCCCGATTCAGTTTGATCGCCGGAGGGTCCAGGTTGGGATTATAGGTTCCCAAAACCTCGATGAAGCGCCCGTCCCGGGGAAACCGGGAATCGGCGGCCACCAGCCGGTAAAAGGCTTTTTTCTTAGCACCGGTGCGGGTTAAGCGAAGAACAACGGACATACCCATTCTTCCTTTCTGTTGATCGGAATCTGCTTCCAAATAAAAAAATGAAAGATGAACCGCAGAGAGCGCAGAGGCCGCAGAGTTTATGAAATATTCAAAATTCTTTTTGGCCTATGCCGTTTAGCAAGAAAAACCTGCGATCTTTGCATGGTCTGCGGTGATCTTCTTTTCTTGCCTAAGGAAAAATGAAAACTGGACGGAAGGGGATTTCCTGTTCCCCCGAAAACCTTCTTCTACCTTCAGGAAAAGAGGCCCCGGGGCAGCCCTTTCATCCCGCCTTTCCTGAAGGTCCGGAGCATCTTTTTGGTCTGCAGGTACTGCTTGAGCAACTGGTTCACATCCTGAACCGTCGTGCCGCTGCCCGTGGCGATCCGCAGCCGGCGGCTTCCGTTCAAGATCTCCGGATGCCGTCTCTCCTCCCGGGTCATGGAATTGATGATCGCCTCGACCCTTCCCAGTTCTTTTTCGCTTGCCTGGAAATCTTTGGGAAGCTTGAGCCTGCCCATCCCCGGAACCATGGACAGGATCTGATCGATGGAACCCATCTTTTTGATCTGCTTCAGTTGCTCCGCGAAATCTTCCAAGGTAAAAGAGTCTTTGAGCAGCTTCTTCTGCAGTTCCTGGGCTTTTTTCTCATCGATGGCCTCTTGCGCTTTCTCGATCAGGGAGAGGACATCTCCCATCCCCAGGATCCGCGAGGCCATCCGGTCGGGATGAAAGAGCTCCAGGGCGTCGAGTTTTTCTCCCACCCCCACGAACTTTATGGGCTTGCCGGTGACCGCTCGGATGGAAAGAGCGGCCCCTCCGCGGGCATCCCCATCCAGCTTGGTAAGAATGATCCCATGAATGTCTAAGATATCATTGAACTTTTTAGCCACATGAATGGCGTCCTGTCCGGTCATGGCATCGGCCACCAGCAGGACCTCCCGGGGTATGACCTCCTTCTTGATCTGCTCGAGCTCCTTCATCAGGTCTTCATCGATATGCAGCCGACCGGCGGTATCGATGAGGACCACATCCCCGCTCTCTCCATCCGCCCATTGGACCGCCTTGCGGCAGATCGTCAACGGACTCTCTTGGGGATCGGAAGGGTACACCGGGATGGAGAGTTGTTCTCCCAATTTCTTCAATTGTTCAATGGCCGCCGGCCGGCGCACATCGGCGGGAACCAGAAAAGGTTTTCGGCCTTTGTCCCTTAAGAATTTCCCCAGCTTGGCCGCGCTGGTGGTCTTTCCGGACCCCTGCAACCCCACCAGCATGACGGGAATCGGGGGTTTGTAGGACAGGTTGAGCCCGCTATTGGATCCTCCCATCAGGGAAACGAGTTCTTCGTGAACGATTTTAACGACCTGCTGTCCCGGCGTCAGGCTCCCTAAAACTTCCTGCCCCACGGCCCGGGCCCGAATGCGCTCGATGAAGTCCTTTACGACCTTAAAATTGACGTCCGCCTCCAGAAGGGCCAGGCGGACTTCCTTCAAGGCGTCGGAGATATTCTGTTCCGTGAGTTTCCCGTGCCCGCGGAGTTTCTTGAAGACCGAATTTAGCTTTTCGGTTAGGGAATCGAACATAATTTTTTTTGATAGAAAAATAACCTTAAATAATATAGATTAATGGATATTTTAGCATGCGTCAAGGTATAAATGGGCAGCGCCTGAGTGCCCATTCGTTTTTTCGTTCCTTTGGCCCCATTTCCCTGCTAGGATGAATTAACGAAATGTGGACCCGTAAACCTTCTTTTCTTTTTTCCACCTCCGGTCTCCACCCCGGCAAAATTAGAAACCTTATGTTTTCTAAGGGAAAAAGAGAATCTAAAATCATCCTTAGAAGTTCTTCCATTTTTCCTCACCCTTCCCCCCCAGGGAAAACCCGCTGGCGGGGGTCCCGCCTCCGCCGCATTCTTGAAAACCAAGCGGTCTGGGCAATTTTAGGATTCACCGTTTTCACCCTGTCCTTTCTTCTCTCTCCCCCGTCCCCCCGGGCGGAAGTGGCCAGGGTCGGTTTGCTGATTTCCTCGGGGCAATCCGGAAGGGGACCTCACTACGCTTATCTCCGGGGGGCGGAGATTGCCGTTGCCGAAGTGAATTCCGTTGAAGGAAAACAGGGCATCCAATTTCTTCTTTTTCTGCGGAGAGGGTCTTTCCAACAGCGTAGAGAACTGAACGCCCTCCGCGACTTCTTTTTTGAACAAAGGCTGCATTTTCTGCTCGGGGCGCTTTCCAGAGAGCCCATTCTTCCAGTTTCCAGGTTAGCTCACGAATATCAGATCCCTTTCCTGGTATTCCCGGTGGATTTTATGGAAGCAGCCTCCACCGGAGAAGAGCCCCCCAACCTCTTCTGGATCAGCCCGACCCCCGAAGCTTACCAGCGGGCGGCGGTCCGGACCGTGGTTCAGTTTCCCCAAAAACGGTTCTACCTCCTGGCTCGAAACTCGGCCACCGGCCGAAACTGGGTGAAATATTTCTGGGAATCAATGAGCAAGCAGAAGCCGAATGCGCAGCGGCTGGGGGAGACTTTTGTTCCCACGCCGATTGAAGATTACCGTCCTTTCCTGCAGATCGTCCTTTCGGCCAACACGGAGGTCTGCCTGAGCCACCTAGGAGTGAAAGACTGGCTGGCTTTCTACCGGACGGCCAATCAGCGGGGTTATTTCAGGAAGGTAACCCATTTCGAACTTGAATCGGGAAATCTGGAGTCCCTGGCGGCCATGAAGAAAAAAGTGCCTGAAGGAATTTGGGGCGTAAGCGCTTTTCCTTTCTGGAATCTGGGATGGAAGGAGGCCAAGGAATTCGTGGCCAAATACAGAAAAAATACCGGTTCCTACCCCAGCCTCGCCGCCTTGAGCGGATACATCAGCATCTACGCTATTTTTGAAGCGATCAAAAAAACCAAGCCCATGGATCCGCAAAAAACTATGGAGGCCTTGAGGGATTTAACCTTTCGCACCCCTGTGGGCCAGATGAACATCCGTAAAACAGACCACCGAACCATGTGGCCCATCTGGGTCGGGTCCACCGGGTCCAGTTCCGATTACCCCTTTCCCATCCTGGGAAATCTAAAAGCTCTGGGGCCAGACTCTTTTTCTCCCTGACCGTGGGAGAACAGGAGATGCCCTTCTTACCCCCTGCAGAGATTGTGAATATATGAGGACTTCCAAGCTGCTACGCCCGTCTCTCCATTACTCGGAAGAACCGGTTTATCATCTCCTGAAAAAAACCGTGGAACATCTACCCCATAAGGTGGCGGTCATCGACCCGAAAGCAGAGAGGGAGCTTACCTTCCTGGACATCGACCGGGAGAGCGACGCCCTGGCTCGCGCCTTTCTCGACTGGGGGATCCAGGTGGGGGACCGGGTTTCCTTCCTCCTGCCCAACGGGTGGGAATACTTCGTGGGGTTTTACGCGGCCATGAAGGTGGGAGCCGTGGTCTCTCCCATGAACCCCACGCTGCGCCAGCGGGCAGTAAAGAGCCAGGTCAACGATGCGGAGAGCAGGGTGCTTCTTGTCCAGCAGGACCTCCTCCCGATGGTGGAGAAAATCCTCCCGGAAATGCCTTCCCTGGAGAGGGTGATCATCACCCGGCATGTCGACGAACCGGGGGATAAGTTTTTTCCCCTGGCGCGGCTTTTGAATCAACATGCCCCGTCTTTCACCGTTCCCCTTCCCCGGATTCATCCTCAAAAGGATCTGGCCGCTCTTCCCTACTCTTCGGGTACCGCCGGTCTGAGCAAAGGGGTCATGATCACCCACTTTAACCTTCTCTCCAACACGATTCAGTCCATGCAGGCCGTGGAGGCGGGAGAAAGCGATGTCTTTATCAGCTTCCTCCCCTTCCATCATATCTACGGTTTCACTTATTTCCTCTGCGGCTCCATTTACCTGGGCGGCACCCAGGTCGTCTTGGCCCGTTTCCATGCCGAAGATTGCCTGCGCCTCATGGAAAGATACCGGGTCACGGTAGTCTTCGGCGTCCAGCCGGCCCTCCTGGCCTTTCTATCGGTGCCCGAACTGGATAAATTTGACTTTTCCTCCCTGCGGTACATATGGATCGGAGCCGCTCCCCTGGTCCCCTCCGTCGGCCGGGCCATTCAGGAGAAGTTCCGGGTTCCCATCGCCCGCCATTATGGATTGAGTGAGGCTTCTCCCACCACCCATTGCAACCCCCCTGGGTGCCCCAAAGAAGGCTCGGTGGGGATCGCCGTGAGTGACTTGGAAGACAAGATCATGGATTGGGAGACGGGAAAGAAGGAGATGAAAACGGGAGAACCCGGTGAGCTGGCGGTCCGGGGCCCCAACATTTTTCGGGGCTACTGGAAACACCCGGAAGATACCAAGCTGGCCCTGCGCGACGGATGGCTCTACACCGGGGACATCGCCTGGATGGACGAGGAAGGGTACGTGTTTATCCTGGACCGGAAAAAGGAGATGATCAAATACCGGGGATACCAGATCGCCCCGGCGGAACTGGAAGCGATTATCATGGAACACCCGGCGGTGAAAGACTGCGCCGTCGTGGGGATCCCCGAAGAAAACCTGGGGGAGATTCCCAAGGCCTTTATCGTAAAGAAAGAAGAGGTCACTCTTTCCGCCGAAGAAGTTATGGCTTTCGTGGCCGAGCGGGTCGCCCCCTATAAGAAGATCCGCGACGTGGCTTTCATTCACGAAGTGCCCAAGAATCAATCCGGAAAGATCCTGCGGCGGGTCCTGAAGGTCGGATAAGAACCCTTGACCGCAGAGGTCGCAGAGCACGCAGAGGTTAGAAGAATCAAAGGCTAAAGGACAGGAGGCGGAGAAAAAGCGGCCTTCTTTTATACCCTTTCCGGAAGGTCAAAAGAATCCAGGGCTTTTCTAAAAAATGATCTTCGCGCTCTCTGCTTCCTCTCCGTTCACCATTTTTTTATCACCGGAGGATGGAAAGGCAAAGAGTAGACCCATTTCCATAAATGGATTTGTGTTTTTTGTCTTTACAAAGAAAAAAGCTCTGCGGTCTCTGCGTACTCTGCGGTTTATTTGTCCTTCAATCTTGAGGGCGGGGAGATTTCCTGTGCAATAAAAAGCGGAAGAGGAAAGAAACGTGGCATCGGACATCCTGCAGGCGTTTGAACCCATCTTTTACCCCAGATCCGTGGCGGTCATCGGCGCTTCAGCGGATATTTCCAAGTTCGGCAATGTTATCCTCAGCGCGATCATGGAGGTTGGCTACAAGGGGAAAGTTTACCCGGTCAATCCCGAGGCGGAAGAAATTAACGGGCTGAAGGTTTACCCCTCTTTGAAGGAGATCCCCGGAGAAGTGGATTTTGCAGTCCTAACCATACCTGCCCCCTTAGTGAGTAGCGCCCTCGAGGAGTGTTTGCGAAAGGGAGTTAAGGGGGCGGAAATTCTAACTTCTGGTTTCCGAGAAACGGGAACTCCTGAAGGGCGGAGGATGGAAGAGGAGATCGGCCGGATTGCCAAGCGGGGAATCCGGATTCTCGGCCCCAACTGCTTCGGGATCTACTGCCCGGAGAGCGGCCTGACCATTCTTCCCGGCCAGAATTTTTCGCGGGAGGCAGGGCCGGTGGGATTTCTTTCCCAGAGCGGCGGTCTGTGCGCGGACCTGGGCCAGATGGCTAAAGGACTGGGAATCCGGTTCAGCAAAATGGTGAGCTACGGCAACGGATGCGACGTGGCGGCCTGCGATCTCCTGGAATACTTCTTCGCCGACCCCCAGACCCGGATCATCGCCGGGTACCTGGAAGGAGTGGAGGACGGCCCGCGATTCCTGGAGATTCTGAAAAACAATCGGGGAAAAAAGCCGGTTATCCTCTGGAAGGCCGGGTTGACCGAAACCGGAAGCCGCGCGGTTATGAGCCACACGGGGTCCCTCAGCGGGGCGGCTGAAGTTTGGAAGTCCGTCTTGCAGCAGTGGGGCGTAGTCCAGGTGGGCGGCGCGGAGGAGCTCATCGATACGATTTACGCTTTCCTCTACCTCCCGGGCAATGCCGGGCCGAAAGTGGCTCTCATGGGAGGGGGAGGAGCGATCGGGGTTGCCGCCTCGGACGCCCTGGACCGGCTTGGGCTGTCCCTCCCGGTCTTATCCCCCCCCATTCTGGAGAAACTCAAGGCCTCCTTTCCCGCGGTGGGAAACAGCCTGAAGAACCCCGTGGACCTGGGCAATCCCATGATCCCTCCCTCCATGCTGCGCAAGGTGATGGAGGCTGCCGGAGAGGACGGGGGGATCGACACCCTGGTTGTGATTCAGATCCTTTTTTACATCCTCTACCAGGTCCGCCACCGTTTGGGGAGGGATGACAAACCTCTCTCCCAGTTCAGCTTCCAGCCCGAGTTGCTAAAAGCCTGCCAGGAAGTCCAGGAGAAATACGGGAAACCCATCCTCCTGGTCCTCCCCGATATCGTGACCGATGGAAAGATGATCGACCTGGAGATCGAATGGCGCCGGGAGAGGGACAACTACCAGGCTGCCGGGTTCCCGGTCTTCAAAACCCTGGACCGCGCCGCCCGGGCATTAAGCCATTTCGTGAGATATCATCAGCGGCTTCCTGCTTGAGGGGAAAAGGCCGTTCTCACGGGAGGGGTAAAAACATGAGTCTCTGGAAAAGCCGGATGGAGGAGAAAAAAATATTGATCGCCGACGGCGGATGGGGGACGGAGCTGCAGAAGCGCGGACTGCCGCCGGGCGAACCTCCTGAGATCTGGAACCTCAGCCGTCCGGAAGATGTCCTGGCTGTCGCCCGATCCTATGTGGAAGCCGGGGCGGACATCCTCCTGACCAATACCTTCGGCGGCAGCCCCCTGAAGCTCGCCAAGGTGCACCTGGAAGGCAAGCTGCCGGAGATCAACCGCCGGGGGGCGGAGATATCCAGGCAGGCGGCCGGAGGCCGGGCCCTGGTATTCGCCTCCATCGGGCCCAGCGGTGAATTCATGGCCCCCCTGGGGATGATCAGCGAAGCGGACATGGTAAAAGGCTTTGCCGCGCAGGCCAAGGCCCTTGCGGAGGGGGGAGCCGATGGCATCGTGGTCGAGACCATGATGGACCTGGCCGAGGCCAAAGCCGCCCTTCAAGCGGCCAGAGACAACACCTGCCTGCCGGTGGCGGTCACCCTGACCTTCGACAAGGGCCCCAAGGGATACGCCACCATGATGGGGGTCCGTCCGGAGCAGGCGGCCGCCGAGCTGGAAAAGGCGGGGGCGGATATCATCGGGGCCAACTGCGGGGCGGGGATCGATGTCATGATTGAACTGATAGGGTGGATGCGTTCGGCCACGTCCCTGCCCGTCTGGTGCAAGCCCAACGCGGGCCTTCCAGAGCTGGTCGATGGGAAGACGGTTTACCGCGAAACGCCGGAAATGATGGCCTCCAAGCTGAGGGCCCTGGTGCAGGCCGGTGCCAACATCGTGGGCGGCTGCTGCGGCACAACCCCTGCCCATATCCGTGCCTTCGTCTTGGAACGGAACAAGGTAATAAATTTAGGATCATCTCCAAATTAGTTGAGACCCGAAGAGTGGATGTATTCGAAATGCTAGTGTGGCGTCCCAGAAATACGTTGACAAAGTCAGCCCCCGTTGCCAGGAGTCGAGGCTCGGACCGCTGCGCTTGCCAAAATATGTGGTGGTGCCTCCGAAGCCCATGGAGATTTTACGATGCATACTGCCCCAAAGCCTGCTTTTTGGGAATTTATGAAGGCGTGGCTTTTGTGCCCGCGTTCCTTTGCGGAATCCCACGGATCTCTGCCGAAGGAGGCTTTTACCCAGCGGATTTTGGCGGCGCACATCGGTCCGAACCTCGACTCCACATGGCGATTTATTCGGATTATTTTCATGACATAACACTAGGTGATTCCAGGGCTTGCATGAAATATTCGATAAACTAATTTGGAGAGGATTCTAATTTTTTCTTAGATAAACGGTTGCATTTTCTGCCCTGGCCAAGCCGGAATCAAGCAGGAGAAGGAACCCATGGCCGGAATCGAACCAGTTTCCAGCGATCAGAGGACTTTGGGGGGTTGGGATTTCTTCCTCCTGTGGGCGGGAGCGGCAGTTTCCCTGGCGGAGATATGGGCCGGGGGGCTGATTGTTCCCCTGGGCCTCGGCTTAGGCCTAGGGGCGATTCTGATCGGCCATTTGATCGGCAATACGCCCCTGGCCCTGGGAGGGGTGATCGGAAGTCGCTGGGGAATCCCGACCATGGTGGCCGTGCGGGCATCCTTCGGCCTGCGGGGCTCTTATCTTGCAGCGGCGCTGAATGCAATCCAGCTGATCGGATGGACGGCGGTGATGTTGATCCTCTGCGGAGGCGCGGCGGAGGCCATATCGAAAACCTACGGCTTTTCCAACCCTGCTTTCTGGGTGATCCTCTCGGGCGCGGTGACAACTTTTTGGGCGCTGGTGGGGTCCCGCTTCTGGAAATGGCTGCAGCGCTTCTCCGTGGTCGCCCTGATCCTTCTGTGCGGGGCCATGAGCTATCTGGTCATGGCCCAATACGGCTGGGATCAACTGGCCCAGATCCCCCGACAAAAAGAATTTCCCTTCATGATCGGCATGGACCTGGTAATCGCCATGCCCATTTCCTGGCTACCCTTGGTGGCCGATTATTCCCGCTTCGCGAAAAATTCGAAACCCTGTTTCTGGGGCACTTGGATCGGCTATTTCCTCGTCTCCTCCTGGATGTACCTGCTGGGCTTGGCCGCCTCCCTGGCCACGAAATCTCCCGACCCTTCCGGGGTGGTCATGAACCTCATGGTCCAGTTCGGCTGGACTGTCCCGGCCCTTCTGGTCATCCTCTTTTCCACCTTTACCACGACCTTTTTGGACATCTATTCCACGGCGGTGTCGAGCCTGAACATTTTCCCCAGCCTGGGAGAGAGGAAGGGGGTTCTCCTCGGCGGGATCCTCGGCACCGCCACCGCGCTCCTCTTCCCGACCCTCCTCAACTACGAGCATTTCCTGCTCTTCATCGGGGCGATGTTCTGTCCTTTATTCGGGGTCGTTCTGGTCGACTATTTCCTTCTGCGGAGGGGAGCTCTGGAACCGGGTGATCTATACCGAAAAGACGGTCGGTACTGGTTTTGGAGAGGCCTGAATCCCCGGGCGCTGGCAGCGTGGGCCGTCGGCTTTGTCCTCTACCTCGGTTTCTCACCCCTTCTCCTGGACAAAGTCCTGGGCATCCAGATGTCCTTTCCGTGGGCCTTGGGCTCCTCTTTACCCGGCATGGCAGCCGCCGCTTTGATCTACTGGATCCTGGGCCGCAACAAGGGGCGCTGAAGATTCACCTCGTGGGGAAAGGAACTTCCCACCTCCCCTCCAACCCTTCCCTGCCCCGCCAGATGGACGCTGTTCCCCTTTCCCCCCGGCCTCCCCTGAAAGTCAGGATCTGGCGGAGGGTCCCAGAAATAAGCGGACAAAGTCGAACCCTGGTGCCAGGTGAAATTTTATGCTTATGATTTGGGGGGACACAACCCTAGGCCGGGGAGGATATTTCCCCTTGGCGGGAACGCCTTCGAGCCTGGATTTTTTGGTAGGCATAAATTAGGGCCAGGAGGCCGAAACCCGCCGCATCTGACCGAAGTCCGGGCGTAATGCACATGGTGGACCCGATCAGGAGGACAATCCGCATGAAAGGATTCATCGGCCCAGCCAGATATCCCATGGTGGCGCACCCGATCATGGAAACACCGATGGTGGCGGTGAAAAAAGATAAGAGGATGGTTTTCGGCGGACCGAGGAAAAGCAAAGAGTTGTTGAAGATAAAGATGAAAGGAACGATGTATTCCACCAAGGCCAGGCGCATGGCGATCCAGGCTGTTTTCACCCAATCCGCCTGGGCGATTCCGGCCCCGACGTAGATGGCCGCGCAAACCGGCGGGGTGATGGCCGAAAGAATGGCAAAATAAAAGATAAAAAGGTGGACGGCGATGGGTTCGAAACCCATCGTTTTGAGGGAAGGAGCGATGACCGCAGCCGCCAGAAGATAGGCGGCTGTGGTGGGAACCCCCATGCCCAGGATCAGGGTTACCACGGCGGCCAAAACCAGCGCCAGGAAATGGCTCTCGCCGGCCACAGCCAGGATGAACTCGGACAGCTTGACCCCGATGCCGGTGATATTGATCAGGGAGATGATGATATTGGCGCAGACCAGAAGGGGAACGACCTTGATCATGGAGCGTCCGGCGTCCTCCATGCCCTTCAGGAGACGTTTCCAGCGGAGTCCGATTCCGAGAAACAGCAGAACCGCCGAGAAGATCGCCCAGAAGGCCGAAGTCTCCGGCGTATAACCCCGCAGCAGAAAAGCCAGCAGGATGAATATGGGGACAAACAGGGGCACGGACCGGGACGGGTGCATGATCTCCCGGAAGGCCTTGGTTTCGGAGGGGGGAACCCGGCCCAGGTTTCGCTTGATGCTCTCGAAATGGACGGCGCTGAAGCAACCCAAGTAGTAAAGATAAGCGGGGATGGCCGCGCAGAGCGCTACTTTGAGATAAGAAATCTCCAGCATCTCCGCCATGATGAAGGCTCCCGCCCCCATGATCGGAGGGGTAATCTGGCCACCCGACGAGGCGGTCGCCTCCACCGCCCCGGCAAATTCATTCCCGTACTTGAGCCGCTTCATCATGGGAATGGTAAAAGTGCCCGTGGTGGCCACATTTGCTACCGCGCTCCCCGAGATCATGCCGAAAAAGCCGCTGGCCACCACGGCCACCTTGGCCGCGCCCCCGTAGAAGCGGCCGGTGGACCAGATCGCCAGGTCGATAAACGTTTCCCCCCCTCCGGTAAAGAGAACGAAGGCGCCGAAAATGATGAACATGGCCACGATGGTGGCCGAAATCCCGGTCACGAAGCCCCACAATCCCTGGTCGCTCAGGAACATGATCTGAATGATGTAGGGGCCGCTGAAGCCCCGGTGGCCCCAGTAGGAAAGCCAGTTCCCGATGAGGGGGATGTCGGGGATGTAAGGCCCCAGGTAGGCGTAGAGGAGGAAGAAAGAAGTTAAAATGGGAAAGAGTATCCCGATGGTCCGCCGGCCCGCTTCCAGCGCCAGCAGAATGGCAATCGTTCCCAAGAAGAGTTGGAAGGGGACGGACTCGGCGGGGTGGTCCATAATCCAGTCGTACTTGACGAACACATAAACGCAGCACCAGACCGCCAGGGCTATGGCCCCCAGGTCCAGGGCCAGAAAAAAGGAATCCCAACTCCTGCCGCGAGTCTTGATCACGGGGGGCAGCAGGAGAAAGGTCAAAACCAGGGCGAAGCCCACGTGCACGGCCCGCTGCTGGAGGTTGGGGAAGGGTCCGGCGTAGCCGGTATAGAGATGGAAAAATACGTATCCAACGGCAATCAGACCCAGAAGGATCTTCCAGATCCCCTGATAGGTCCGCGCGGTGGCGGATATTTCCCGATCTTCCGTTCTCTCTCGTTTCATCCTGTCCTTCTCCCGAAGCAAGATCGGCCCATACCTATTTTCCGTTGGGACCGGGTTCTCCCGCGTCCCCTCTGCGATGCATTCATGGGGGGGGAATCTTTCCGCCCCCCCCGGATGAAAATGGAGCTTTTCTACTTCTTGGCTTCAGGAGGAACGGCGTGGTCGGGGATCTTCACCCCGAGCTCCTTGTAGGCCCGGTAGGCGCCGGCATGGAGAGGAATCATGGTGATGTTCACCGTGTCCTTGGGGACGTTCATCTGCGCGTGGGCCGGGAAGGCGGACACGATCGTGTCTTTTCCCTTGAGGAGCGCTTTGACGCATTTGTAGGTTAGATCATCGGGGAAGCTCTTCATGGCCACCCCGCAAACCACCATGCCCCAGCTGAGGTACTCGGGCTGGCTGGGCATGGCCTTGATCTTACCCGCGGGAACGGTGAAAAAAGGAAGATAGGGGACCACCGCCTTCACCTTCTTCACCTCTTCGGAGGTCATGGAAACGAGCCGGATCTTGGTCATGGTCATCACATCCAGGGTCGAAGCGTCCAATTGGAGTCCTACTCCGGTCTTGACGTAGCCCGCGATCCTCCCATCCTTGATCGCCGCCACGGCATCGGTCGTACCCCCCACGTGGTAATCGGGTTTTATACCCAGGATGTCAAAGACCTGTTTGGTGGTCGCTTCCGTGGACGAGCCCCGCATTCCCGGGTTGATTTTCTTCCCTTCCATGTCCTTCAGGGCTTTGACCCCGCTGTCCTCGCGGACCACATAATAATCGATACTCGCGGTGTACGCCCAGAGCATCCGGATGTCGGGGGTGACCATGTTTTTCCACATGCCGATCCCCTTCCAGGCCTCGTACATCACCTTCCCGGTCACGATAGCCCCGATGTCCATCTGCCCGGCCCGCATGCGTTTCACGTTGTCCACCGAAGCCCCGGTTTCCACAACGCTCGCGTTGAGCTCCGGGACATACTTATTGATGACCTTGGTCAGCGCTACGGCGTAAGCATAATGGCTCGAAGCGGTCTGAGTGGACCCGATGAGAATGTACTTCTTTTTCGCCCAGGCCATGTCCGCAGGCCCGAAGAGGAGCCCCGCGGCCACCAGAATGGATAAAGCGACGAGAATAGGATAAGACTTTTTCATACACAATCCTCCTTTCTTGTCAGGCTCTCGGCCCCTCCGGTTTCCATGGGAGGCCCGGCCCCTTGTCGCGGGAAGCGCCCGGGCTCATCGCGGTAGCTTCTCCAGAACCTCGACGGAAACGTTCTTGGGCTCCTTCTTCAACAACGTGTTGAGCTTGAAGGTGTAGGTTTCTCCGGCCCGGACGGGCTTGGGTTCCCCTTTGGGGCCTGAGGCGGTCACCTGCGGCGGCTGATCCTCGGCCTGCAAAACCAGATAGAAGGGCTGATCTTTTCCCGACACATTCTGGATGGTAACATGAGCATAGTAGTTCCCTGCTTTGTCCGGTTTGAACTC
>LJUR01000273.1 GCA_001304105.1 Deltaproteobacteria bacterium SM23_61
CCCTGCACCCTACACCCTACACCCTACACCCCTTTCCTATCTTCTCGTCCTTATTTTCACCTTCTTCCCTTTCCTCACCTCGTATACGATCGGGCTGGCCACGAAGACCGAGGAATAGGTCCCCACGCAAATGCCGATGAGCAGGGCGAAGGAGAAGTCGTGGAGAACCTCGCCCCCAAACAGGAAGAGAGCGATGCAGGCCAGGAAGACGGTGATCGTGGTTACGATGGTCCGGCTGAGGACCTCGTTGACGCTTCTGTTCATGACCGCTGCCAGGGGATCCCTGGTGTGGAGGCGAAGGTTCTCCCGAATCCGGTCATAGATCACTACGGTATCGGTCAGAGAATAGCCGGCCAGGGTGAGAAGAGCCGTGACCAGGAGAAGATTGACTTCCTTCCCGAGCAGGAAGAAGATCCCCAGGACGACCAGAACATCATGGAAGGTGGCCACGGCGGCGGCCACGCCGAAAACAAATTCGAAACGCCAGGCCAGGTACACGATCATGCCGATGGCCGAGACGATGACCGCAATCAGGGCATCATCCCGCAGTGTCTTCCCCACCTTGGGCCCGATTTCCGTGGTGCTGTCGATCACGAATTTGTTGTCGGCAAATTCCTTGCTGAAAACGGACACGATTTTATCCGCCACTTTTCCTTCGGTGGTGGATTTCTTCAATTGAATGAGAAGCTTGTTCCCCTCGGTGAACTGCTGGAGCTCGCTGTCTTTGAAACCGTTGACCTCCAGGGCGTGCCGGGCCTTGTCCAGCTGGAAGGGTTTTTCGAACTTGAGCTGCACCGAAGTCCCGCCGGCGAAGTCGATCCCCAGGTTGGCCTGGCCCCTCCACACCTGAACGAGAGAGAGAATTCCCACGCTCACCAGGACAGCGGAGAGAATAAAGGCGTATTTCCTCTTGCCGATGAAGTCGATGTTGGTTTTCCCCAGAATTTGGATACCCATGGACGGGTACACTCCTTTCAGATGCTCAGCGCCTTAAGCTGCTTCTTGAAATTGATCCAGTCGAAGATCACCTTAGTCCCGATCAGGGCGGTGAAGAGGTTGATGACCACGCCGAGGCTGAGGGTTACCGCAAAGCCCTTGATCGGTCCGGTGCCGAACTGGAAGAGAACCACGGCGGTGATCAGGGTGGTCACGTGGGAGTCGATGATGGTGAATAGGGCTTTGTCATAGCCCGAGTCCACCGCCGCCCGCACGGTCTTCCCCAGACGCAGCTCTTCACGGATGCGCTCGAACATGAGGACGTTGCTGTCCACGGCCATTCCTATGGCCAGGATGATTCCGGCGATGCCGGGCAGGGTCAGGGTGGCCCGCATGGAGGCCATGGCCCCCATGAGGTACACGATGTTCAAAAAGAGGGCCCAGTCGGCAAGCAGCCCGGAAAGGCCGTAATAAACAGCCATGAAGATCACCACCAGAGCCGCGCCGATAAGGGCCGCCCGGAGGCCCTTGTCGATGGAATCCTGCCCCAGGGAGGGCCCCACAGTCACGTTCTGGATGATCTTCACCGGTGCCGGCAGCGCCCCGGCACGGAGAACGATGGCCAGGTCCGAGGCCTCTTCGGGGGTGAAGGAACCGCTGATCTGGGCCTTGCCCCCGCTGATCCGTTCCTGGATTACGGGAGCGGAATAGACGTTGTTATCCAGGACGATGGCCAGCCGCTTTTTCACGTTTTCCGCGGTGATCTGGTCGAAGAGACGCGCCCCGCGGTTGTCAAAATCGAGCGAAACGTAGGGTTCATTGAAGTCGGACTTAATCCGCATCCGGGCGTCGGTGAGGACGTCTCCGGTCATGAGGGCCCGTTTCTTCAAAAGGTAGGGACGGCGGGTCACGACTCCGGTGTCTTTTTCCGTAATCTTCTGGTAGAGGATTTCACTCCCCGGAGGAAGGTTTCCCTTGAGGGCTTCCTCCAGGCTGTTTTCCTCATCCACCAGCTTGAACTCCAGGAGGGCGGTCCGTCCGATAAGCTCGATGGCCCGCTGGGGTTCCTTGATCCCGGGAAGCTGCACGAGAATCTCTTTGTCTCCCTGGGGAACGATTACCGGCTCGGCCACCCCGAACTGGTCCACGCGGTTGCGGATGGTCTCCAGGCCCTGGCGGACGGCGGATTCCTCGATGGCCTTGGCCTCGTTGGGGTTCATTTCCAGGAGGTACTGGAACTTTCCCTCCTGCTCCCGAAGAGAGGCCACTCTTAGGTTTCCGTACTGTTCTGCCCGGATCTGGCTGAAGCGGTCGTTGGCCTTGGCGTCGGGCAGGACGACAGAGATCTTCCCGTCCGGGGTCCGCTCCACCTGGCGGGCCGGAATATCCTTCTTAATCAGAACGTCTTTGATTTCGCTGGCGTACTTATCGAGGGCGCTTTCCACCGCCTTCTGCGTTTCCACTTCCAGCAGTAGGTGCATTCCCCCGCGCAGGTCCAGGCCCAGGTTAATCTTTTCCGTCGGCAAAAATTTCGTCCACCATTTGGGAAGGCGATCGACCAGCGTGGGGACGAGAAAGAGGATGGAGAGGGCCAAGAAGCCGGCGATAAGCCCAGCCCTCCACTGGATGCTTCTCCACATGTTTCGTTCTCCTTATGGATCTTCGGAGCAGAATCGAGAACTCGATCCGGCCCTTTAGCCTGAAACCTGGCCTCTAATCACCCCGGCGATCGAAGTGCGGGCCACCTTGATCCTGACCTTCTCGGCGATCTCCAGGGTGACCACGGTGTCGGTAAGGCCGGTGATGTTTCCGTAAATCCCGGAAGAGGTGATCACGTTGTCCCCCTTTTGCAGGTTGGCCAGGACTTGCTTGTGGGCTTTGGCTTTCTTCTGCTGAGGCCAGATGAGCAAAAAGTAGAAGACCACAAACATGAGAATCAGGGGCAGAAAAGCTGCCATTCCCCCCTGGGCGCCACCGCCGGATCCTCCCATTGCATGAGCTATACTGGAAAACATGAAATTACCCTCCTTAAGGATGTAGTTTGGATTCAGACGAAACTTTTCTCCCCCCTTTTTTTAGCCCCGGCCCTATTTGGGCGCGAAGAGGATCCCCAGGGGTCCTGCTGCCCGGTATCGGTTTCCTCCGGGTCCCATTGAGCATAGCAAGTTTTCACCCAATCTTTCAACCGTTCTTCGGCAATCGCCTGGCGGATCTGCCCCATGAAGTTCAGGTAAAAGTGGAGATTGTGTACCGTGTTCAGGCGCATGGCCAGGATCTCCTGGGCAAGGTAGAGATGCCGAAGGTAAGCCCGGCTGTAATGCCGACAGGTGTAACAGGAACATCCCGGTTCGATGGGCGAATCGTCGTCCGCAAACCGGGCGTTCTTGATGACCAGCTTTCCCCCGCGGGTAAAGAGCATTCCGTTCCTGGCGTTCCGGGTGGGCAGCACGCAATCGAACATATCCACACCCTCCAGGACCGCCCGGGCCATATCGAGGGGGGTTCCTACGCCCATCAGGTAGCGAGGCTGATCGAGGGGAAGAAGCGGGGCGGTCTGGGAGACGACCTCGTGCATCATCTCCTTGCTTTCTCCTACACTCAGCCCCCCGAGGGCGTACCCATCGAAACCCATCCCGCCCAGCGCCTCCACGCATCTTTTCCGCAGGTCCGGGTATATTCCTCCCTGCACGATACCGAATAGGGCCTGGTCGTCACGGCGGCTAGAATCCCTGCACCGCTGCGACCAGCTCAGGGTCAGATCCATTGCGCGCTCGGCTTCCGCATGACCGGCCGGGTAGGGCGTACATTCATCCAGGCACATGATAATGTCCGCCCCCAGGGCCTCCTGGATCTCGACCGCCTTCTCCGGAGTGATCACATGCCTGGATCCGTCCAGATGAGACTGAAACTGGACCCCTTCTTCGGAGATCTTGACCAGGTCGTTTAAGCTAAAGACCTGAAAGCCACCGCTGTCGGTGAGAAGCGGATGATCCCAGTGCATGAATCGATGAAGCCCCCCCAGATCCCGAATGCGCTCGTGCCCGGGCCGAAGATACAGATGGTAGGTATTGGACAGAATAATCTCCGCCCCCATTTCCCGCAGGTCTTCCGGCGTCAGAGCCTTCACCGTCCCCTGAGTCCCCACGGGGATGAAGGCCGGGGTGTGGAAGACACCGTGGGCCGTATGGACTTTTCCCAGCCGGGCCCCTGTCGTTTCATCTTTCTTCAATATTTCAAAATGAAAAGCCATTGTTCCAAAAAAAATAACGGTAAGCTGTAAGTTGTGAGTTGGGAGTTGTGAGTGGCAAAAAAGGAAAATTTTATTGTCTTTTCCACCTCACACCTTACACCTCACATTTTACCGCTTTAAAGAATCAGCATCGCATCCCCGTAGCTGTAAAACCGGTATTCCTCTCTTATGGCTTCCTCATAGGCCGAGAGGATGAATTCCCGGCCGGCAAAGGCCGAGACCAGCATGAGGAATTGGTCACCAGCGCGTCCACGGCACGGAACCGGTGCCCCGGGAGAATAAAAAGCCCCGTTCTCCCGTGTTTTGCCCGGATTTCCCCGTTTCCGTCCAGCGATGACTCCAACGCCCGGGTTACGGTGGTCCCCGCGGCAAAGATCCTGCCCCCGGCTTTCCGGACTTGATGGATTGTTTTCGCCGTTTCGGGCGAAAGGTCAAAATCTTCGGGCTCAAGCCGGTGTTTCTCGACCTCCTCGGATTTTACCGGGAGGAACGTTCCCATCCCCACGTGCAAGGTCAATAAAACTATCCTGGCCCCATTCTCCGTGATTTTATCCAGCGTCTCCCGGGTAAAATGCAATCCTGCGGTCGGTGCGGCGATCGCTCCTTCTCTCCGGGCGTAGATGGTCTGGTATCTTTCCCGGTCTTCCGCCCGGCTCCCTCCATCCCCGTTGCGGCGGATGTAAGGGGGAAGGGGTGCAAAGCCGATCTTCCTCAGGGAAAGATCCAGGTTTTCTCCCAGGGGACCGGTCAGGGACAACCTCCACAGGCCTTCCGGAGTTTTTTCCAGAAATTCTCCCCCCACCGCTTCTTCAAAAAAGACCCGCGTCTTTGGGCGCAGCCTGCCCGAGCTCCGGGCCAGGCATTCCCACTCTTGGGAATGGGGTCTCACCGGGCCCCCCCGCTTTTTCCGCACCAGGAGAATCTCCACTTTTCCCCCGTTCCCCTTTTTCCCGATCAGCCGGGCAGGAAGCACTTTGGTGTCATTCAAGACCAGCGCATCCCCAGCTTTCAGGTATTCCGGGAGATGGGAGAAAGACCGGTGTTCCCATGAGGCCCTTCCACGATTCAAGACCATGAGTCGTGAATCCCCCCGCTTGGCTGCGGGATGCTGGGCGATCCGTGCGGGAGGGAGATGATAGTCAAAGTCGCTCAGTTTCATCTCTGGTTTTTTCCGATTTCCACGCCCTGGTAGTAGGATTTGAGAATGGTACGATGGTCCATACCGGCTTCGGCCATCCCCTTGGCCCCCCACTGGCAGAATCCAACCCCGTGGCCCCAGCCCAGCCCGGAAAATAGAAAAACTCCTTCTTTTTCCGTGAGGATAAAGTTCGTAGAGCGGAGCCGATCGTAGCCGAGGAGGCGCCGGAAATCCTTTCCGGTAATAAACCGCCGGGCATTTTCCGACTGGATTGACAGCCTCAGCACCCTGCGGCTGGGACTGCGCTCCTCGATCTCCACCCGGAGAACCCGCGATCCGGAGAACATGCTGTTTCCCAAGGCTGAAGCCAGGTGTTCTCCGTCGATGGAGTAATTCCAGAGAAAATGAGGAGAGTCCAGGCAGTAGGCGCAATCTGTGCTCTGGAGGTAAGGAAAGACCCCGTCCCACATGTATTCTCCCGATTCGGTTTTCCCCCCGCAGCAGGCCGAGTAAACCGAAAAGATGGGGTTGCCCTGATGGAGAATCATCTCTCCCCTGGTTTCCTCGACGGCCCTGCGGGAGCGGACATCTTCCTTTCCCGTTCCCCCGTAAACCTGGTCGTTTACCCCGGAGTCCACATCGTAGGGCTCCGCCGCCCGGTTTCCCCGCTGAAAAAATGCGTAGGTCCGCGCGGCGATCACCTGGGCCTTGATCGCCTCCATAGGCCACTGGGAAGAAATCTCGAAGTTGATCAGGCCCACCAGGTACTCCTCCAGGGGAAGAACGTTGATGACCCAGAGGTCCTGGTTTGGACCGGGGGTGATCCTCAGCTGATCCCGGTAGGATCGCCCGTTGATCAAGAGCGGAGGTCCAACCGATTCCACCAGAAACCCGGGAGCCGAGAGGGTCTGGCCCCTGAGACGGACCCGCCCACCTGGTTCCCGCTCGAAGAGCAAGGAGGTATTTTTTCGATTTTTAAAGAACGATTTACCCGATTTCAGGTCGTAAAGGTTGAGTCCCTCGGAAGCAACCTTTACCGAAGAAATATCCCGCAGGATGAGGACCCGGATCAGGTCCCTCGCCTCGGCCGAAGGCGCAATAATTGCCCAGGGAAGCGCGATTCCCAGGAAAAAGCATAAAATGCGGGGAATTAGCCGTTGATCTCGGTTCTTTCGGTTCACCCGGGGGAAAGCCGGCAAAGAAAATTTTAGTAAAGCGATCATAATAAGAAGCCCTTTATATGTCAACGTTTTTCGCGCTTCCGGCAGGCTCTTAGAGGAGATTCCGGAATAGGCGCAGGCCGGGATAGGGTTGGGAGAATAAACCTTTCTAAATTATATTACCAGTCCCCTTCCTGCGAAACAAGAGTAAGGATTCCGCAGTCGGGTTAGGAGTCTTTCATGTTGCCCGCCGGCTACAGGGGTGATGAAACATTTCTCCCTTTTCAGTCCTCATTGCCCAGCCCTTCTTGGGGCTCAGAACCTTGCAGGGAATGGGTCCGAACTCTCTCTCTGGCTCCCTTTAAAACTTGACAAATCCTGCCAAATCCATTAGTTTCCAGCCATAAGGTGAAGATCATCGCGCCGTCACAAGTCCGCAATCATGAAATCCGGTTCCTGGTTTTTGATCATTCTGCGCTCTCTGGAACCCATCAAGACGTTCCGGGTGGGCAGACTGACGTTTCTCATGCTGGGGACGGGAATTGTTCTGGTTGCCGGCCTGATCGCCTTCGGGGTCTATCAATACCTCACCCTTCACCGGGAGAATGCCCGCCTCAAGAATGAGATAAGCCAGTTGAAAGTTCAGGTTTCCGGCTTGAACAAGAAGCTTAGCGAGGTGGCGCCAGAAGCCTTCCCCCCGCTGAAGATCGACGATTTACAGGTCATCCAGGAGCCGGGACGGGCGGGATTTGCCGCCCGATTCTGGCTGGTGGAAGGGTTTCCCCAGGACGGCCCTTTTACCGGGACGCTGGCCATGGTGGCGAAGAACGAGGCTCTTCGCCCCCCGGTTTACCGGGTGATCCCTGCGGAAATGAAGCTGGAGAAAGGAATCCCCCAAGAGCCGGGAAAAGGCAAGCCTTTCGAAGTGAAGGAAAAGAAATTCGTAGAGGCTTTTTTTGACCTGGGGAAGGGAGAGATCTTCCAGACCCTTACGGTTTTCATCTTCTCCCAGGAAGGAAGGCTCATCCAGCAGAAATCTGCCGTGATTCCCAAACCCTGAACCGGAATTTAAAGAAATGAGGAGGATCCCGTTTTTATGCTGAAGAGAAAGGATAAAAATTTATACGGTGAATTGGTAATTCCCCATGGCGGTCAGCCCATCAGCATG
Source organism: Deltaproteobacteria bacterium SM23_61 (assembly GCA_001304105.1). Classification (GTDB taxonomy): domain Bacteria; phylum Desulfobacterota; class SM23-61; order SM23-61; family SM23-61; genus SM23-61. Next base: position 7,653 of record LJUR01000273.1, read on the forward strand.
ATCGGGGAGGGGGTCTCGGTGGCGGGAACCATGCAGATCGGCAGCGGGCTCGTCCGCTTGGACGGGCGGCTGGAGGGGAAGATCATCGGGCCGGGAACCCTGATCATCGGGGAGAATGGCTCCTTTGAGGGGGAAATGGAAGTGAATCAACTGGTTCTTAACGGCAAGGCAGAAGGAACCCTCGTAATCGCCGCCACCGCCCACGTTACCCCCAAAGGCAAGCTGTACGGAAAAATTCAGGCCAACCATCTGGTCATCGATCAAGGGGCGGTCTTCGACGGGGAAGGGAAAACGGTGCGCAAAGAAGAATCCCCGCCGGGTTCCACGGGGTGAGAAAACCGAAGATGCCCTGGTTTCTTTTTTCAGCCGTCCCTCACCCGCTATTTCGTCTGTCGTCCCTCTCTTTCTTCTGATTTTCCCTCATCCTTTTGCCCCTTTCCTTTTTCCTCCTTTTCCCTTTTCCTTTTTTCTCCTTTCTTTTATCTTGACAGCAATTCGTATTTTTGTTAAATAACTAAATATTCAAGGCTGCAGGCATTGAATTTATTATCTTTTCCGCTACGAACTGACCATTCGCAGTCTTCTTCCAAAATCAGGAGGGCAGGGGCGGATTAACTTTTCAGTGGGTTTTTCAGTTTATTGAAAGAGCCTTACTGACAAAGCCAAACCACCCGTAAGGGTGGGGCGGAA
>LJUR01000274.1 GCA_001304105.1 Deltaproteobacteria bacterium SM23_61
ATGACCTTGGCTTCGGTAATTTCCCCGTGAACGGCGAACGCCCTGCGCAGGCCGTCGTCCGTCGTATCCCAGCTCAGCCCCCCTACAAATAGTTTTTTAGCCATACTCTCCGCTGCTCCTTTTCAGCCCCGCTTTAAGCGGCGCACGTTGATGGGTAGCGCCCGCCATTCTGCGTTCGCCACGTTCACTTGCCTCTGTTGAATGTCGGATTCGTCTCGAAGGATGGACCGCCGATTTTCCTCACTCCCTCCGGCGCCACGGGAAGTTTCGCCACTGAGGGGTTGAACTTTTGACCCACGAGTCCCTTTCACCCGACTTCGTCAGAAATCCCCATATATCATAAAAGCAGATCCTCCCCGTCCGGAGGGGATGGCTTTGTCGTTTCTGCGCCAAAGATGAAATGGATAAAGATATATAGGAAGTCTATTTCCCCGGAAAGGCATAACGAATCAAGGGTTGGGCGGCTGGTTCTCTTCTTGCTCAACCTTTTCGGAATCCGATGGGGCGCGATCTCCTTTATGAAACTTGCGCTGTCTTCTTTCTTCCTGCTTTTTCTGGCGGGATAGTTCTTTGCGCCGCTTCTCGCTTTTATAAATTCCAGGTCGTTTTGGCAAAATCCCCCCCTTGGCCTGCAAGCTATAATTATCATGAAAAGAAGAAGAAATCCAACAAAATTTATCGATTCATTCGCCTGGGAAAATGGGGTCAGGGTCAAAAATGGGGTCAGGCTTAGTTATTTAGGTATTGAATTAACACACCTTTGCGGGTATTATGCCATTATGGCGAGGAAACCAAGAGTTCATTTCCCGGGAGCACTCTATCATGTAATTGTGCGGGGTAACAAGGGTCAGAGAGTGTTCCGACGGGAAGAAGATTTCAAGCTCTATCTGAAATTGCTTGGAGAATATAAAGAGGTTTTTGATTTTGTTCTTTGCGCATATGCGCTCATGCCAACGCATGTACACCTGCTGGTCGAAGCGAAGGACAAGCCTCTTTCAGGCCTCATGCAACGTCTTCAGTTTCGGTACACGCGGAATTACAATATTCGATACAGGACCTGGGGGCATCTTTTCCAAGGTCGATACAAAGCGATTCTTTGCGAAAAAGATTCATATCTGGTGGAGCTTTCCGCCTATATCCATCTGAACCCAGTTCGTGCGGGGCTTGTTGGGCACCCTAGGGAATACCGATGGACAAGCTATACCTCGTACCTGAACGGGGGCAAAATGGGGATTGTAGACGTGGAGCCCGTTTTGGGTCAATTTTCAGGGCGCAAGAGGAAAGCGGTCCGGGCTTATGAGCAGTATGTTTTGGACCATATGGGGGATGGGCACCGAGGAGAGTTCTACAGGGTCGAGGAGCAGCGTTTTCTGGGGCCGGAAGGGTTCTCGGATAGGATTCAGCGAGGTGCGAAGGAAAAAGTTGAACATATCTATGAGATTTCCCTTGAAGATATGATGGGCGGGGTTGAGATGGATTTTGGAATACCGGTTAGCGTGATTAGGGGCATGAGCCGGAATCGGATGGGGACTTTGGGACGCAGTATTGTGGGTTATCTGGGTAGGAAGCTGGGGGGATACCCCCTGGGCATCATTGCCGCTTTTTTTCGGCGAGATCCTGTTTCGTTGTGCCAGGGCATAGCGAAGATGGAAAGGCGTATGAGGGAGGATGATGGGTTCAGAGAGAAAATCATGAAGTTGGAAAAGAATCTGGTCGAGGGGCGCAGAAGAAAAATAAGGAAATAACGAAGTCTGACCCCATCTTACTCTGAAAGAGAAAGACCAAAAGAGGTTAACAAAATTGCCGCAGAAATATTTGAAGAAGATTCTCAATGCCCGCGTCTATGATGTGGCCCGGGAAACGCCCCTGGATTATGCCCCCGTCCTCTCCGGGCGCCTGAGGAACCAGGTCTGGTTCAAGCGGGAGGATGAACAGCCGGTCTTCTCCTTCAAGTGCCGGGGGGCCTACAACAAGATGGCCGGCCTGTCTTCCGCCGAGCTGAAAAAAGGGGTCATTACCGCCTCCGCCGGCAACCACGCCCAGGGCGTGGCCCTGGCCGCCCGGAAGCTCGGCACCCGCGCGGTCATCGTCATGCCGCGTACCACCCCGCAGATCAAGGTCGACGCCGTGCGCAACCTGGGCGGCCGGGTGGTCCTCCAGGGGGACAATTACGACGCCGCCTACGCTTACGCCCGCGAGGTCGAAGTCCGGCGCGGCTTCACTTTCGTGCATCCCTACGATGATCCTGAGGTGATCGCCGGGCAGGGGACGATCGGGCTCGAAATCCTCAAGCAGCACACCCACGGCCTGCGAGCCGTCTTCGTCCCGGTGGGCGGCGGGGGGTTGATTGGCGGTATCGCGGTCTACATCAAGCAGCTGCGGCCCGAGATCCGGGTCATCGGGGTGGAGCCGGAAGACGCCGACGCCATGGATCGCTCGCTCAAGACTGGCCGGCGGGTGCGGCTGGACCATGTGGGCATCTTTGCCGACGGGGTGGCCGTGCGCCAGGTGGGCGAGGAGACCTTTCGCCTGTGCCGGAAGTTCGTGGACGAAATCGTAGTCGTCACTAACGATGAAATCTGCGCCGCCATCAAGGACATCTTCGAGGACCGCCGCTCGGTCCTCGAGCCCGCTGGTGCCCTTGCCTTCGCCGGGCTCAAGCGTTATGTGGAGCAGGGCCGGGTCCGCAACCAGCATCTCGTCGCCATCGCCTCGGGGGCCAACGTGAACTTCGATCGGCTGCGGCACGTGTCCGAGCGGGCCGAGATCGGGGAGCGGCGGGAGGCCATTCTGGCATCGACCATCCCCGAGAGGCCGGGCAGTTTCCGGCAATTCTGCTCCGTCATCGGAGATCGCAACATCACCGAGTTCAACTACCGCTATGCCGATCCGGAGCAGGCCCATGTTTTCGTGGGCGTGCAGGTCCAGGAAGCGGATGAGGTACATAGGCTGATCCGAGCGCTGCGCGCCAAGGGGTATCCCACCCTGGATATGACCGACAATGAGATGGCCAAGCTCCACATCCGCCATCTGGTGGGCGGGCGCGCGCCCCAAGCCGCCAATGAAATTCTTTACCGCTTCGCCTTCCCCGAGCGGCCCGGAGCCCTCATGAACTTTCTCAACAAGATGGGCGGCGCCTGGAACATAAGCCTCTTCCATTACCGCAACCATGGCGCCGACTTCGGCCGCGTGCTCGTCGGCATTCAGGTCCCACCCCGGGACCAGCGGGCCTTCCAGAAATTCCTCGACCAGCTCGGCTACGAGTATTCCGAGGAAACCGCCAACCCGGCCTATGACCTTTTCTTGAGCTGACGGCACCTGCACCGGTGCCATATGAATGAACCAATTCGCCATTTTCACTTACTTCAAATTCCTCTTTCCGCCCAACCGTCCGGCAAACCCCAAACCCATTTAGGCCCAGCCTCTTAACAAATGATATGATGAAACGTAGGGGGTGCAGCAATCTGGTATTTCCGCGGCATAATCAGGCCCCCATTCCACCTCCTCAGAAAGACAAAATTGTATTTTCATGACCGTCCCCTTTTCCAGAAGGTTATCATTTTTTCTTCAATCCCTTCAAATTTCTTAGGCCCCCCTCCATTGCTTTTCTTTTCTTTTTTCGCTATCTTTAAAAATCAGGGAGCTTTGGGGCAATGGCAACTCCCGCTGGCTTTGTTGATCCCCCCCGGAGGGTCCGAAATGAAACGCCTCTTATTCGCCTTCATTGCTGGATTTATCGCCGTCCTTGTCTTCCATCAGGGGATGCTGACCTTCCTTCACGCCGCGGGGTTCACCCCCCGCACTCCCTTCCCCATATTCCCCAAATCTGGTCCCTGGCTTTCTGGGGCGGGGTTTGGGGGCTGATTTTCGCGGCCTTTTTTCGTTCTCCCGCAAGGGGCGGAAGATTTTGGTTGGGTGCAATCCTGTTCGGTGCCCTTGGTCCGACGCTCGTGAACTGGTTTCTTGTAGCCCCTCTCAAAGGCCAGCCTCTGGCCGCAGGCTGGAAGCTGGCGCCCATGATGACCGGCCTCCTGGTGAACGGGTCTTGGGGTTTGGGAACCGGCCTTTTTTTGCGCTGGGTTTCTGGAAAATAAATGCACCCCTGCGGGGGTTTGCCCATTTTTGCAATGTTTCAACTTCTCTTGCGTAGAAGGGAGTTTTACGTTAACATCGCTATTATTTTGTAAATGAGAGGTGGGACGATGATGTACGATGTGGTGACTTTCGGAAGCCATGCTCCGGCTATCGCCGCCGCACTTCGCCAGGCTAGAGCAGACCCATTCCCTGGATGTGGAGATCGGGGGGAGCGAGCTGAATGTTGCCGTGGGGGTGTCGCGCCTGGGAATGTCCTCCGCCTGGGTTTCCAAGCTCCCCAACAGCTCCCTGGGGAAAATGGTGCGCAACCGCGCGCGGGAGCTGGGAGTGGACACTTGCCACGTGATCTTAAGCGATCAGGGAAGGCAGGGGCTCTATTTCGTCGAGTACGGCGCCGCTCCCCGGGCCAGTTCGGTTCTCTATGACCGGGCGAACTCGGCGATCAGCCTGATCCAGCCCAAAGAAGTGGACTGGAAGAAAATTCTCTCCAAGGCCAAACTCTTCCACGTGAGCGGGATCACCCCGGCCCTCAGCGCTTCGGCGGCCGAGACCACGGCCGTGGCCATGAAGGTGGCCAAGGAATCGGGGTGCCTGGTGAGCTACGACCTGAATTACCGAAAAAAGCTCTGGTCTCCCGCCGACGCCAAGAAGTGCCAGGAACCCCTGATGAAGCTGGTGGACATCATCACCACCACGGAAGAAGACACCGGGGTAGTCTTTGGGATCCGGGAGGAGAATTACCAGAAAGCGGCCGAGACGCTGGCCAAGACCTTCGGGTTCAAAGCCGTGGCCATCACCCTGCGGGAAGACTTATCGGTGTGGAAAAACAACTGGACGGCCATCGCCTACGCGGACGGAAAGATCTATTCGGATCGCACCTATACGGTGGAGATCGTTGACCGGGTGGGGGCGGGCGATTCCTTCACTGCCGGGTTTATCTACGGCTACCTAACCGGGGGACCGGAGAAAGGGGTGAAGTACGGCAACGCCCTTTCGGCGCTGAAGCACAGCATGCCCGGAGATTTCAACTGGTCCACCCTGGAAGAAGTGGAAGCCCAGATCAAGGGGGCGGGGTTAAGAATATCCAGATGAAAAAGAACAGGGTGCAGGGTGCAGGGTGTAGGGTGTAGGGGGTAGGGGGTAGGGTGTAGTTTCTGCTCCTTACCCCGATTGCCTTTATTTTGAGGGGGTTTTATGAAAGAGGTGCTGGCCAAAATAATCGATGAAGGGGTGGTGCCAGTCATCCGTGCGGCTTCGGCTGGAGAAGCCTTCGAGGTGGCCAAGGCGATTCGCGACGGCGGGATTTCGGTAATTGAAATCACCTTTTCGGTTCCCGGTGCCCTGGAGGTGATGAAAGAGGTTACCCAGAAATTCGGGAAGGAAGTTCTTTTGGGGGCCGGAACGGTCCTAGATCCCGAGACCGCCCGGGCGGCCCTGCTGAGCGGGGCTCAATTCATCGTCACTCCCGCCCTGAACCTGGATGTGATCCGGATGTGCAAACGCTACGGCGCGGTGGTCGTCCCGGGAACGCTGACCCCTACCGAGATCCTGACCGCCTGGGAGGCGGGATCGGACCTGGTGAAGGTTTTCCCCATCGCCCAGGTGGGCGGACCGGCCTACATCCGGGCCCTCAGGGGCCCCCTGCCCCACATTCCCCTGGTTCCTACCGGTGGAGTGAATCTGCAGAATGCCGGGGAGTTCATCCAGGCCGGGGCCACGGCCATTGCCGCCGGCGGCGAGTTGGTGGATAAGAAAGCGGTGGCGGAGAAAAAATTCTCGGTGATCTCCGAAAACGCCCGGAAGTTCGTGGCCGAAGTGAAGAAAGCCCGGGGGAAGAATTAAAAATTTCCGCGCAGGGCCAAGTGGAAGACCACATCCGGGGAGGTTTTCACGATTACATCTTCGGTGACCCCCAGATCGAGGGAAATTTTTTCGGAGAAGGCCAGGGTTCCGCCGATCGTCAGTTGGAGGGAACTCATATTGAGCTCCCGGAGTTCGCTGTCCCTGTAAAAGGGGGTGTGCCCGTTGGCCTGGGCTTTGAGGGCGATCCAGCGGGCCGGGCTCCATCCGATTCCCAGGCTCCCGAATCCCACCCCCTTCCGCTGCTGATTTTCCAGGACGTCTCCCTCGGTCATTCCCATCATCCCCGCCGCACCCAGAAGGGTAATGCGCCCATGGTTAAACTGCCAGTCATGGCTTCCCACCAACCAAAGGGATAAATCCCAGCTTCCGCTTCCATGGAGGTCGCTGCTCTTCCCGGTGGGAAGCTTCAGGCTGGAGCGCAGCGCCAGGGAGGAAGGGCGGCCCTTGCCTCCGGTAACCTGCCAGCCTCCGTTCAGGCTGATATCCCCCGGCCCGGAACCGGAACTATCCACTTTCAGGCGCTCATGTCCGTCCTTCACGTAACGGTAGAGAAGACGGTTGCGGGGGGCCCGGTCCCTCCCGCCCTGGGGAAAACCGAAGATATGGTGATATCCCTCGATGAAACCGTCGAGGAACCCCCCGCTATGGATGACGTAGGGAATCACCACCCCGACTTCCCAACTCTTTTTGATTCCGTAGCGGGCATCAACGGAGATTCGCGTGCTCTCTCCGTCAAGAAGGATGCTTTCCCGGGGGGTGGAATCGTCCACGAAGTGGCTCGCGTGGTCGATGATCAGACGAAAATCTGCTTTGCCGGAGGGCGCCAGAGAAGAATCCCCGATGGAGGGGAGGCCGTAGATCTGCACGAGGGGGCTCTGGTTCTGGGTATAGAAGGGGGCAATCTCCGCGGCCTGAAGAAAGAAGGGATAGAGGGAAAAAGCAACCCCGAAGATCAAGAAACTGAGGATTTGGGCCCGATTCTTCATGGTTTCCTTCCTATGAGCTCCTCCTGATTTTTTTATCTTAGCAGCTCCTGGAATGCCTGTCCAAAAATAAGGATCTCGGGGATCCCTGAGGAACGAAATCCATGATAATATGAAAAAATCCGCTTTAGCGGTCACTGGTGGAAAAGGGGGCTGAGCGAAAATGGGAAAGCATCTGGTTCTGGCGGGGGGTGGGCATGCGCACCTCACGGTTCTGCTGAATCTGACCCATTATATTCAGCGGGGGCATGGAGTCACCGTGATCATGCCGTCCTCCTACCAGTATTATTCGGGCATGGGGCCGGGGATGCTTTCCGGGATCTACCGCCCCCAGGAGGTCCGGTTCAACATCCGAAAGATGGTTCAGGACCGGGGAGGGGCATTTCTGGAGGATAAGGTCGCCAGGATCAACCCGGGGGCTCGAATTCTAGCGTTGCAATCCGGGCAGGAAGTCCCCTATGACGTTGTTTCCTTCAACACCGGGAGCGAAGTTCCCCTCCAGCCCTATCTTTCCAACCCCCGGGAGAATATTTGGCCGGTCAAGCCGGTGATCAACCTTCTCCAGGGAAGACAGGCCATTATAAGAATGATGAAGGAGAGGGAAGTAAAACTCGTGGTGGTGGGCGGCGGGGCGGCCGGGGTGGAGATGACCGCAAACCTATGGCGCCTGGCTCAGGATCAGAAGGGGAAGGCTGAGATTACGCTCATCGGAGGACGGAAGGTTCTGGGAAAGTTACCCGAGAAGGTCCATGATTTGGTTCTGAAATCTTTCTCCCGGCGGCGGATCCAAGTTGTGGAGGGGAGTCACCTGAAAGAGGTGGGGGAAAATGAAATCCGGTTGACCGATGGGAAGTCCATTCCCTTTGATTTTACTTTCCTGGCCTTGGGAGTCAAGCCCACCTCCCTCTTTGTCGAATCCGGCCTCCCCGCCGGAGAAGACGGAGGGCTGCTGGTGAATTCCCGGCTGCAGAGCGTTTCCCATCCGCAGATCTTCGGGGGGGGCGACTGCATCAGCTTGGCGGGGAATCCCCTGGCCAAAGTGGGGGTCTATGCGGTGAGGCAGAACCCCATTCTCTACCATAACCTCCTTGCGGCGCTGGAGGGGGGGGAACTGCTGACCTTTGTACCCCAGAGGTCCTATATGCTCATCTTCAACATGGGAAATGGTCGGGGCATCCTATGGAAGAAGAATTTTGTGTGGGAAGGCCGCCTCGCTTTTCTCCTGAAAGATACCATTGATCGGAAGTTCATGCAGAAATTCCAGGTCTCCGGCGAAAGGGAAGAAAAGGAATGAAAAAAACCATTTTCTCTCGCCCGCTTCGCTCGAGGCCGCAGAGTGCACAGAGAAAGAAAGTTATTTTCAGAAAAATATTTTAGAGAAGTCTAAATTCTGCGCGCTCTGTGGCCTCTGCGAGAGGCGATTTTTTGATTTGTTTTTTGGGAAGGTGAAATATGGGAATCCTGGATTATTTCAAGCCGGTGGACACCTGGCCCCCGGAAAAGGTCCGGCAGTTTCTGGATGAGAATAGTCCCCAGGCATACAATCTGGTGGATGTGCGGACTCCCAAGGAGTATGAAAAGGAGCACCT
>LJUR01000046.1 GCA_001304105.1 Deltaproteobacteria bacterium SM23_61
GACGGTCCAGGCTTACCAAAAGCTGAAGCCTCTCTTTCAGGAAGCCTACCGGGAGCTAGGGTACCCCGAGAAGGATTTCCATGCAACCTTGATCCAGGCGATTCGGAGGGTTCTCGAGGTGCCGGCGGTTGAAGGAGAGATTCTGCTGAAAGAGGAAGGGAAAGGGGTCAACTATCTCTACGCCGATGACGGTCTGGAAAGAATGAATGAAATCCAGAAGCACCTGCTCCGCATGGGTCCCAAAAACACCCGCAAGATCCAGCAGAAATTGCGGGAAATCGCCTTGGGCCTCGGGCTTCCGGAAAGCCAACTGCCGCAGTCCCAAATCTATATTCCCAGGGCGAGATAGGATGTTTCGAAGTTTTTTATCCGCAGGCTACGCAGATCACAAAGCGCGGCAGATCTGCAACCAAAAAATTTCTATTGGAAACAGATGAACACAGATAAACGCAGATAAAATAAGAGTTTCATACGAAGATAAAAAATTTTATTCCCCTTACCGCTCACGCCTCACCTTTCATTGATTTTATCGGGACGCGGATGAAAACGGATACACGCAGATAAGGCTTCATGAAAAACTCAACAAAAATTAATGGCTTAGCAAAATAGGAGTACAGAGAACAAATAAATAGGCAGGTCTATTTTGTTTGCCTTCATGAATTCCGGGACCACAAACTTATGATTGATGAACCGGAACACCACAGCAAGAGCACTTCAGGGCATACCAATAGAGCAGTTTACCGCAATTTGGGCAGGACTCCTCCTTTTCCTGTTTTCTAACCCATTCCTCGATTCCGTGGTCCTTCATAAACTGCAGATTTTCGATGACCCTTTTATGGTGCCAAATCCCGTTGACCACGTGGATCTTCGAAAAATCCTCCAGGCGTTTGCAGGGAAAGTCGGGACACTGGAAACACCAGGTTACCTTCTTCTCCCCGGCACAACGGCGAAACCCATGGCGGCAGTCGCGGCAGGTGGGATATACATGGTCGGAAAGGCACCCATCGCAGCGAATGGCTTCTACGGGGACGCCGTCGGCTTCAGACATTTTCCGCAATTCTTCCTTATCTTGATCCTGATACGCGAGGTATCTCGGGCAGGTTTTGCAGTGCAGCCCGCAGATCCCGATCAATTGTAATTCCGTCTTTTCCATGGGGCCCCCTTCCATTTTCCGCCCTGTACCACATTGGGTGCAGGGTTGCCCTGAACCACATGGGATTCAGGGCCCTAGCCTTGAACCTCGCATGGTTCAGGGGGCAATGGGCAATCAAAATATCATGATCTCCAGGTCCTCCAGCGGATAGGCCACGCAGGGGTGGATGTATCCGTAGGCCCGGTCGGATTTCCTTAGCTTGACCCCCTGGGGTTGGAAGACCTTTCCGGAGAGGAGCTTGGTCCGGCAGAGGCTGCATTCCCCCGATCGGCACGAGGCAGGAATTTGAATGCCCGCCCTTTCCAGGGAATTCATGAGCGGTTCTGCGGCTCGGGCCTCAATTTTTCTCCGACCTTTTATGGTGACCTGAAAACGGCTATCCGCGTCCACAACCTCCGGCCATCCTGGTTGGGCGGTCACGTCCTTGGGGGGACCGAAGATTTCCCGCCGGATCTTTCTCCCAGGGATCTGAAGCTTCAGGAGTTCAGCCAGGCAGAAAGGGTACATAGCTTCCGGGCCGCAAATGTAGAAAGTCTTTCCGCTCACGTTGCCCAAAACATCCTCCATGAGTTTTTCAGTAATAAACCCGGTAAACCCTTCATACCCGTGGGGAGGCTCGGAGATCACCAGGGTGAAGCTGAAGTTTTCGTGCCGCCGGGCTCTCTCTTCCAGTTCTTCTCTAAAGATCACATCGTCCGGCCTCCGGCTTCCGTAAAGGAGGTGGATGTTTCTGGACAGGCCGCAGTCGGTCACCTCCCGGATCATGCTCATGAAAGGGGTAATGCCGCTGCCCCCGGCCAGGAAAACGAGGTCCTTTCCATGGAAGAGCGGGTGGTAATAGAAATTTCCCGTGGGGGCCGTGCTTTCCAGCCGATCCCCCACCTGCAGCGATTCCAGAAGATAGCTGGACACGAAGCCATCTTCCACTCTCCGGACGGCGATTTCATAGTATCCGTTCTGGCTGGGGGGCGAGGCGATGCTGTAAGGTCTGCTGGTGCGGATTCCCCCGATATCCACGAAGAGATTGATGTATTGCCCGGCCTGGAAAGGGGGGAGATAGAGGTCGGAAGAGACCAGCCGGACGGACTTAGCGGTTTTGGTCTCTTCCCGGATTTCCGATACCTGCAGGCGGATTTTTTTCGGGTGGAGGAAGTCGAGAATCTGGGGCACCGTTCCTTTGAGACTCGTATAGTCAAAAGGGTATTTTCTTAGCGTCTCAATCTCTTTTAGAATCTCTGCATACCCCTCCATATCAGGTCTGAAATCGCGGTTCATAAATCACCTCATTAAAATTTATACGGGACGCAGATAAACGCAGATTAAATGATGATTTCATATTCATGTAAAGACCCTTTTCCCCCTTACCCCCTCACTCCTCACGCCTCACCGCTTTTATTGGGACACGGATGAACACAGATAAACACAGATTAATTTCTTTTGTTTAAGGATTTCAGGATGGCGCGGGCGGCGGAAACACCCGACTGCAGGGTGGTCTGGTACCCCCCCGGGGCCACCCAGGACCCGGCAAAGTAAAGACCTTGCACGAAGGACCGCCGGCTCTCAAAAAAAGATGAATCCTTGGCATACTGCTCGAACCCGTAGATGGCTCCCCCGGGGTGGCCGAGATAGCGCATGTGCGTGAGGGGCGTGGCCACCTCGACCTCTTCGAGATGTTTGGTCATTCCCGGAAAGACCTGTTCGGCGAGGTTCAGCATGCCCTGTGCAATCCGGTACTTTGTCCCAAAGTACTGGGAAGGGGGCAGCGACAGCCAGGGATCAGCAAACTGGAGGGTCACCAGGGCTGCCTGGCAGGTCCCCGGGGGAGAAAAATCCGGATCGAAAACGTTGTAACAGGATAAAAGGGCGGAGCCGGGCACATCCAGGGTCCGCCAGCGGGCAAAGGCATGCTCGGGATCCGAATCCCGTCCGATGAAATTGGTCGTTTCTGAAATCCCCAGCTCCTCGGGGCCACGGTCAAAGCCGAGAAAAACGGTGAATCCGGAAGGGCCGATGGTCTTCCCCCCAAAAGACTGAAAACTATCCCTGGGGAGGTTTTCGGGACCGATGAGATCGGTGTAGGTTGTAAGCGTGGAGGCGTTGGAAAGGACGTAAAAACAGGGGATTTCCTCCCCATCTTCGATCAACACCCCCCTGACTTTCTGGCCGGACACCAGAATTTTCTGGGCGGCGCAATTAAAACGCACAGTCCCCCCGCAGGCCAAAAAGGATTCCAGAAGGACATTGGAGAGGGCCTGAGACCCACCCTTGAGGTGGTAGGGCTTAAATTCCAAGTAGGACCAGAGCAGAAGGGCGAAGTCGGAAAAGGGAAGACGCGAAGGGGGCAGCCCCAGATAAGTCCAGTAGGTGGAGATAATGGACTTCAGGAGCGGGTCCCGGAGATACTGGTCCAGGATCTGCTGCGTCGGTTTCAGCGCGTGTTCGAAAAAGATCGGGTATTTCTCCCGGGAGGCCTCCGGGTCGCGGGCAAATGCCACGGCCACCATCTGCGCAGAAAATTTATACAGAAGATCAAAGAAACCTTCGATCCCGGCCCCTTCCCGGGGGAAGCGCGCCTTCAAGGTCTCCACCGCACTCCCGCGGTCCGCCTCCAGAGTAATGTCTATCTCTCCTGGAATCACCAATCGATAAAGGCCCTTCATCTCTACGAGTTCGAGCTTATCGAGAATTCCCATTTCTCCCAGGAGCCTGCGCAGGGGGCCGGGCTTGCGCGGGCTGCCGATGCCGCTCAATTGGTGGAGGGAGACTTCGAACTCAAACCTTCCCCGGATGAAGCTGGTGGCGCACCCGCCCGGGAGGTTGTGCCTTTCCAGCAGCAGGACTTTGACCCCGTTCCTGGCCAAGGTAAGCGCAGCGGTCAGTCCGCCGTTTCCCGCCCCGATGACGACCACATTAAAATCAGGCATGAGTTCCTCCTTCCAGGAGCGCAACCATCCACCGTTCCTTTCTGGGTAAAGGAAATGAAAAGAAAAAGCAAGAGGAAAAGACAGCCAGTCTCCGGGCCACAAGAAAAGAAATCTCAAAAGCGAAGGGGTGCAAGATAAAGAGAATCAGGGAAAGACCTGGACATAGGCGACGCGGGCGCGCTCGCTCACCGACCCGAACTTGGCGTCATAATCGGCTTTTAACGCCTTGAAATGGTCCGAATCCATGAGCTTTTGGAAGGTCGCCTCGTCCTTGAGTTCGTACATGGCCAGGTACTGGTATTTATCCTCACCCAGGATGGCCTTGTATCGCCGGGCGCTCACCGCTCCATTGAACTGGAGGAACATGGGGACGTGGACCTCGTCGTACCAGCGGTTGAAGGCCTCCTCTTTCTCCTTAGGGATGCTTGCCTTGACCATGAAGAGCACCGTAGCCATAAAAACCTCCTTTATTTTTTTCACCACAGAGGCACAGAGAGCACAGAGTTTCGAAAGGTAAAAGACGAAAGGGCCACTTTGCCAAATAGTTTTTCTTTTTAAATCTATCGGTGTTGACCCGTGTTCAACCGTGTCCCATTATGGTTCCTGATATTTCTGCCTATTCTACTCTGTGTCCTCTGGCCTCTGGGGTGAAATTAAGCCTTTAAAAAATCCGGGCTTTTGAACTCCGGGTTCGGATAGGTGTAAAAGCCCTTCCCCGTCTTGACTCCCAGATGTTTTTGCTCGATCATTTTTTTCAGGGCTGCCGGGGGGTAGTCCCGGCGGTCTTTGGATTGGTTATAATAAACCATTTCAATGCCATACACTACATCCAGGCCCACCGCGTCCATGATCCCGAAAGGGCCCTGGGACATGCCCGTCCAGATCATCCATCCCCGGTCGATATCCTTAAAGTCCACGTACCCCCTGGCCCACATGTGAAGGGTCTCCCGTTTGATTGCCCTCCAAACCCGGTTGAAGCAAAAGCCCAAAAGCTCTTTTTTGACCGTCAGCGGGACGCACCCGATGGAACGGACCCATTCCTTTCCTGTTTCCAGGACCTGACGGGTTGTTTTCTTCCCTCCCATGACGTCGGCCATGTTTCTGCCTAGGTCAAGGGAATAAAAGTGAAGGTTGAGACACTTCTCCGGCCGGTGGGTAGCACTCTCGATCCTGGATACGGGGATGGAAGAACTGTTGGTGGCGAGGATCGCTTTCTCGGGGGCAGAGAGGTCAATTACTTTGAAAATTCGCCGCTTTAGTTTCAAATTTTCAGGAATTGCTTCAATCACTAAATCGGCCCCCCGCACCGCCGCTTCGATGGTTGAAGAGATCCTAATTTTCTTCGCCTGCCGTTCAATCTCTCTCAGCGGGATGGCCGGTTTGCGGTTGGAATTGGCGATCCGCACCTGAATCATCCGGAGGACCTTTCCCATCGATCTGGGGTCGGCATCGTAGGCGGACACGTCATATCCATGGTAGGCGGAGTGGACGGCAATCTGGGTTCCCAAAGTACCCGTTCCGATAACCGCAACCTTTCGAATTCTCGGCTTCATTTATGATCTCCTTAGGAATCGACACCAAATGGATGCAAATTCTGGATTCATAATCTATAACCCCTGAAATAAAAAAGCCAACATTTTTTTGAATGTCGGCTTTTTCAGGGGCGGCAACAGGGTCCCGGAGGGCCCTCGATATATCAGGTCACCTTCATCATCCACCCGTAAGGGTCTTTGATTTTTCCGTACTGGATTCCCATGATGGTGTCATAGAGCTTCTGGGCCAGGGGGCCTACCTTTCCCTGGTTGATCGGATAATTCTTCCCTTTGAAGGACACCTTCCCCACCGGGGAAATGACCGCGGCCGTCCCGGCGGCAAAGATCTCCTTCACCCGGCCGGATTCCAACCCGGATATCACTTCGTCCAGGCCGATCATCCGCTCGGAGACTTTCATCTCCCAGTTCCGGCAGATGTGGAGAACGGAATTCCGGGTGATTCCCGGGAGAATCGTCCCCCCGAGGGGAGGAGTGACCACCTCGTCTTCGGTGTAAAGAAAGATATTGCTGGTCCCCACTTCTTCCAGGTATTTCCTTTCGATGGCGTCGAGCCACAGAACCTGGGTGAACCCCTTCTCATGAGCCTCTTCCTGGGCCAGAAGGCTGGCGGCGTAGTTGGCCAGTGTCTTGGCTTCGCCCAATCCACCACGGGCCGCCCGGATGTATTTCTCCTCCAGGTAGATGTCCACGGGATTGAATCCCTGGGGGTAGTAAGCCCCCACCGGGCCCACCATGATGTAGAAGAGAACTTCCTTGGTGACCTGGACCCCCAGCGCCGGCTCAGTGGCGATCATGTTGGGACGGATGTAAAGGGAGGCCCCGGGGGCGGAGGGGACCCAGTCTTTTTCCAGCCGGACGAGCTGCCGGGTGGCTTCGATGGCAAAATCCACGTCTATCTCGGGCAGACAGAGCCGTTTGGCCGAACGGTTCATCCGCTCGTAGTTCATGCGGGGGCGAAAGAGGTAGATATCTCCGTTGGCCCAGCGATAGGCCTTGAGACCTTCAAATACCTCCTGCCCGTAGTGGAGGACCAGGGCGGCGGGGTCCAGGGCAAAGGGCTTGTAAGGCTCGATGCGGGGGTTCTTCCAACCCTCGTCCTTCTTGTAGTCCATCAGGAAGAGATAATCGGTGAAGATCTTCCCGAACCCCAGCTGGGCGCCCGGCTCTGGCTTCTTCTTCAGTTTTTTGGGGCTTGCTTTTACGATCGGTATGTCAACCATAGGAAATAGTTCCTTTCTGCGCGAGGATATTTTAGAGTATCTATACCACAATCAGGAAGGGAAAAGAAACCTTAAAAAAATCAAGCCACGCGGGCGAGAGTCAGCACGTCCACGCTTTTGGCCCCGGCATCGAGCAGGGCTTTCGCACACTCCTGAACCGTGGCCCCGGTGGTGAAAACATCGTCGATAAGGAGGACCCGTTTTTCGACCAGACCCGCGGCGCTTCGCACCTCAAAAGCACCCCGCACGTTCTTTTGCCGCTGGGGGCCGGAGAGATGGGTCTGGGGCTGGGTCTGGCGGGATCGCCGAAGGGCGGTGAAGTTCAGGGGGATCGATCGTCTCCGGCTGACCTCGCGGGCCAGGAGGAGAGATTGATTGAACCCCCTCTCGCGAAGACGCCGGGTATGGAGGGGAACGGGAATCAGGAGGTCGATTCCGGAAAAGGGAAACTCTGGGTCCTGATATTCAGCCAGCAGAATCCCCAGCGGTTTGGCCAGGCTGGCCACCCCCCCGAATTTAAACCTGGAGATGATCTCGGCGATCAACCCCTCGTAGGGACACAGGGAGCGGGCCTTGGCAAAAGGCGGTTCTCCACTCAGGCAACCGGAGCAGAGATGGTCCTGTTCAGAGGGGGAGGGAAAGCCGATCCCGCAGCGCGGACACCGGGGGGGAGAAAAGAATTTGATCCGGGAGAGGCACGAAGGGCAGGGACGGCCGGAAAAAAAAGAATCGGTCAGATCCTCGCAGAATGGACACTTGGGGGGCAGAAAGAAATCCACGAAGGCTCGCCAGAAGGGGGCGGAGCTCATATTCGGGCGGGGAAATTATAAAAAGGGATCGCCGGCATCTTCTGGGAAAAATCGGGCAGGTGGATGGAATAGGTTCCCCAGGAATGGCAGGCTTCACAGAAACCCGACCACTCCGCCTGGCTGCGGCCGCAGGAGGAACACTGGTAGGCAGGGAGGGGAAATTTCCTCGTGTCCAGGGCTTTCTCGTAGGCCTCCATGGAGTGGGCGAAATCGCCCCGCCGGTGATAGGCCTGTCCCATCAGGATCAGGAGTTCGGGAAAGATGACCCCCGCTGTCTCCAGGTCCCGAAGCTGCTCGATGGCTTCGTCGACCATCTCCAGGCGGATAAGCAGCCGGCTGAAAAAGAAACGCAGAATGCTGTCCTCCGGGCGCTCGCGCATATAATCCCGGTAGAAATCCAAGGCCTTCTGCGGTTGAGCCATGGAGAGATAGAGGGACTCCAGGCGTTCCAGGAAGACCGGGTTCCAGGAGGCTTCCAGGGCCTTCTTCCAGGTCCGGCCGGCCTCTTCAAAAGATCCCTGCCGCTGGAGCACGTCCCCGAGGGAGACATGAGCAGGGAAGAAGGAAGGGTCTTCCTTGAGGATTCCCCGCAGAGCCTTTTCGGCCTCCCGGAAATCCCCTTTTTGGGCCAGCTCCTCGGCGAACTTGTATTCCATCCCCGAGAGGGCTTCTTTTTCGGCCTGGACGTATTTTTTTTCCTTGGTGTGTTTCACTACGCCTTTCTGGGTCTGGTAGGCTTCGTCCCAGCTACCCATGAGGATATGGATATCCCTCTTCTTGCGGAGGGCTTCGCGATTGGAAGCGTCGCGCTCCAGGATGGTATCCAGAACCTCCAATGCCGCCGGGTACCTCTTGAGCCCTACGTTGTTCTTCACCAGGTCGAAGAGAACCTCCAGGTTTTCCGGCTGGAGGGCTTTGGCCTTGCCCAGAACCTCGATGGCTTCGGCATATTTTCCCTCCAGAGAATACAGGTTGGCCAGGGAGATATGAGCGGGAAGGTGGTTCGGCCGCTTCTCCAGAATCTTGTCCAGCATTTCTTTGGCCTGCTGAATGTTTCCCTTGAGCATCTCTTCCAGGGCGTCGCTGTACCGTTCGCGGATCTTTCCCTCCCTGCGGTCGGATTTGGAAGAGCGCCAGAGATGGAAGGCTCTCCGGGCATCTACGAACAGGGTAACCAAAAAGACGAAGAGGGCGCCGATGATAAAAGCCCCGAAGGCGATCAAGGCCGGAGAGATGAGCAGGCTCGTTCCTTCCCAGAGGGAAAACTCCACTTGCTCGGGGTTCAGGTAGAAAAGGAAGCCAAACCCGATAAAGATGAGGGTAAAGAGGACAAAGTGGATCCGGGAAAACATGATCGGCTCCTTCTATTTATGGTACGGCTCCCCCCGCAGGAGGGTGAAAGCCCTGTAGATCTGTTCGCAGAGAAGCAATCGGGCCATTCCGTGGGCCAAAGTCATCGGAGACAAGGACAGGCTGTCATCAGCCCCCTTTTTGATCGACTCTTCCAGTCCGTAGGGCCCGCCCACAATGAAAGCGACTTCCCCGGAGCCCGAGAGGCTCCACTTCTCCAGGGAGCGGGCGAAAGCCTCGGATGAGACCTGTTTTCCCCTTTCATCCAGCGCCACAGTGAAGGCCCCGGCCGGGAGCCTCTCCCGGATTCTTCGGCCCTCCTGCTGGAGAATATAACTTATTTTTCCCCTGGAGGGGAGTCTTTCTTCCGGCACCGGGACCGGCATGAAGTCCGCGTAACGACGGATCCTCTCCTCGTAGACCCGGCATCCCTCGCGCACATACCGATCGGCAGAACGGCCCACGAAGATGAGGGTCAGGCGGATCTTTTTCATTGCCTAAGAAATGACAAGAGTCTCTGCGTCCTCCAAGGATGAAGGTAAAATCAACCGCAGAGCACGCTGAGACCGCAGAGCTTTTTCTCGGTAAAGACAAAAAATAGAAATCATTTTGCGAATATGGCCTCCTCTTTGCCTTTCGATCCTCCGGGGATTGAGACAAGAGGATGAACGGAGAGGAAGCAGAGAGTGCAGAGATCGTTCCCTCAAAAACACTGGCCATTTTGACCTTCCGCGAAGGGTGAGAAAGAGGGCCGCTCCTCCCCCTGCATCCTGGCCCTGAACTTTTGGCCATTTTTCCCTCTGCGTGCTCAGCGATCTCTGCGGTTAAGTTTTTTTATTCCTGCCGCCTGCGGCGGACCTTTCGAGCCGGCGGCAGCTCGAGCTGGGGGGCTTCCGACCAGAGCCTTTCCAGGTCATAAAACTCCCGGACCGGATGGTAGAAGATATGCATCACCACGTCTCCATAGTCCAGAAGTACCCAACGCCCATCCCGTTTTCCTTCAATGCCGAGCGGATGAAGTCCCTCTTTCCCCAGTTTTTCTTCCGCATGGGCGGCGATGGCCTGCACTTGGCGGTCCGAGTTGCCGCTGCAGATCAAGAAATAGTCCGTAAAAGAAGAAAGGTCTTTTACCTCTAAGATGACCAAGTCAATGGCCTTGCGGTCCATTAAAGCCCGGGCACAGAGGAAAGCTTTCTCTCTGGAACTGGTGGGGATCAACCGGTCGCTTCGCTGTCCTTATTTCGGTAAAGATGGTTCGTTTGAATGAAAGCCTCTACCGCCGGCGGAACCAGGTAGCGGATGGAATTTCCCTTCCGGAGGAATTCCCGGATCCGGGTGGAAGAAATGTCCAGCCCGATGATCTCCGCAGGGTAAACCAGAAACCCAGACCTATGGACATATCCGCCTTCTCGCGTATCATAGCAAAATTCATCGGCCAGTTCAACGGGAAGATGTTCCCGGGAGAATTTTTTTTCGAATCCCGGGCGGGTCATGACCACGAAATGGCAGAGTCCGAAGAGAGAGGCATAATCCTTCCAGCCGCTGATTTCCAGGAAGGCATCCAGGCCGACGATAAAATAGAGGTGGGTCCCGGCCCCCAACTCCCGGCGGAAATCCTCGATCGTTTCGATGGAATAGGACTTTCCCGGCCGGTCCAGTTCCACCCCGGAAAGGGCGAAACGGGGGTTGTCGGAAACCGCCAAACGGACCATTTCGGCACGGAGAGGAGCAGGCAGGATTTCTTCTTTCTCTTTATGGGGCGGGTCGGAAGAGGGGATGAAAATCATCCGGTCCAGGGCAAAAAAATCGCAGATCTCCTCTGCGGCTCGCAGATGGCCCAGGTGGATGGGGTTGAAGGTGCCCCCGAAGAGGCCGATTTTCTTCATGTCCGGATCTGCCCCGAACCGTAAACGATGAACTTGGAAGTTGTCAGATCCTCCACCCCCATGGGTCCGAAGGAATGAAGCTTGGAGGTGCTGATCCCGATCTCGGCCCCCAGGCCCAGCTGAAACCCGTCGCTGAAGCGGGTGGAGGCATTGACCAGGACGGTGGAGGAGGGAACCTCCCGGAGGAACCTCTGGGCATTGGTGTAATCCTGGGTGACGATGGCCTCCGTATGGGAGGACCCGTAACGGATGATGTGCTGGACGGCCTGGTCCAGGCCGTCCACGACCCGCACCGCCAGGATCAGGTCCAGGTACTCCGCCGCCCAGTCTTCTTCCGAGGCTTCTTTGACGCCGCTCAGGATCCGGCGAGTTTCCGGGCATCCCCGCAATTCCACGCCGGCACTCCTGAACTTTTCTGCTAGGGGGGGCAGAAAGGCGGGAGCGAGCCGTCGGTGGACCAAGAGGGTCTCCATGGCGTTACACACTCCCGGCCGTTGAACCTTGGCGTTGTAAGCGATCTCCAGCGCCATGTCCGGGTCCGCGGAGGCATCCACAAAGACATGGCAGACTCCCCGGTAATGTTTGATCACCGGGACTTTGGATTTGGAGACCACGAAACGGATCAACTCCTCTCCGCCCCGGGGGATGATGACATCGATGAATTCCTCGAGTTGAACCATTTCCTCCACCGCCTCGCGGGAGGTGGTGGGAATGGCCTGGATGGCTTCGGCGGGAATTCCCCGCTCCCGGCAGACCCTCTGCAGAACTTCGACGATGGCCAGGTTGGAACGGATGGCTTCCGACCCACCCCGCAGGATCACGGCGTTACCCGCCTTCAGGCAGAGCCCGGCGGCATCCGAAGTCACATCGGGACGGGATTCGTAGATGATTCCGATCACTCCCAGGGGGATGCGCATCTTTCCCACGGAAAGGCCGTTGGGCCGTTTCCACATCCGGCTCACTTCCCCCACGGGGTCAGGAAGGAGGGCGATTTCTTTCAGGCTGGCAGCCATTCTCCGGATGACCGAATCCGAGAGAGTCAAGCGGTCGATCATGGCGGAAGGGAGACCGGTTTCTTCCGCCCCTTTCAGGTCCAGCGCATTGGCCTCCTTCAGCCTAGCCGCGGACGTAAGCAGCGCCTCGGCCATCCCCTCCAAAGCTGAATTTTTGGCCGAGGCAGAAAGATTAGCCAGGAAATGGCTCGTTTCCCGGGCCTTCCGGGCGATGTCCAAAACCTCATCCTTCAAGGCCATACCGTTCCTCCATGAAAGCACTGCCTATGACCCTTCTTCGTCGTTGCAATCTCAACCGCCGGTCGTAAAACAGACCAAATCATCCCGGTGCACGATTTCATCGCTGTATTTATAGCCCAGCCGGCCTTCGACTTCAGATGTTTTCAGCCCTTTGATCTTGTTGATCTCCGAGGAATCGTAGTTGCTCAGTCCCTTGGCGAAATCCCGGCCGCTGGCATCGGAGAGAACTACCGGATCTCCCAGGCTGAATTTGCCCTCTGCGGACAAGACCCCCGAGGGAAGGAGACTTTTGCCCTTTTGCAGGATGGCTTTCCTGGCCCCCTCATCCACCCGGATCCTGCCCTGGGGCTCCAGGGTGAAGGCGATCCAGTGCTTGCGGCTGGTGAGTTTGTTCCCCTGGCAGGTGAATAGCGTTCCCACCTCTTCCCCGGAAAGAATTTTTTCCAGGAGGCCTTCGGCCATGCCATTGGCCAGGATGGTGGGGACCCCGAAAAGCGCCGCCTTGCGGGCGGCCTGCAGCTTGGTGACCATCCCGCCGATGCTGAAAGGAGTGATCGTTCCCGTGGCTTTCCGCTCCATCTCCTCGGTGATCCGATCGACGAAGGGAATGAGCCGGGCGTTTTTATAGACCCTCGGGTCGCGGTCATAGAGGCCGTCGATGTCGCTCAGGATCACCAAAAGGTCGGCGTTGACCAGGTTGGTGACCAGGGCCGAAAGGTTGTCGTTGTCCCCGAACTTGATCTCCTCCACCACCACGGTGTCATTTTCATTGATGACCGGGATGACCCCGAACTCCAGGAGGCTGAAAAGGGTGTTGCGGGCATTAAGGTACCGGTTGCGGTTGGAGAGATCGTCCCGGGTCAGGAGAATCTGGGCGACCTTCTCACCGTAGAAAGAGAAGGCCCGTTCATAGCTCCACATGAGCGCGCTCTGGCCGATGGCGGCAGAGGCCTGTTTCTGGGGCATGGTCTTGGGCTTTTCCCCAAGGCCGAGGCGGCCCATTCCGGCGGCAATGGCTCCGGAAGAGACCAGGACCACTTCGTAGCCTTTCTTTTTGGCCGCGGCGATCTCGCGGGCCAGTCGGTCGAAGACCGGCTGGCTCAGGGTTCTTCCTTTTGCGGTCAACACCCGGCTTCCCACCTTGAGGACAACCCGTCGGACTTTTTTCAGAATTTCTTTCCGGTTCAGGTCAGGCCTCCTTAACGGATTCTTTGGCCAGGCGCCTGGCCAAAGCACCGAGGAGTTCCGGCAGTCCCTCCCCGGTCAAGCCGGAAATGGGGTAAGCCGGTTTCTTGATTCGTTTGAAATGAGCCGCGATCCGGGGGAGCCTCTCCCGGCTTTCGGGGGCATCGATCTTGTTGAGGGCCAGAATCTGGGGTTTCCTCGCCAGTTCCGCGTCGAAGAGGGCCAGCTCCCGGTTCAGGATCCGGTAATCCTCCAGGGGGTCGCGCGGACGGAGGACGGAGAGGTCCAGAACGTGGAGGAGGAGGGAAGTGCGCTGAACGTGGCGCAGAAAACGTAAACCCAGGCCGGCTCCCTGATGGGCCCCTTGGATGATTCCAGGAATGTCCGCCACCACGAAGGGCCGCTGGTCGCGGAAAGAGACGACGCCCAGGTTGGGGACGAGAGTGGTGAAGGGGTAATCCGCTATTTTGGGCCGGACCGCGGAGATCCTGGAAATCAGGGTGGATTTGCCGGCATTGGGGTACCCGATGATGCCCACATCGGCCATGAGTTTCAACTCCAGGCGGACCTGGCAGGATTCTCCGGCCTGACCGGGTTCGGCATGGCGGGGAGCCTGGTGGATGGAAGTGGCGAACCGGGCATTTCCCCGGCCTCCCATCCCGCCCCGGGCAACGACGAAAGTCTCGCCTTCCCGGGTCAGGTCTTTGAGTATTTCTCCCGTTTCCGCGTCGCGCACGACGGTCCCCCGGGGCACAGGAAGAACGAGGTCCGGAGCGCTCCGCCCTTCCTGATTTTTTCCTTTTCCGTGCTGGCCCCTTTTGGCGTGATAATGCTGGCGGTAACGAAAATCGAGAAGGGTGGAGAGCTGGCCGTCGGCTTTCAGGATCACGTCCCCGCCCTTGCCCCCGTCGCCGCCGTCGGGACCCCCGCGGGGAACGTACTTTTCACGGCGAAAGCTGATGCAACCTTTTCCTCCATCGCCGGCCTGGACGAAGATTTTCACTTCATCGACGAACTTGATCGATCAGACTCCCCGTCTTCTAGCGGCCCCCTGGGAGACCGGTTGAACTGCGGTACTATGCCTGAATCGCTTCCGCCCGGCCGGGGTACACGCTGATCTTTTTGCGCTCCCGGTCCAGACGTTCGAAGGTAACGATCCCGTCGATCTTGGCAAAGAGGGTGAAGTCTTTTCCCACGCCCACGTTTTTGCCGGGGTGAATCTGGGTTCCCCGCTGCCGGACCAGAATGGACCCGGCATGGACCCATTGCCCTCCAAATCGCTTGACTCCCAGTCTCTGGCCGGCGCTGTCCCGGCCGTTGCGGGAGCTTCCCTGTCCTTTCTTGTGTGCCATATGAACCTCCTCAAAAGCGACGCCTAAAATGCGCTGAAAGGCCCAAAATTGGATTATATTATTTTAGGGCATCTTAGGCGTGGCATTACTGTACGTTGATCTCCTTGATCTTCAAGCTGGTGAAGGACTGGCGGTGGCCCGTTTTTTTGCTGTACCCCTTCCGCCGCTTCTTCTTGAAAACGATGACTTTTTTGGCCCGGTGCTGGCCCAGAATCTCTCCCACCACTTTCACATTGGAAAGGACAGGCTGACCGGTTAGAACGTTTTCTCCCTCGGCGTAGAAAAGGACCTCCTTCATCTCCACCGTATCGCCTTTCTCCCCGGAGATCTTTTCCACCTTGATGGTATCTCCGGGAGAGATCTTGAATTGCTTTCCGCCGGTGCGAATGATCGCGTACACAGGACCCCCCGATATTCCCTTAAAAATATTCCCCTTGCCCGACCCTTATCCTCCAATGAGAGGAGAAAAATGTCGGGGGGGAATTCATAAATCAATCTCTGATGCTATGATTTCCGGCTTTGATTTGTCAACGGGAAAATGGCCATTCTGGCTTTGGATTTCGTACTGCTCCAGATGGAAGTCATTTTTCCCCGTGATGGTGATGCGCTTGGTGTACCGTTTTTCCAGTTTCTCCAGCTCCAACCGCACCTCGTCGTAAAGGTAGTTGGCCACATTGGGGTGGACATTCACCAGGATGGAATCTCCCTTCAGTTCCCGGATGTCCCGCTGAAT
>LJUR01000047.1 GCA_001304105.1 Deltaproteobacteria bacterium SM23_61
GCTCCTGGCGGTGACCGGGTACACTTTCCGGCCCGGCGATGAAACTGCCGCCTGGGCTTTAAAAGACATGAAATCTGCCCGCCAGAGGCACCGGGAGTTTAACGAGGCGGCCAATCAGGCAGATGAGGCTCTGGAAATCCTCAATCTCTACGCCTCCGCCTTAACCATACTCACCTCCGATGACTTTAATACCTCCTTGGACGAGAGCGCCACGGCGGTAGGGAAGTCTCTCGACAAGGCGATCGCGGCGTATAACGATTCCTACCAAAAGGACTTTTCCCTGATTGGCTCTGCTGCGGCCCAAATCGTTCGCGGCGCCGGCGGCGTTTACCTCCGTTACAAGCAAACGGTGCTCTTGAAGGAGTATGTCGGGCTTGCGGATCCCCTCATTGGGGCTCTAACCAAGGATGTGGAGGACATGATCCAAGACAAAATTTCTCCCAATCTTAAAAACCTCATGACCAGGGTGGAGCGGGAGTTCATAAACTCAGCCAACCACCATGGAAGGCTGGACCTGGGTACCGTGGTGAGAATCAACCAGATTTTTTACCGGCTGGAAGGTGCGGAAAGTCTTGCCGAGGCGGCGGTTTCCTCGGCCAAAAGGTACCGGGAAGCCCACCGGGCTCTGAAAGAGGCCTTAAGCAAGAAGCAGGATTTAAAAGGGGTGATTGAACAAATAACCGTACTCGCCGATGAAGTGAAGGCGGCCCGGAAACTCAAGAAAAATTTTGAGTAAACCTAAACGTTCCAAAAAAATACTTGCTGGAGATCACCCCCACCCTTCCCTCCCCCCTCCCCGTCGAGAGCCTCCGGGTCGAACGAGAGGGGGAGGGTTAGGGTTGGGGGGGCCAGAGGGGAAATCACCAGGATGGGGGCCCGGTTATGAATACCGAGATCAAGAATGCATTGATCATGGTACGGGAGGCGGAGAAGCGGGTCGACGAAGCCCGGCAGGACCCGGATTTGACCGTAAAACAACGCAATAACCTGCAATCCATTTACGCCTTATTGCTGGACATCGATGACCAGCTTGTTTTGGAGGATCTTCAGCAGGGCATAGATAAGTTGAAAAAGGACTCGAAAAAGCTGGAGACCTTGGCCAACAAAATCCCGCAGGAGGTCGAACGTTGGAAGAAAGTCTCCCAGGCCGTTTATAAAGCGGCCAAAGGGGTAGGGACGCTTGCCGACATACTGGCCAAGGCCTCGAGCGCAGGCCTGCTCTGACCCAGGCGAAGCTCAGGAGGCGACGATGGACAAAAAGAACCAAAAGGAACCACGGTTAAGAAACGAAGGCGGGAACAAGGTTATGGGACTTGGACGAGTGAAACCCGTGTCCTGGTTCTCCATACTTCTCATTGTCCTCTTACCTTCCTGCGCCACTTTGGAACATCTCCTCTACACCTATGATCCCCTCAACTTCCACACGCTCAAGGAGGGGATGCTATACCGTTCCGCGCAGCCATCGGGCAGGGATCTCCGCCGGGTGGTGCAAGAATACCAACTGAAAAGCGTTATTAACCTTCGCGGCTCCAACCCTGGAGAATCCTGGTACGATATCGAGAAAGCCGTATCCGATGAACTCGGGCTGAAGCGGGTGGATATTGGCATGTCTGCGGCCCGTCTCCCTCACCGTGATGATCTGATCCGGCTTCTCGACGCTTTCAAGGAACTTCCCCGTCCCATACTTGTTCATTGCAAGGCCGGCGCGGACCGAACCGGCGAAGCTGCCGCTATTTTCGCCATGGATCACCTCAAATGGTCCAGGCGTGAGGCGGCAGCGCAACTTCACCCGTTTTACGGGCATTTTCCGGATTTCACCCCGGCAAAAACCTATTTCATTCGTGAAGTTTACCAGGGAGAAGATTGGGCCAGGAATACCTATGACCCCTGCCGGCAGGATTATCAGTATTACGACAAGGAGCAGTACTGCGGCATTCCGCCGGAAGCCCGGCCCTATTCCTTGGAAGTGGATGATGAACGGTAGAAGGCGAAATGAGACAACCTATCGGTTCCACGGCCACGACCCGGACAAGTAAGGAAAAATAAGCAAGCCTACTGTTTATGGTGAATGCCGGCTATTCCGTGGCTGTGCCGATTGCTGACAAGGGTTAGCGGCGGAGCTGCGGGAAGGTGTCAAGAAATTCTTTTGGAGTCACAATGCGGATGCCCATATAATTTTGTATTCCGGTAAGCGCCCTGTCGCCGGAAATGATGATTTCAGCGTTCAAAGCAACGGCGCACTCGATAAATTTGTCGTCATCCGGATCTTCTTTAACCACGTGCAATTCGGGCGTCTTGGCCGTAAATTGGATGTTAACGCCCCGCGCGAAAAGGGCCAACAATTCACCCAACTCCCGTTCGTTCTGCAGGCCAAGACGTCTCAGAACCTCTATGTATTCCTCTACGATCGCCCTGGACAGGCAAAGGGTAATTTCTCCGGTTTTCCAGAGGTCCACGATCGTCCTGGGATTCCCACCAAAGAAGGAGGATGCAAAAACGTTGGTGTCAAGTACCACCCGGGTCATTTTTTTGCTCTTACTTCCTTAATGGTCCTGCGAAGGTCTTTTAGGGTTACCCCTCGTGAACTTAATTTGCCGCCAATTCGGGCCCATAGATCATCGACATACGACCCAACATCTCGATCCCGGACGTAACCCTCCAACAATTCCCTTACCACTTCGCTAACCCTTTTCCCCTCTGCTTTGGCCAGATTGCTTACTTTGCTTTTCAGCTCAGGGTCGATCCTCAAGATCATTTGGGTTGTCATTTTCGGGCCTCCCCCCTGTTGCTATAATGTATATACAGTATAGCAGATAAGCCGTCGGAATCAAGAATAAATTGAGGGTGCGATGATCAAAGGATGTTTTATTTGAGGTAGAAAACCCGGCCTATTCGGTTATAACCGGCGGGCCAGGTCGAGGAGCGTGGCCACGAGGAATTGCTGCAGGAAAATGATGATCAGAATGGCGATAAAGGGAGAAAAGTCAAGGCCGACTCCCCGGAGGGGGATGTACCTTCGAATCCGCGAGAGCACCGGATCGGTGATCCGGGAAAGACCATAGGCCAGGGAATGAAGGAAAGGGCCTGGCCGGAATGGCATCACCCAGGAAACAATGACCCTGGCAATGATGATCCACATGTAAAAACTCAGGGCCAGATTGAGAATGACGGCGAGAGCCATCAACAAATTGGCAACGGCGAACATGGGGTCTCCAGGTCGATTTTGTTTATGGGTAATTCGCCTCCGGGGAAAAGGAAAGCCAATTTAGATGGTCTCGTCAAAAGTCCTTGTTCGCCCTTTTGGGTCATTCCCGCGCAAGCGGGAATCCAGATATTTTCAATGATTCTGGACTCCTGCTTTCGCAGGAGTGACAGCTTTTCCGATTTCTTTCGAAGTCATCAATTTAGTGCCCAATCAGGATAATACGAATCTGCCAGCCCTGTCCAGGCAAAAGTTCAGCTAGTTTCCTGAGTCAAAAGTTCGCTACCGAATTCAAGGGGGGAGCGATGGCCCGGGCGAAGGCTCGCTGGGCTTGCCAAAATGAGGCGGTGGTCTCTCTTAGGATAACGGCGAACTTATTTCGACTCTTCCTGAATGGAATATTATTTTGTTCTTACTGGGCCTATCCCTAAGGGCTAGCGTCTCCTTGAGGAATACAGGGAAACCCGATTGATTCGGGTTTGCTCCCGCCGATTTTGGCGGCACCCATCGATCCTCCGCCCGGGCCATGAGAAAATTATGAACCGAATTTGTGACTCAAGACACTAGTGTCGTTTCCCTTAAATAATAGGCACAAATTCTTAAGTGGAGTCGAGGGTCGGACGGATGCGCGCGGCCAAAATCCGGCGGGAAAAACCGCGCTTCCACCGCATCCCCGAAATTCCGCAAAGGAACGCGGGCATAGAGGCTATGCCTTCGTAAGGGCTCGGGAAACAACCCGTTTGGCAGCATCCACCGTAAAATCCCCGTGAGCTCCGGAGGAATCAGCGCCTATTTTGGCAAGCGCAGCGGTCCGACCCTCGGCTCCTGGCACTGGGGATCGAATTTAGTAGCTTATTCCCGGGACAGGACACTAGCTCCTTTTCCGGGAAAGATTGACATGTTTATAATCCATGAGGACTTCAAATACCGCGCGCAGCGCGGGAACGTAGGGGCTCTGGGGAGCGGGTTCTCCGTTGATGGTTTCGACGGCGATGCGTCTCACCGGTTGAAACTTTCGGTTGAGAAGATGTCGCAAAGCGCCCAGGTACCGGGAAAGGTTGGGGTCTTCGGGCGAGGCATGGAAAACCAGCTCCTTCCCCAAGCGTTTCGAGACCATCACCAGCCGGGTCCCATGGTAAACCAGATGCGTACCGGCCACACGGGGCGGCAGTTTTCCTTTGAGAACCTCCAATGGAGTCCCGCAGAGAGAAGCCGGGTCAGCGGCGTTGATCCAAAAGATCGATTCCTCCGGCGGGGTTCGCTGCAGGCGGCGGAAGGCCTGGGGGGAAATGAACTGGGGGCCGGGAATGCCCACGAAGAAGTATCCTGCCAGAACCTCTCCGGATAACTCCATGATCCGCAAGGATCGAAAGACACCCGCCCAGTTCAGGGCGGGGAGTTCTCTCTGGAGAAGTTCCCGGAAAAGAATTCCGTACCGATCCAGGAGAAGCCTGACCCGGTCCTTCCTGCGCTCCTCGGTTTCCAGCAGGTCATCGGAAAGCTCTGGATGGGGCAGCAGGTGCCAGTTTCCGGGGAATGGTCTTCTTTCTTTCTCCTCTCGAAGGCCGGCGCGAAGGCGGCTCCACCGCGCGGGAGTCCTTCTTTCCCTGGGAGCTCGCTCGGGAAGTTTAAATTTATTCACCAGCGCCCGGCGAAGCACAATGAAGGTATCATTCGTCAACTGCCCCTGCCAAACTCCTTTCCATAATTCTTCCGCCAGGGCCGCGGGGGAACGGGGAGACCGGGTCAACAAAGCGCTGAAGTGATAGCGCCCTCGCGGGTCGGGAAACAGTCCTGCCAGGAAATTCTCCTCCGCGGCACCTGCGGGAGACGGCCTCTCATTTGTGCCGACCGATTCCGGTGGATCCTCCCTCATCAGGTCCAGGTCCGATTCAAAGCAGAAGGCAACCCGATGGCCTTCGCTCCCCACCCACTTCAGGTCCCCCTCCTGCATCAGGGTGTCCATCCAGGAAGGATCGTAAGGCTGAAGCCTGGCAGGAAAGATCTCTGACTCCCACAATCCGGCCTCGGCCGGATAGCAGAGAAGCTGCTCGATCCGCCCGCGAAGTCCTTCGAGGTCACCCTTCGGGCTGGTGATCCCCTGAAAATCGGCCAGGAACAAAGGGAGCCGCTCGATTTCCAGGGGTTCGAAAACCGGCTGGGCTTCGGCCCGGGCCAGACGGACCAGGATCTCGAAATTTTCGCTGTCGCAGATATCCTCAGCCCCGCTCCCGCTGACTAGCTCTCCTTTGACCAGCTTCCGAGCATCCAGCAGGTCTTCCAGCGCCATCCACAGCCGATCCCGGTTAAGGCCCAGGGTTCTTTCGGTGAAATCCGCATTCTTCGGCCCGTAATATTGAAGCCATTGGCCGAGAAACCAGGAGAGGTCCTCTCCCTCCTCGTTCTCCTTTGTGGATCCCTCCCCGGAAAGGGGAAGCCCTTCCCAGGATTCGGCCCCCACCTCTTTTTCCCGGCCGTAGCCGTGCGCCAGAATGAGGGGGAGAATTTCCCTTGCGCCAACGAGCGTATCATCGGCTCCCGGATGGTGTATTCGAATAAGCTTACCTCTCAGTTCCTCCATTACAGAGTTCAAGTCCAGGCCATGGTCCCGCTGCATCCCTGCTAGGAGTTGTTCCCATTCTCCCCGGGGGATGAGCAGCCGTTCCTTGACCCAGTCGAGGAGTTCGCGGCCCGTGGCCGGAGAATAACCGGGGCTCAGCCTCTGCCGCTTGGCCTCGAATCTTCTCACCAGGTCAGGGGAGACCGTGGGCCGCAAACCCGGCTGAAGTATGACCTCGCGGATAAGGCCTTCCTGCAGGCGCGAAACCCGGTCCGAAAACGGCCGGTCGTCCATGTACATGTACTTGGCCACTTGCCGCCACCAGTCGCTCCCGGCGAAAGGGCTGGGATGGGCCGTCTTCACCCCGCTCCAGGCGATGATCCCTGACGCCAGTTCGTTCAGCAGCTTCTTCAGGTTTTCCAGGTCAAATTCATCCTGCAGGCAGGTGCGCCAGGTTTCCAAGAGGATCGGGAAATCCTCGTACCGGAGGACCGCGTTCAGAAGCTTCTGGGATTGGAGGCGGCTCATCCAGAGGGGCATTCGCTCCCCCCACCGGCTGCGCTCGATGAGCAAGGCCCGCCCAGCACACTCCCGGAACCGGGCACCAAAAAAACCCGAGCCCTCCAGCCGTTTCCTCAGAAGATCATTTATCCGATTCGCATCCAGGAGGGAAAGCAATTCCTCCCCGTCGATCTCCTGCGGAAGAAGAATAGCCACGGTGTCGTTCCCCACGAAGAACTCCAGCCGGTGGCCGAACCGCTCTTCCCAGGCCGAATCCAGGGCCATGGCCAGGGGCCGGTTCACCCGCCCTCCCCAGAGGGTATGGATCACCACCATGTTTCCCGGGGTAGCCCCCGGCCCGCTGCTGACCGACTCCACCACCAGATGATGCCGGTGAGGCAGGCTGCAGCCGGTCTCCTCCCTCTGCCTCTTCAGGAAATCGACCAGGCGGCCGGCTGCGGCTTCATCCATGCGGCGCTCTCGCTGCAAAGAAGGAGGGAAATCGGGATCCTCCAGCCGTCCGTCGGCTTCCTCCAGGAACCTCCCGATCCGCTCCGAAAAATGGAAGTCCCGGCCGCTTTCCTCCCCCTTCCAGAAAGGAGCTGACACCCCCCCGGACTTGGCCGGCAGGACGAGAACATCATTGTGGGTGATCTCCCGGATCTGCCAGTTCTGGGCCCCCAGGGAAAAGCGATCCCCCACCGAGGCTTCCCAGACAAATTCCTCGTCCAGGTCCCCGATCCTGGCCCTGGTTTCCTGGTGGCGAAGCTGGAAGTACCCGCGGTCGGGAATCACACCGCCGGAGGAATAGAGGGCCTGGAGCGCTCCTTTGCGAGAGGTCACGGTGCCCTCGATGCGGTCGACGGAAACTCTCGGTTTCATCTCCCGGATCAGGGTGCGGGCGTAACGGCCGGACAGCATGTTCAGCACGAGGTCGAATTGTCCGCGGCTTAAATGGTGGTATGGATAACTGGTCTTCAGGGCGGCAAAGAGAGCATCCGTCTTCCAGGCCTCGACGCCCGCCATGGAGACGATCACCTGGGACAGGACGTCGAGGGGACAGAGGATGGGTTTCACCTCTTCGATCTCGTGATGGAGGATCGCCGGAACCAGGACCGCGGCCTCCAAAAAATCCCGGGGGTGAGTGGGGAAAAAGGTTCCCCGGCTCACTTCCCCCACCCGGTGGCCGGCCCGCCCCACCCGCTGGATCGCTGATGAGACGGAAAAAGGGGATTGAATCAAAACCACTTCGTCGATGCTCCCGATGTCGATTCCCAGTTCCAGGGAATGCGTCGCCACGATGGCCCTCAACTCCCCGGCCTTGAGCCTGCGCTCCACTTCGCTGCGGATCTCCAGGG
Organism: Deltaproteobacteria bacterium SM23_61; assembly: GCA_001304105.1. Taxonomy (GTDB): domain Bacteria; phylum Desulfobacterota; class SM23-61; order SM23-61; family SM23-61; genus SM23-61. The sequence continues at coordinate 7,622 of LJUR01000047.1, forward strand.
AGAGAGAGCCGTGGTGCGAATAGGCCAGGGGCTCTCTTTCCCCTTCGTTGATCTTCAGGGTCAGCGTCTCGCAGAGACGCCGGCTGTTGACGAAGATTAGAGCGGACCGGTTCTGAAGGATGATGTTTTTCACCCCGGCGACCATGGGCCCCCATACGTCTCCCGGATCCTCATCCGACACCACCGGGATATACCGAAGGTGAAGATCATACCGTTTAAGGAGGGCGGAGCGCACCGTGGTGACCCGCCGTGGCTCATAGCAGGGGTTTTCAGGAGATCCTTGAAGGCGGAAGCCGCCCACGAATTCCGCCACCATCTCCAGGGGCCGGAGCGTGGCCGAGAGGGCGATCCGCTGGAATTCTCCGGACAGCCGGACCAGCCGCTCTACCGCCGTGATCAGAAGAACCCCTCGTTTGTTCCCCACGACGGAATGGATCTCGTCGAGAATCACAGTGGAGAGACGGGTGAGGATGGCCCTTGCCGCAGGGGAACTCAGGATGAGGTGCAGGCTCTCGGGGGTAGTGATCAGAATTTCCGGCGGATGGCGGAGCATCCGGCGCCTTTCTTGCTGGGGTGTGTCCCCGGTCCGGGTGAGCACCCGGATCTCCGGGAAAGCCTCTCCGGCTTCCTCGTAGATCTTTTCGAGTTGGTCCAAAGGGCCAAGAAGGTTTCGCTGAATATCATAGTTGAGAGCTTTCAGGGGAGATACATAAAGCACGCTGGTGTGGCCGGTCGCCCACGCTCCGGTAATGAGCTGATTGAGCGCATAAAAGAAGGCCGCCAGGGTCTTCCCGGTTCCCGTCGGGGCCGAGATGAGGACGTGCTCCCCCGCGGCGATTTTCGGCCAGGCCTCCTGCTGCACATCGGTGGGAGGCCCGAATGTTTCTTCAAACCACCGGGCGATGAGAGGGTGAAAATATGCTAAGCTTTCCGGCTTTTTAGCCATGACTTCCAATATTTATCGGGGGTTTAGGGTATTTTAAATAGCCCTGCCCTACAGGTCAAGAAAGAAGCCGAGGACGAAATCGCTGAAAGGGCGGGAAAGGATTTCTATAACAGGATGCGGAAAAACTCCGTTTTCCCGTCACTCCCGCGAAAGCGGGAGTCCAGACGTTGTCCCCGCGGAAGCGGGGAACCAGTAAAGAAAATCTGGGTTCCCGTTTTCACGGGAAACCCTGGATTCCTGCTTCCGCAGGAATGACGACCCAGAAGGTCAAAAGAGTTTTTCAGCAACCTGCTAACCCCAGAAACCCGGTCTCAATGAAGGCATTTAAGGATACTCCCCATCGCTGGGCAGTATTTTTTCACAGGAATTCAACATAAGGACTTAAAAAGATACTGGAAGTTGCATAAGTTATCTTTAACTATTGTATATGAATAGAAACCTCTCCCCATTTTTAACTAATTGTTTCCATTAGTTTATTTTTTACCGATCTTTTTTTACTTGACAATAAGCCAATTTATAGCAATATTCTCATTTAGACTTTCCTCCCCGTTTAGCCCAATAATTTCCGCAGGATAACCTTCAACCGCTTGGAGAAGACCATGAAAAGCTGGGTTTTTCCAAGGTGGGGCTATCAAAAGATGATCCTATGAAACCTCCAGGAGAGCCTAAACCTCTCTTGGAGGTTTTTTTATTTCTCCAGTAAACCTGCGTTCTGGTTATATCTGATTTTGATCTCTCCTGAAGACCGGCTTCGGTGAAGCGGAGACGACGGATGCTCAAGTTCCTTCTCGCCTGATCACATTTAACCCAAATACCTAAGGTTAAACCTTTTGGAGTCTGCAACGAAAAGGAGAACAGTTCGTAGGTCGGCTTTAAGACGTCGTATTTTCTGAGCAGGGAATGGGAGTAAGGATGGCTGATATTCCGAGGAATTTAGGGTTGAGTACTTCTGTAGCAATCGTCATGCCGGTTTTGATGAAGCGGGTAATTTGGATCGATAAATATAAGTTGCCTTTGAGCCAACATTCCTCGTTTGAGGAAGGTACCCATCCCGAGCCCTCAAAGGGATTAACGGTCCTTTTGGAAAAAAGTTTTTTGTGTCCGTACCAACTTTGGCACCAATTGAAATATTATTACCCTGCCAGGAGGAAAGGAAGCAGAGCTATTTTGCAGCCAAAGCATTGAGCAGCAAAGGTCATCCTTTGGGCATTGCATAACCCAAAGCTCTACCTTCTTTCGAAAAGAAAGGATGAAGGGATGAAACGCTTAGGAATTCTTGTTCTGTTAGTAATACTCACTGCATCATGCGCCTATTTGAAAGGTCCGAAGACATTGGATCAGGAAAAAGCACAATTAGTCTGCGTCCAGTTTAAAAAAGGAATTCCTTGGGCCCAAATATCCGATAAATTCGGCGAGCCTGACTCTGTTCCATTACCCCAATCAGGCTCCGACCTTGGCAGAAATACCAGAATATACAAAAGCAAGATAATAATTTTCTACACGGACCTGCAGGAAATTAAGGAAAACGAAAAAATCCGCTTCCGCGAAGCCGTAATCAACATTGAGATATGCAATAAGAAATGATCGAGGGGAACACCAAATGCTAACCCTTGACCGCTTCCTAAAGAAATGTGGGGACAAAGTAGGAATTTATAAGGATTTCATTATTCAAGGCGAGAAAGCCTTAACCGAGAAGCTTACCATCTGCCTTCCTGATATGCATCTGCTTGAAAAAGGGGCTAACGACGATTTTTGGGAGAATAATCCCGAACACGAAAGCAGATTTCTGGACCTTCTCGATTTCCTCTTGGATTTGCAGAAAGAAGAAGGGGAAAATCTGGAAATTGTTCAACTCGGGGACATGTTCGATTTATGGCAGGCAAAATGGAATGCGAACATGATAGTTTCGGCTTACCCAAGCATTGTCGGTTTGATGGAAAAATTAAAACCGATCTACATAGTTGGAAACCACGACATAGATTTGTGCCGGTGGTATAAGGACAAAGGGGAAACCTTTAAGCGAAAATGGAGACACTTTTCAAGCGCTGGCGGTAGACTGAAGACAATTTTCGAGCACGGATTCCAGGCAGACTTTTGCAACAATCAGGAAACATGGAAGGGAGCAATCGGGAGGGAAGTGACAAAGATTGTTGGGCTGATGGAATACATCTACCCGGATATTGATAATCTGTTGGACTTTACTTGGCAATCTATCGTTAGAGCATTCAGTAAATACAATGTTTTTACCCCAGTACGGGATCCCCAAAGCTTCAATCTGCATGAATATCTTAACTTCTATATTAACCTTCTGGAGAAATATAACAGTGCACAGACTCTCGATCAATTCAGTCCGCAAAATGTTGACCTGGGTTTAGCGGTGATTGCACATACCCATAGGCCCAGATTGGTTCGATTTCCCAAGAATGACCGGATTTATTATCTTATGGACTGTGGTTCTTGGGTAAACGAAGGGCATGAAATTGGCGTAATATCCGGACCAGATATGGCGATATGCCAATGGGGATGAGACGAGGCATGTAATTCGTCTCGCCACCCCAATGCCCAAAAAAATTCATGTAACCATGCGGAAAGGAAGAATCTTATTGGTTAAGGAATTGCCATCATACAGGTTTTGCATGAACGAAAAGATAAGAGCTTATGGAGGCGAGAAATAGATCATAAAAATATAAAAATTTCACTAAGAATCTAAAAATTTTAAATCCGCCTAAATAATAACATCCTATTTCCAGGCTTGCAGAAAGGGCGCTTTTAAAGAAATTCCTTTTTCTAGGGGCCCGTTTGGGCCATTCAAAAGGAGGTGGGACATATGACTCAGTTAATGTTTAGGCGAGTAACTCTATTTCTGGTTTTCCTCGCGGGGCTGATAGTGCTGAGCATATGGGGAACCTGGGTTTATACGTTACCGGACCCTATTCTGCTGCTTATGCCAGGTGTATTAGTTCTTGGCTTTAGGGCTATTTACGCGCTTCTAGGAGAAGATGATTTTCAAAAACCCCAAGGGGGCTGCAAGGAGACCAACGGGTTGTTGATCCTGATCAGCATAATTGCGTGGTCGTTCGCTTTCTATTGGTTGTTTAAGAAGGGAACGGGGGAAATCGTCCTGTTTTCCGTGGGCAAAGAAGTAGGCCAAAAGGATTTTACAGTTCCCCTGTTCGTCCCTTTTTTCGGGTTCTTCGGTGCGCTGTTGTTTGTCATCGATCTATTTCGGAGCGGTGTTGGCAGAGATATCGATCCCTACAGAGAGTTCGCGCTGCGCCTCGTGCTTGGCCCTTATGTGGCGATAGTAATCGTGGCCTTCACCGAAACCTTTGAATTCATAAAGTTTTCCGACGCAATGGGAGCCAGGATAGTCCTTGCATTTTTTAGTGGATTTCTGGTGGTGCTCGCCCTCCAGAGATTGACCGAGTGGGGAAACGAGGTCCTCGGTAATTGGCGAGCGGAGGGCCGCTACGAGCCTACCGAGCTCGCAAGGCATTTCCGTTTGAGCCGTGAAGATGATCAAAAGCTTAAGAAGATGGGTTTAATATTCCCCAATCAACTTCAAAACCTGCAAGCTAACCAACTCAATCAATTGGAAGCTCAGAGCGGTTTAGGGCCAGGGATTTTGGGTGAACTTCAAAAACGGCTCCAAAGAGAAGCGGCGGAGGAGTTATTGGGGTCAATGCAGGATAGACTCGAAAAACATAAGATCAGAAACATTCTGGAGTTGGCTCTGCTACCGGCCAATAAAATCGCGGAGATCGCCGATAAAGAGAACCTCAATGGTGAGCTTCTCCAAAAGCTACACTCGAAATGCATAAAACTTGTTGAGAGCCCCTAACGCATGGAGATAGATCCCTCCGCTATACAGCGCTGCAAATTGGGGCAAAGGTAATAAAGTATTTGAAAAAATTGGGATCAAGACCCGCCGATTATGGAGCCTACTCATCGCTTTGCCCACGGCGTAAGGTCTTTTTCTTGGCGAACTGGTGGACCTGGTAGACGAAGGCCTCGAGCTTCGATTTTTCCGAAGAAAGCTCGGTGGTGCCGTAAATCAAGGTGGGCAATGGAATATTCTTATAATCCCTGCGGACCTGTACGGCCAGGGCCTCCGAAACCGTGCCCAGCATGCAGTTGAAGCAGATTACGTTGACCACCCCGTCCGCACCCCGCCTGGCAAAGTCAACCATCTTGGCGACGTTCAGAAGAAGGGTCTGATTGTTGTCCCGCCCCATATAAGGAGAGATGAATTCAAGGATTTTCCCGGAGGAGGGTTCCCGCAGGCGCGGCAGGACCCCGCTTAGGTCTTTCTTCACCTTCCAGCGCTCGACCTCCTTTCTCAGGATGAGGAGGCCGATGCCGGCGGCTTCGGGAAGCCTCAATTTGGACACGCTCGCTTCGAAGCCCTTCTTCAAGCTGAAATCGACGTCGTCGACAATAAAAGGAGAGGGCCAGACTTCACAGCCCATGGCTTCCAGTTTCAGGTAGAGGTCGTGATTGGCCACCGGATGCTGGCGGGTGTAAATGTCCCCGGCGACACCGACGACGGGACGCCGCCCATTCCGGACGGGGATGGAATTCAGGCGCTCGGCGCACCTCTCCAGGGCCGGCCCGAAAGAGTCGCGTTCCAGCCCGTTTTCGATATCCTTGAGGTTCTGTTGATGAATCAGGTCGGTCATGCCCTTGTGGATTTCGTATGGCCTTCGTTCGCAAGCCGCCTTGATCAGAAAATCGGTGGCCACGAGTCCTCTCCAGAGCAGGGTCAATCCGCGGATTCCCACTAACTTGGAGAGAGATTCCATCGCGGGCGTGAAGACACCCAGGTCCTTGATCCCCAAATCCTGAAGGAGATATTTCAGCGCCTCTTCAAACTGGGTCAGAAGGCAAGTGTACCGGGCGCCCGGGAAATAGAAGACCTCACCCCCCTGCCGCGGAGACCGGGCGATTTTGGCCAGGTCGCCGGCCAGGAAGGAAAAAGCATGGCACTCCTTCCCCGAGCTGACCTCCTCCCCCAGGGCGAGCGTCTCGTCGTCCGGCGGGGGCAGGACGCGAGCCGAGATGCCCACGCCCCTGAGGGCTCCGGCAAAGGCGAAGGCATGGTCCGAAAAATAGGGAAGGACGAAGGGGCGCTCTCGGTATGCATCGACCGGCGTGGCTTCTTCTTTTTTCCGGGCGATGAAAGAAACGGGCTTCGAGGAGTCCTGGGGGGTGGAGGTCACCTCGTCCAGGAAGGCCTCGAGCCGGGTGATGAGCCCGGCTTCTGCCCGGTGCTCGTCAAACTCCAGGAGAAGATGGGGGGTCCGCTCGAGGATTTTCTCGATGTGCTTGAACGATACGCCATCCGGTCCGCAGCCGAAATTGGAAAGGAGGAGCGGATAGATGGACGGATTCTCCGCGCACCAGAGAGACGCCCCGATGATTTCCTGGTTGTACCGCCAGATCGGACGGGATTCCCAATCGCGGAGCGGGTCATCATGGGAGGGAATAAAATCAATGGGCAGGGCGAGGACTTCCAGCTTCTGAAGATGTTTGCCCAGGTTCAGATTGAGGAAGGCATCATGGACGTTGTAAGGCTTTCCGAGAACCGCCCAGATCTGGAGGCCTTTACCCCTGAACTTGCCGAGGACCTCTTCCCCCCGTGCCCTCAGCTTCCGGTGAAAGTCTTCTTGGGCTTTCCGGGCTTCGTAGTAAGCGGATTCGAGCGCATCGTCATCCCGGCCCAGGATTTTCTTTACGGGACCCATGGATTTCACAAAGTCGCCGGCCCCGGAATTAAAAAGGATCGACGGAGTCAAGAGGGGTTTTTCCAAAACCGATCGGACCATGAAGGGAACATTTTCGCTGTAGGGGCAAAGTTCGATTGATTCGTCCGGGTTCTGGTGCAGGTCGACCAGGGAGGGGAAAAAAATCCAGTCCACATCCTTGTTTAGGAGAGATTTGACGTGACCGAAAGCCAGCTTGATGGGAAAGCATGTTTCCGCCGGAAGCTCCTTGAGTCCCTTCTCCAGCACGTCCCCGCTGGAACCGGGGGAGAGAGTGACCGCGCATCCCAGCCGGTTAAAAAAGGTCACCCAGAACGGCAGGTACCCAAACATGAAGGAGGCCCTGGGAAGGCCGATCTTCAGGGCCGGGGAGGGAGGATTGTGGATCAGCGATTGGACCAGGTCTTCCCGTTCTTTAAAGAGGTCGGGCGGCGGCGCTTTGGCCCGGGTCGGGAGATGGGTCTGCCCTGAAGTGTAACGCTCGCAGGTGTCGCCGAAGAAGAGCGTCTCGCTGCCCAGAAGAATTTTGTTGACCTGGCAACGGTTGGAACAATTGGGGCATTCGAAGCTGGAAACAGAGTATTCCTGCCCGATTCTCTCTTCCACCTCCCGATGGCCCGGCGACGGCCCCTCATCCTTCAGGGCTTTTTCTTTGGCCAACAGGGCCGCCCCGATCGCTCCGGAGATCCGGTTGAACGGATGAACCTGGACCGTCCGCCCCAGAAGAAGCGAAAACGCCCTGACCACCGAGGCATTGGAGGCGACCCCTCCTTGAAAGACGATGTTCTGGCCAACCGGGCGGCCGGAGACGACTTTCTCCAGGTAGTTCCGGGCAATGGAGTAGGCCAGGCCGGCCGTGAGCTCAGAGAGGGGGACGCCCCGGCCCGCGGCGTGGGTAAGCTCGGTGTCCATAAAAACCGTGCACCTCGATCCCAGGTCATAGGGGGTTCGAGCTTCGGCCGCCAGATCTGAGAATTCCCCTTCGATCTGAATCCCCAGGGGCCCTGCCTGTTCCTCGAGAAAGCTCCCCGTCCCGGCCGCGCAGATCTTGTTCATGTTGAAATCACAGATCTTTCCATTCTTGACTTCGAAAATTGTGTCGCTCTCCGGAAAATAATGGACGGTGCTCTGCATCTGGCAGGTGATCTCGTTGTGAATGACATCGGCCCGCAGAAACCTTCCTGCCAGGTAACGGCCGCTGCCGGTCGTTCCGATCCCCGGGATCTCCAATTTTCCCCGGCATCTCAACTTCAGGATCCCGTATCCCTCGCGGACCGCCTCGACGGGCCTCCCGCTTGTCGGGACATAGACCCCGGCCAGAACCCGCCCTCTTCCGTCAATCAGGGCCAGGTTGGTGCTGACCGAGCCTACGTCGACCCCCAAAAATCCCCGGGCGATCTCCCCGTCGGGGAGGGACGGCTCCGTGCTGATCTGGGTGTCCAGGGCGCCCAAACTCGAGTACTTGCTCTTGGGAAGAGATCTCTTGGGCTTGAAGAGACGCAGCAAATCTTCGCGGTTCTCGAAAGGGATGGCTTTTCCTGCGTGAGCGGCATTCAGGGCCGCCCCCAAGGCGCAGGTGTAAAGCGACCAATCGGAGACGACCCATTCGTTTTCCTGGAGCCCGAGGATGTCTCGAAATGCCCGGAGAAGCCCCTGGTTCAGGGCTCCGCCCCCGGTCACACAGACCGGGGGAGAACACTCCTTGCCGCGGGAGATTGTAGCTACATAGTTCCTGGCCAGAGCGAGACAGGCTCCGTAGGCAATTTCCGCGAGGGGGGTTCCTTTCTGCTGATGGTGGATCATGTCGGACTTGGCGAAGACCGAGCAGCGGCCGGCGATCGAGGCCCCTTTCCGCGCCGACGCGGCCAGCGCCGAAAATTCGGAAAGGGTAAGCTTGAGCCTCGAAGCCTGCTGGCGCAGGAAGGCTCCCGACCCGGCGGCGCACCTCTCGTTCATGGCGAAGTCCAGAATTTCCGGGTGTCCGTCTGGGGAGGAAGCCGGGCCAAGGAGCAGCCAACGGGAGTTCTCGGCCCCGATCTCGATTACCGAACGGGCGGTCGGGTACGAATGGACGACGCCGAGGGCTAGAGCGATCAGTTCGTTGAGAACCTGGACCTGGTCGGCGAACTCAAACGCGTCCCTTCCCGAGCCTGTCACCCCGACCTTGAGCTGAAGATCCTTGTGGTTTTCGAAAAGGCGGGCGGCCATCGTTTGGAGAGCACCGGCCGGATTCCCCCGGCTGAAGGTTTCCCCCCTGTTTAAAACCTCAAGAGACTCGTCCAAAAGAACGGCTTTGCATATCTCAGCCCCAAAGTCGAGTCCCAGGATCATCTCGGCTTTTTCCCCTTTGGCATGGAGTAAACCCCCATGATTGTAGTCAATTTTCTGGGCCCCTTCCCAGAGACATCCATCCCTTTGATTGCCCATCCAAGTATTATACGGATTTAAGGCCCCTGCTTAAAGAAAATTACGGCTCTCCTCCTAATCGAGTGGGTGGAAAGCCGAGCGAAAGATTCTCCGCCCAGGGGGTGCATCCCGCACATGGCGGGACAGAATCAGCGGGAACAACCCGGATTCGGGAGCGGTTGCTTGGGTTCCGCTAAGCACCTGTCCCCGATCCCCTTGCGGAAAACCGAATCCCGGTTCCGATCCGGCCAACAAAATAAGGATCAGACGCGACCCGATGGAAGAACAACCGCTTCATTATGTCCCGCCGGGGGCGGGATGCACCCCCTGGGCCCCTCCCGAATCCTCTCCCGCCTTGGCGGGGAGCATACGGGCCGATGGAAAATCGACCGAATTTACCCCATCGATTGGGAGAAGACCCAAAATGAATTTCTGACCGGCGATATCACCCAATCCGAGAAATGCTTTCGTAAGGACAGAAGTCGTCCTGAAGTCATCGGTTGAAATCGTTTCCCGGAAGGTGTAGATTTCAAACGGCAATCAATGTGTGAAAAAATTGGGGGGTAGGAAAACTTTAAAGTGTGTCTCATGTCCAGGGGTCAAAAAAAATTCGCTTGCCAAAATGAGGCCCTGATTTCTTCGTGGGCCGGCGTCCCTGGAACCTGGGTTGTGCCCATGGGAAATCTTCTTTTACTTATCTGGGCTTGTAGCAGGCAGGCGAGCGTTCCTCTGCGGAAGCCGGGGGGAACCCTTTGTGGAGGGGAAATGTCCCGCCGATTTTGGCGGCGCGAATTTTTCCGCCCCCTGGACAACCAGGAGGGTTATCCGTTTTTAAAAAGGGTTATATCAGAAAGGAGCGAAGAAGACCGATGAAGGCGATCGTGATCATCCCCGGAAAAGAAGGGGGAACGCTGGAGATGAGGGGTGTGCCCGAGCCGAAGCCGGGCGCCGGGCAGATCCTCTTGCGGGTGAAGGCGACAGCCCTGAACCGTGCCGATCTTTACCAGCGTCAGGGTCTTTACCCGACCCGCACCGACCCCGGCAGCTCGCTGATCATCGCCGGCCTGGAGGCCGCGGGGGAGGTCGCCGACCTTGGGGAAGGGGTGGGCGGGTTGAAAGTCGGAGACCATGTCATGGCCCTGTGTACGGGCTCCTACGCCGAGTATGTCGTCTTTGACCACCGTCTTGCCGTCCCCATCCCGGACCGCCTGAGCTGGGAGGAGGCTGCGACCATCCCCGTCTCCTACAACACTGAGCATAACGCCCTGATCACCAGCGCCCGGCTCAAACCGGGTGAATCGGTGCTCATCAATGCCGCCTCCTCAGGGGTCGGGGTCGCGGCGGTCCAGATCGCCAAGCTCTTTGGGGCGAGGCCGGTCATGGGAACCGGCAGCTCTCCCGAGAAACTCCAGGCCCTCGCCGGGCTGGGAATGGATGTGGGGGTTAACTACCGGACGGAGAATTTCGCCGACGCCGCCCTCGCGGCCACAAAGGGAGCGGGGGTCAACGTGATCATCGATCATGTCGGAGCCCCTTTCCTCAAGGATCATCTCCGGTGCATGGCCCTGGGGGGGCGTCTGGTCAGCGTCGGCCGCCTCGCCGGCCGGGTGGGAGAGCTGGATCTCGACTTCCTGGCCCTCCGGCGACTCCACCTGATCGGAGTCACTTTCCGCACCCGCACCCTGGAAGAAAGAATCGCCGTCACCCGGGCTTGCGCAGCCGACCTTCTGCCCGCCTTCGCCGACGGGCGCCTCAAACCCATCATCCACCGGGTTTATCCACTGCACCAGGCCCTTGAGGCGCAGGCATATATGGCCTCCAACGCCCAGCTGGGCAAGATCGTGCTTGTCGTTTAGCGACCGGCAGAATTAACCTCCTAGTGTTCCAAAATAACAGGCATAAAATTACACGTGGAGCCGAGGGTCGGACGGATGCGCGCCGCCAAAATCCGGCGGGAGAAACCATGCTTCCACCGCATCCCAGGGGTTCCGCAAAGGAACGAGGGCAGCGGGCTACGCCTTCGTAAGTTCTCGGAAAACGAACCCTTTGGCAGCATCCACAGTAAAATCTCCGTGAGCTCCGAAGGAATCAGCGCCTATTTTGGCAAGCGCAGCGGTCTGACTCTCGGCTCCTGGCACGAGGGTTCGACTTTGTCGGCTTATTTCTGGGACACGACATTAGGGTCATTCGTGAGTCGAGATATAAAGCGGTGAAGATCAAGGGTTTCAGGAAAGCATGGATAGCCATGAAACGGCGGAAATGGAGAGGCCGGTTCGCCTTAACCTCGAACCTCGTACCTCGAACCTTGTCCCTATGGTTTCACCGGAACGCCGTAAGGGCCTTCGCGGACGAAGGCCATGCGCGGAGATATGCCTCTTTCTTTGGCCGACTGGTAAAAATAGAAGACCGCGTTCTGGACCATCTCCTGGACCTTCTTCGCCCGGCCTTTCTTCTTGCCGGCGGGGGTCAGGAAGTCATAGCCGCTCACGCCGGGAAGCATGGAAAAAACAGGCTCGGGGATATCGGAGGTGCAGTAGATCATCCCTTCCTCGCCAACTTTTCTCAGGACTCTTCCCCAGACCTCGGGCTCCCACTGGTCCTTGGTGAACTTCCAGGAGGGGGATTTCAAAACCTCCACGTATCCGTCGGGGCCTTGGAGCTTCAATAGATGGCACAGGGTCTTGTACTCCGGACCGCCGATGGGTTCCCGGTCGCGGTTGTCCGCGGCGATGATGATGATCCCCTTCTCTTTCACCGCGGGGATAGCCCCCACCGCGGCCTTGGCGGTCTGGTAGTGGTCCCGCCCCACGTACCCGCCATGGGTCAGGACGATGTCGAATTCCTCATCCACCGGGATGGCCACGTAGGTCTTGATCTTCTCCACGGCCAATTCCAGGACCCTCTCCAGGTCTCCGGCGAAGAGCCCGGTCATGCGCATGTCCTTGTCCAGGGTCACGGTGATGGCAAAATCGACTCCGACGGACTTGGCCACAGCCAGGGCTTCTTCGTGGCAGGGATTCCCTTTGAAGACCAGGTTGGTAGCGAAGGGTGATTCGAGGAATTCCGGGCTGTGGAACTTCTGGATCGTCCGCAGATCCACCAGCCCCGGGCAGACGGCCTTTCGGCCTCCCGAGGCTCCGGCCATGAAATGACTCTCGGTCAGGCTGGTGGCGATCTTCAAATCGGCCTCGTGGAAGAGCTGGTTCAGGTAAACGCTGGTTCCCGTGGGGGTTTGACCCACCGAAACAAGGGTGGATTCATTCTCGCAATCATGGTCCAAAACTTCAAAGGAAGAGACGACCTCTTTACCGAACATCTCTATCTTTTCCCGGAACGTGCTGGCCCGATGGGTTCCGGTTCCCACGATGATCCGGATGTTCTGCGCAGGGATTCCCAGGGTCCGGAGTTTCTTCAGAAGCGGGGGAAGAATTCCGGCCTTCCCCTGGTAGGGTACGGGGCGGGTGATGTCGGATACGGTGATGGCCACGATCAAGCGCTCCGCGTCTTTCCTCTTTCCCCGGACGATCTCTTCCAGGGTGGGACCCGCGCAGGGCTGGTCGATGGCCTTTTGAATCTCCTTCGCCGGGTTCTTGGGGACTTCCGCTTTTTTCATGGTCAGTTCAACGCCGCTTCAAGGTCTCTAACAAGTCAGCTTTCATATTGAAAAGTTCTCCTTCGAAGGCGAATCATGGAACGTCGGATTCCGGGCATTTTAAGGGCGCGCGCCGCGCGCCCCTACAATCCGCATCTCACATTCCGTATGGCGAGCTATCGTTTTTGCCTCGAGCGAAGCCAATGAACCTAATATGGTTCAGGGCGAAGCGCTCCTCAAGGGCCGCAGGCCCGCTCCTCAAGTCACGCCCATGGCGTGACGCTCCTCAAAGCCCGCAGGGCCGATCGGTTTCATTCCCCATCTTGTTTTATGTCACCGCCGGTATCTTATCCAGATCCCCGGTGAAGGCCGCGTCCAGGGTCGGTTTCATCAGCTTGTCCACGTCTCCCCGTTCCGCTTCCATGGGGGTAGGCATGTTCTGCAGCTTCATCTTCAGCTGCGGGTCTTTCGCCGCGGTGATCATCCGCTTGATATGGGCCTTGGAAACTCCCGCATCCGCCAGGGTTGCGGGGAACCCCAGGGCCTTGGAAAGTTGGATCATCCCCCTGGCGACCATCATGGCCAGGGCTCTTCCCTTCTTGCCCTCAATCTTGGCCTTGATGAAGCCGGCCTCCTTGAGGATCTCGGCGAAGATCCCCAGTTGATCCTGGATTTTGGAAGCAAAAAGAACGGTGTAATAGGGATTGAGGACCGCGCAGGCCCGCCCGTGGGTCAGGACATCGATCAAAGAAAAGCTTCCCAGGTGGGGGCCGCTGGTCCCGCCGATCATGATCGAGTAGCCCCCAAGGTCGGTGCCCAGGCCCAGGCTGTGCCGGGCGTCGCGATCTCCCGGGTTCGCTTTGACCCGGGGAAGTCCGTACACAACCAGGGCGAGACAGGTCTCGGCCACTTCTTTCATCTTTTCGTAATAGGCCTGCCCGGTGGCCCCCATAAACACCTCCCAGGCATGAGCGATCCCGTCCAGTCCTCCATCCAGGGTCAAGTCCATGGGCGCCCCCAGAGTAACTTTGTAATCGAAGACCGCTGCCTGGGGGACAATGGCTTCGTCCACGATCAGCTTCTTCTGTCCCGTCAC
>LJUR01000048.1 GCA_001304105.1 Deltaproteobacteria bacterium SM23_61
GTCAGCTTGCCGTCACTGCCCAGGTTGATACCCACCAGCCCGAGGGTCGAAAAGTCCTCATCGAGCCCGGGCACCTGGTTCACGATGGTCTTGAGCAGGCTGGACCTCAGGGCCCGCAGGGTGGAATCTCCGAATAGAGGACCGCCGGGGCTCTGGGTGGCCGTATCGTAGGTGAGCTGCTCGTTGATCGTATCCATGAGCTCATTGTAAGCGGTCACAAACTCGGTGATTTGCTCTTCCAGCCCTTCATAATCCCGGTTCACCTTCACGGTCAGGGTCGTTTCCGGGTCCGCACCCTTCAAATTGAGGGTCACCCCGGTGATCAGGTCATCTATCGTGTTGGACGAGCGGGTCACCCCCACTCCGTCCAGGGTGAAGCTGGCATCGGCCCCGAACTGGATCGACGCTTCATGGTATGCAGTGATGGGCCCAAAATCGTTATCGGTATCGAATTTCAGGGTGGGGTCTTCGCAGGTTATCACCACATGCAATTCGGTATCACCCGTTTCTGTGTCGAGTACCCGGATTTTACCCTCGGCGGTTACCTCAGCGGTCACATCACCATAGGCATTATTTATTGCCGTCAACAAATCTCCGACGGTTATTAGATTGGAGATAGTAAACTGGGTGTTGACGGCAGCACCACTCGTGCTCGTTCCCGTGAGAAATATTTTTTCATTGTTATCATAGTCATATCCGTCGATATATCTGATGCGGGTGGCGGAAGTGATGGGCGCGCCCGAGGTAGTATTGGCGATGTCGCCCGTCACCCCCCTTATATCCCGAAGGCCGAGCGCGTCGATCAGAGCAGTGTCCCCTGAGAGACTGATCCCGGCCGCTCCTTCCACATCGCTGGTCAGGATGAGGCGGTGATCGGTGGTAGTATAGTGCACGACCGAGGCGGTCACCTGGGAGGGGTCGTCACCCGTGTTGACCGCATTGATCTTGTCTTGCAGGCTGGAGAGCGTGTCCGTGGTTGAGACCGTAACCGTTTTGCCATTTACGATGAGATCGCCGGAAAGGCCCAGGGCAGTGGTATCGCTCGCAAAGCTCTCGGAGGAGAGCTTGTGGGCCACGGCCAGGGAATTGATGACGATATCATAAGTTCCCCGGGACGCATCGGTCCCGGCGGTTACCGAAAGGAGATCCTCGGGGTCCCTGGAAGTATTGGAAGATACCGTCGGGGAAAAAAGATTAAAATCGGCCGGTTCGTTGATTTTCCCGACCACGGTCTTGAGGCTCAATAATTTGGTGTTGATGGACTGCCAGGCGCTCAGGCGGTCCTGGGCGGCTTGCTGCTGGGTCTGGACTAGCTCGATCTTCTTGTACTCCAGCTGTCTCAGCTGGTCGATGATATTCCGCCAATCCACCCCGCTGGCGATCCCGCTGAATCCGATCAATCCGGACATCTATGCACCTCAAGGGTTCAGCCCCCGAAAGGCTCGGGGGCCGGAAAATCCCCGGAGGGGATTCCCGGGTGTCACCCGGGAATCCCTACTCCAGGGTCTGGTTCACCACTATGCCGGTGCCGTCGCCGCTCTTCCGGGACAGCTCCGCCAGCGCCTCCGGCGGAATCTGTCGGACCAAGTTCCCCTCTCCGTCCAAAACCCTGATGATGACCTGATTGTTGTCCCTGTCCACTATAAACTGGAGGCTGTAGCGCATGCTCCGCATGAAGCTGTTCATATGCTCGGCCAGGGCTTTCGCGGACTCCTCATTGTTTTGGACATGCACTTTGGGAATCTCGGGGGGAGGGGAAGCCGTTTTTTCCCCTTCCCTAGCCGGTGCCGCCCTATCCCCCGGGTTGGGCACGGCTGCCGGCAGCGAGTCCCGCTGCGGATTTTCTTTTATCCCTAAGATTTCCATTCCACTTTACCTCAGCTTTCAGAAACAGAGGGGGAGGCGGTTGAAAGCCCGCCCCCTCCCCGGTTATTCAACCTACCGTGAGCCAAGTAGGGATAGGACGCTCTGCGGTATGAGGTTGGCCTGGGAAAGCATGGCCGTCCCCGCCTGGAGCAAGATCTGATCCCTGGTCAGGTTGGTCATTTCAAAGGCCATGTCGGCATCCCGGATGGTGGAATGGGACGCATCCAGGTTTTCGATAACCATGGCCAGGTTTCCAGAGGCAAACTCGATGCGGCTGGCAGCCGCTCCGATTTCACCGACGACCAGGTTCACCGAGACCAGGGCCGCATCGAGGGAGGTCAGGGCGGACTGGGCGCTGGCAATCGAGCTCAGATTGAGGGTGCTCAATCCCAGGTTGTTGGACAGGAGGCCTGAACTCGTGCTGACGGAAATCCGGTCTTCCGCAGCCACGTTGCCGGAGCCGACCTGGAAAGTAAGGTTGATGGCCCCACTGAGGAGCGAGTTACCGCTGTACTTGGTGTCCGTGGCAATCTGGTCGATTTCGGCCAAGAGGGCCGCCGCCTCGGCATTGATCCGGGCCCGGCCGTCATCGTCAACGTTACTGGAGGCGGCGGAGATCGCCAGTTCCTTCAACCGCTCCACGATGGTCTCAATTTTCTGGGTCCCCCCTTCAGCCACCTGCAACAGGGACTGGGCCTGGGCCACGTTCTGCTGGGCAGCCCGGAGGGCGCGGACTTCCATCCTGAACTTGTTGGCAATGGCCAGGCCGGCCACATCATCCCGGGACCGGTTGATGCGATAGCCGGTGGAAAGCCGCTCCATGGTTATTTTCAATCGGTTGTCGGTTTCGGATAACTGCCGGTGAGCGTTCAGGGCAGCGATGTTGGTGTTGATTCGAAGAGCCATTCTTTTTTTCCTCCTTGAAATTTTTGTTTGGGCATCCTTGCCCTTTGGTGTGAAGAGATTTGGGTAGGGGCCTCTTCGGGACCCTTTCCGGTGCCGCTATCTTTTTCCGCCCCTCTCCTGACCCCCTTTCCTCTTGAGTCTTCTCGCCAAGATTCAATCTAATTATCGGGCCGGGGGGGGAGAAACTTTAATTTTTTTTGACGACTTGAGAATCTAAAGGGATGAAAGATTCGGTCCAAGCCACCCTCGGGGGTCGACTTCATACCCGTGAAACTGCAGGACTTCAGCCACTTCTTCCAGGCAACGCTTCAGAATTCCAGCGGAAGTTGCCAGGGGGACCATCTTTTCCAGGACTTCTTTGGAAGGAGAAATGAGGAAGGATACCTGATGGGCCAGCAAAGAGAGTTCTTTGCGGCCTTGTCTACCGAGTTCATCCCCGATCAACTCATAAAGTGCGCTCAACTCCTTGAAACTATTTAGAATAAAATCACGGGGGAGGTTTAATTCCTGAAGCAGGGCATCACATTGCCCCACCAATTCTTCCAATTCCTGGAGGCGGAAATAAATATCGCTCATCACCAGCCGAACATCCATCATCCGGGAGTTTAAAGTAAGAGCATTCTTAAAATATTCCAATGCCTTAGCATAGTTTTTATTTTCCTTACAGAGGTGCCCAAGATTTATGAGGGCTTCCACCTTCTGGGGGTCCATTTCCAGGGAGCGGAGCAGGGCCTTTTCGGCTTCAGCCCTTCGGCCGAGCTTCCGCAGGGCCAGTCCCAGGTTCGCATAATTGGAGGAAAGATTTCCCCCGCCTTCGATCGCCCGTTCAAAATAGTCCGCGGCCTGGAGAAATTCCCCCCTCTGAAGAGCCAGGAGGCCGAGGGTTTGCAGGCTGGTGTAATCATCCGGGTGGAGATTCAGTGATCGGGAAAGGAATTCCCGGGCTAATTCTTCCTGTCCCGTCTCCCGGTAGCATTCCCCCAGGATATAGAGCTGATAATACTTAAGCTTTCCCAGATTAACAGGAAACATGTTGATTTCTATGGGAAAATGAATTGACTGTCGCATAGCCTCGATGGCTCCCGGGTAATCTTTCAACTTATAAAGGCTTTCGCCCAGGCCGAAATGGGCCAGGCCATTATCCGGAAACTGCCGGGCAAGGTCTTTAAAGATTGACGCGGCCCGGTCGTGCCGGCCCAAATCAGCGTAATACTTCCCCGTGAGGACCGAGGCCTCCAGGAAGAACTGTCTTTCCTTCTCCTGGATTCTTTCATTTCCCAGGATCTTTTCCATGTGCTCGATGGCCTCGGCCAGCCGGCCGATCCCACCCAGGGTGCGGGCCGCGTTGTAATGGAGAACGACATTTTGGGGGTCCCCTTCCAGTTCATTCTCGATGATCTTCAGGTTCCTCTCTGATTTCTGGCGGATCGTTGCTTCGTCGCGGTAGCCCGTGTGGCGGATCACGATATCGGTCTGGACGGATTCAACGCCCAGATCTTTCAATCGGTAAAAGATCTGTTCATGGACCCGCCCCTCGAACCTGGCCCCGGCCACGTTGGGGAAGATCCGCAGCTGATAAAAATGAGTTTCTCCGTCCGCGGGGGATTGGCTATTCACCGTGAGGTAGTAGGCCCGGTTCTTTTTCCAGGGGAAGTTCTGCTTGAGCAGGCGGATTTTTTCCACTTCCCCCTCATCGACGCGGTCATCCGCATCCAGCCACAGGATGTAATCTCCCGTCGCCCTGAGGATGGAATCATTGCGGGCGGCGCTGAAATCATCGCTCCAGGGAAAGTCGAAGACCCTGGCCCCCAGTTCTCCGGCTATTTCTTTGGTTTTGTCGCTGGACCCTGTATCCACGATGATGATTTCATCCACCGCCGGCTTTATCGAATTCAGGCAGAGAGGAAGATCTTGCTCTTCATTCTTGACGATCATGCAGAGGGATAGCTTTGCCCTCGCCTTTCCAGCCGGCCGGTCTTCTCTATTTTTTTTGCTTTTCACCCTTCTTCTCCCAATTTGTTTTGTCGGCCCAATTCTGACTTTTTCAAACGGGCCCAGGCCTGACCGGTAATTCTTGGGAAGGCTCTGGTACCCGAGATATTGCCCTCCCAGCCGCCGCCCACTGATTCATAATCTCCGCCATCTCTTCCTCCTCCGGATGGAGGGCTGAGTAGTTCCGGTAAACCTGAAAGGCCTCCCGGTCCCGTCCCATCTCCTTGAAGAACTGCCCCAGGTTCCAGATGATATCCCGGTGGTCGCGAACCAGGGTCATGGCCTTTAAGAGATTTTTTAAAGCTTCCTCTTTCCTCCCCGTCTGCCAAAGCAGGCATGCCAGGTCGTTGCAGGCTTCCGGGTGGTCAGGGAAATCTTTAAGGATCCTGCGGAACGTTTCTTCGGCTTCTGGCAAGGCCCCTTCCTCGAATTTCCGCTCCCCTTCCCGAAGCCCTTCTTCCGCAGCCTGGAGTTCCATGAAATTCTTCCCTTCTTCCGGAGTCAATTCCTTGTGGGGTACGTATATCCCGGGGGCGCAGACCACCTTGAACCCTCTGGACCGGAGCCGGCCGAACAATTGCCACATGGCCAGGGGCACAGAAAGCTTTTCCCTAACCCCCCCGGCTTTGCACACCGCCTCGCTTTTGAGGAGCAGGCAGAAGCTCCCCAGGTAAGGGACTTCTCTCCAATCTTTCCCGTAGCGGGAAGCGAGTCGCCCTGCCAAATCCTCCGCGCCTTCTTCTTCGGGCAGGAATTGGCTGACCTTCTGAGGATCCGGGGCTTCATTCGAGACCGGCCCCACAGCGGCAATCGAAGGGTCAGACTCCGCAAGGGTGATCATTTTTTCCAGGCAACCCCTCTCCAAGAGAACACCGGCGGATAACACCACCACATAGCGGGCTTCCCAGTCAACACCCTTCTGCAGAGAAGCCGTGATGGTTGGGGTCGAGGGGGAAACCTTGACGTTCAGGTCATTCTCAGGTGCAGCCTGATGGTCTCTGACGACCCTGACGCAGAATTCGCCGGGCGCGGGCAAGGAACGCTGGAGCTTTTCTACAGAACGGGCCAAGGATTCGTTCGGTTCCAGCCCCCGCCTGACAAGTATCAGGGCGCCGGAAATGACAGGTTCCCCAAGCATAATCTTCTTTTGAACCGCTCCCAATTTGTGCAGCCGCTGAAGATAACGCTGCTGGACAAGCAAGGACTCTCGCCGGGAGAGTTCAGGATCCCGATGTTCGCTGCTGGTCGGGGAGTACAGGTACAGCCCCAGAAATTCGTCAATGTGCAGGAAGGTCTCCCGTTCCGCCATGCGCAACCAGAAATCCCAGTCCCCCGCCGACTCAAGTGTTTCATCAAAATATCCATATTTATCATGAACGTTTTTCCGCCACATGGGCTGCGGTCCTATAAAGCAGCCAAAAATCAAACGTGTCGGATCGAAGTCTCCCCAACGGTATTCGTTTGCCCGCGTATGGTTTTCAAAGGTTTCGTTCTCTATCCTGGTGACATAGCAGTTGGCATAGACCAGGGCCACATCCGGCCTGGTCTCCAGCACCGCAACCATTCGCTCGAAGGCGTCTTTCTTATGGCGGTCATCCGTGCAGGCCAGAGTCACATACTTCCCCCGGGCGGCCTTGATACAGCGATTGACTGCTGAATGGGAGGATTCGCGTTGTTCCGTGCGGATATAAACGATGTTGTCGTACCGTTGTTGAAATTCCTCCGCGATCGCCTTTTCATGGGTGGGAGATCCCGTATCTACGATAACAATTTCTAATCGATCGGCAAGGGTCTGAGCTTCCAGATCTTCCAGCAGACCGCGCATAAATCTTTCAGCATTGTAAGTCGGAACGAGTGCGGAGATCAGGACCTCCTTCATGGCACCCATGTTTCTTCCTCCCGGGAACGTACTAGGATATGTTGAGGCTACTGTGATGAAATCGGTTCACCAAACGCCCCACCTCGGCAAATCGCTGATTCCGGTAAAGCCCATGGGTCTCGAGTTTTTTCAAGAACTCAAAGGCTTCAACAAAGAGACTGGAGCCTTCGGCCAGTTGCGTGAGGAGTGCACCCGCTTCTTCGTAATCGCCGGGCCCGGCCCGCCTTACCAGTTGCCGGGCATACTCCAACTTGAAGACCGGAAAGTCCGGATCAAGGATCATTGCCTTCTGCAAATGAGAGGGATTTTGGGTATAGAGCCCAAGATAATAATGTAACGAGGCTAAAATTAATTGTATGAGTGCAGGGGTAACCGATTTCCCCCCCGTTAAGGATTCTGTGGCCAGGTCAAGGTACTTGCGGTAGTTGAAGAAACTGCTTGCAAAGTCATATGGGAATACATCTTCCATGACATCGAGGTGCCAACTCGAAGCAGGCAAATGGAGCGTGTCTTCCGTAAGTTTCAGAGCCTCAGACACATCTCGCGGGCAGCCGGCATGTACGGCCGCCCGAATTAGGTTGAAGCGCAGCACCAGAGATTTAGGGAACCTTCTCAAACCGGACTTATACAAGCTGAGGATCTCGGCGAGTCTGCGGTCTCTGGCAGGGGAACTATTGTCGAATGAAACCACCGTAGCATAGTCCAAAAGCAAATCTCTGGCCATATCAATAAAGAGATGGGGGGTGGCTTTTGATTTAAGCCTTTCGCTCCACCGAGGGATGTTTTCTTTCAGTAGCTCCTGAAGGACTGGAATTCCGCCGGGCAACAGACCTTTTCGAAGAACACTGCGTTTTTGGACTAACGGCTTCACCTGCTGAATCGGGCGTTTGTCGCGGGGTTTGGCAGCAAGAAATGTGAGATACCTGAGGTATTGAGAAGCCACTCTCGGCAGCGCAAATTCTTTGCGGACGATTTCTGCCCCGCGCTTTACGGCATGTTCGTAGTCAGGCCAGCAACTTACAATTTTCCGGATGGTCTCCGCTAAGTTTCCATCCTTGAAATCATAGGTCCATACACCTTGTTCTTCACCCAGGTACAATGTGATGGCTGAACCTTTCTGAACGACCGCGGCACATCCCATGCTCAGAGCCTCCAGCGCCCGGGTTGGCATGGCACCGGAATGGCGTATATAACTAAACGTTACCTTTGATTGCCCCAAAAGCATGTGATAGGTTTCCGGAAGGACAAACCCTTCAATGGCCAGAGCTGTAACATCAGGCATCCTCAGGATTTGATGAAGAAGCTTAATCTTCTCATACCAGTAAGGGTGGGTGGTCGAACCTGAAAGGAACACGTCAATCTCCCTCGGCCCTTTTGGGATGGGCGGCAGGTTGGCCGCAACCCCAACGGGTTTGGGAAAGGTGGAAACAGGAAAACGCACTAATCGGCTAACATCTTCCCATTCTGTCTGATCTGTTACAACCAGTTCATCAAAGATCTGGAGCCATGGATATACGGTCTGAATATGGGAATCATAATCCGCTGTATGGCCGAAGAGGGGGCAGGGCAGTTTTTGAAGGTTGGGAGGAATAACATGCCACTCCACCATGGCACACACATAAAAATCCGGAGGAGTTCGGGAGTCGTAGAACTTGCCAATATCCGCATAGGGTTTGTTCGGCAGGTCTTCCGGATGGAAGCTGATATTCTGAATCTTGAATTTTTTGTCTTTTGCCGCTGCTGTCAGCAGATCATGCGGTGCCAGGCGAGTCCAGGGCAACTGGGCTAGGATAAGGATCTCGGGTTTGCGGATCAAAGCCAGCAGGTTTTGACCGTAGGGAGTGCGAATCTCTTGCAGGGTGGCTATGGCCGTTGCTTCATCTCCATCGATCCAGCTGGCCACAGCCGAATAGAAGCGGGCCTCCTGACAGTCAAAACGTCTGAGGCCTTCGACAGCCTCCCGGCTCTTCCCAACCAACCCCATGGCCGCATACGTTTGCCACTGATCCTGGCTTCCTGTCATGGCGACCGTAGTATAGCTTCCAGCGTCAAAGAGTTCCGTGATCGAAAGGGATGATGAATTCGTCGTCATACGGCTCCTTCCGTTGCAACTGGGCTCTCGCCCAGTGCTTCACGGAGCTCGCGGGTCAGTGGATGGTTTGGGTCTGTCACTGCGAAACATTGCAGAGACCTGCGGATGGCCTCCTCGTCTTTCAAGTTTAACCCCAGCGTACCCAACGCGGTAATCAATTCGGCATCTCGTGGATCCAAGGATGCCGCCTCTTTCAGGTATTCCACTGCTTCTGTATAGCGACCCTGCTCGCAACAGATATTGGATAGACTCACCCAGGCGTCCGCGTTGTCGGGTGCTTCCCGAAGAGCGGCCCTGAAACTCTGTTCGGCCTCGGCATGATTCCCAAGCTTATACAGGGCAATGCCCAAGCTATTCCGGATCGCCGGGTCATGGGGTTTCATTTCGATCGCGCGCAGAAGAGCTGGAACAGCTTGTCCGAACCGGCCCTGGCGCATCAAGGCTACACCCTTGGACAAATGTTTGTCCGGGTGTTCCTCGGGAACCAATCGCTGATCGATCCGGCATTCGGTCTCTTCCAAAGATTTCCCAACCACACAAAAACCTGCAGCCTGGATTTTCTCCAGGCTCTTTTCTTCCATCTTCGTAAGGTCGACAGGTCCCAAGGCCTGGGCCAAGGCGTAATGTCGATCCAGATAGTGCACGATATTGTATCCCCTGTAGTTTTCTTTCACCAATTCCGGCGGACTCTGGCAGGTCAGATGTTTGGGGAGCTCAACCTGGTCGGGGGGAAGCCTTGGGAAGTCAACTTGATGCCACCCGCTCCCCTGTTTGCGCATAGCCCAAAATCCTTCCCAGACCGACACCTCCCCGAAGTATTCACCAACCGCCAAAGAGACGCCCGGGTGGAAACGTTCTTTCGTTTTGGGATCAGCGATGTAATCTCTTTCTTTGTGCAGCTGCACATATTCCCCATCGAGCTGGGAGAGCTGCAGTTCAAGGTCATCACCACAAAGGAGTCCTCCCTCACACACGATTCGGCCAGCGCCCCTCAGATCCTTTAGGACACTGGCATAGCTGTGATCCCCGTCCACGAACACCAAGTCAAATCGGCCATCCCCAAACAAGGGGAGAATATTGTCACTCGACCCCTTGAAAGGCAGAATAATATCCTCATGCTTGGAAACGCGGATATTATGCAAGAAAAGATCGAAGATCTTACGGCTTGAAAGGGCCTCGGCCATCTCCCGATAGACAGCCTGCTGATCTTGAGGAAGATCACTGCATTTGGTGGGGTCAAAATACAATTTCCATGGGTCGATGCAGACGACCTGTCCCTTTCCTTTATTAAATTTCTTGATCGCTTCGGCCCAGGTAATAGCTGAACCTCCGGCCCATGAACCGATCTCCAAAATGTGAAAAGGCCTCCCCCCTCGGTCGCGGCATTGAGCCTCTACCAAACGCTCCATATACGCATGCCGAATGGGTAAGCCCTGTAAGGCCCACATCACTTTGCCGAAGTACGGCTTATTGTTTGACATGCAATAGGAATAATACCGATCTTCAATGGAATCCATCAACATACTCTTCCTCCCAGCGCCCTTCTATCTCAGGCTTAACTAAGACTCGGCCTTGGCTGAGATTGGCAATCAGCCTGTACTCACGCTGCTAGGTTCAGAAACGGATGTATCGAACCTTTTATGACATATTCAGTTGGCCAGAATCGTGACACCCCATCGGATTGAGATTCAAACCAAAGACGTTATGGCCTGCCTCCTTCAGGGCACCTGCGATATAAGGGGAGCCTTGCCCCAAAATATCTAAGCTGGGCTTTAGGTCTGGATAATTACTCTTGGGCGGAACCAAAAGAACTCTCATTGTTTCTTTGGATTTCCCCTAAGGGGCACTGATGACGCCCTCATTATTCTGGGGAGCCTCCGTGTGCCTTCTTATGAGTTTGTGAGACGCCATTTCCCGGATATGCTGGGCCGTCTCAGGGCCGAATTTCCGGGTAATCATATCCAGATACCTCGAATGGTTGAAGTACACCTGGAACGCATGGTCGCGGAATCTTAGCACCTGCGCTCCGGTCAGATACCTTGTCGGCAAAGGGAGTGTGTCTGCCGAGTGCTGAGAATAGCCGCTCCACCTGTCAGGAAGTGGCCAACCCTCCTTGAGGGCAGTGGTATACAAGGTAGACCCAGGGTAGGCCATGGCACAGTAGAAGTTCGCCAACTCGGCGTTGAGTTCAAGAGCCAGGTCGAGGGTGGCCTGCATTGTCTCCTCATCATCTTCGGGCAGGCCGAAGATGTAATTGGCCCCGATATTGATCCCCGCCCTTCTCACCCTCTCGAGGGTCGAGAAGATCTTTTCCCGCTCAAAACCTTTGTGCACGTCATCCCGCACACGGTCGCTTCCCGCCTCGATGCCGAAGGCGAGCCAGTTAAAGCCCGCTCGCCTCAGTTTTTCCAAAGTCGCTTCGTCTTGGATCGTATCCACCCGAGCATAGGCCCAAATATTGAGGTCATACCCCCGTTCGATGATCTGATCGCAGATCTGGTGCACATGCTTCCTGTTAAGAACAAACATCTCGTCCGCAATCTTGATGTTTCGGACTCCGTAACGAGTGACCAGTTTTTCAATCTCGGCAACCACCGCTTCAGGACTCCAGAAACGGTAACTGTTGACACCCTCTCTGTAACCCAATACCCTTTCCCCATTCCTGAACGGCGCCTGGATGCAGCAGAAATGGCAATGGTAGGGACAGCCGAGGGTTGTGTAGAGAGAGGCGTAGGGCTGGCGTTGCAGATGGCCGAAGCAGTGCCAGTTGTGTGCTCTATACTTCTCCATGGGAAGAAGGTCCCATGCCATACCCGGCATTTGGCGGTCCAATTCCCTAACCAGGGGTGCGGGAGGGCCCACTCTTATTGTTTCTCCATCCCGGTACCACAGATCACGCACTTTATCGTAATTGGGTTGACCCTCCTTTAAGGCTTTCACGAGGTCCACGAGCGTGTAAGGGCCTTCCCCACCGCAGACGAAGTCAGCGTCCTCTGCCTGGAGGGTGCCCTCGGGCAATGAAGCGACATGGCCTCCAACCAAGAGGATCTTGAGTTCTGGAGCCCTGAGCTTGACAGACCTGCAGATCGCACCGGCGGAAGGCATCACCTGGGTCGAGGCTGAGGGGTTGTGTCCGTAGACGACGATGGCCGTAAGCACTGGACCCATCTCAATAACCCGATCCGTTGTTTCCTCGGGAGTCAGATTCTCCGCATTGGCATCGAGAATCTGGACAGAAAAGCCCCGGTTTCGGACAAACGTGGCCATCAAGCCCGCCCAAATGGGGGGTTCGATGGCGGAAAGTGTCGACCCGAGCGATTGGTAAATCTGCATCCTGTCGCCGGGGTTGATCAGCAGCAAATCCACCATCTTTTTCACCTTTTTTCTCCCCAGTGTTTCACTCCTTGATGACATAAGCACTCGGGCTCATCGCCCAGTCCAGCCGCCGTAGGACGATATTCTGCCCTGCAAAATACTCATCAACGGCCGTGCTTTCTCCCTCCCAAGGTCGAATGCCGTAATCGTCAAAGATAACCACTCCGCCACGGACAACACGCGGCCAGAGGTACTGCATCGCCACCTTCGTTGGCTGATAAAGGTCACAATCCACATGCATCAGGGAGATCCGGAGCCCCGGGTTTTCGTCAAGATAACGCGGCACGGATTCTTCAATGTGGCCGTCCACAAGGATAATCCTGGGCTTGTGAGGAATAAAGCGGTCTCTGTCAAAGATCGTGATCGCGTCTTTCAACACGTCTTTAAAACAGGCGGCATCGTAACCCCCGACCACCTTGTTCACCCGAAGGTCTTCCTTCCCATCCTTCGGATCCAGGGTGGTGAAGCCTTTCCAATTGTCAAATCCAATCACCTGCTTTGCCCGGTCGCCCATATTCCGGATCTCGAGAAAATTGGCCCATGCCATGAGCGTCACGCCCCGATAGACGCCAAGTTCAACGATATCGCCCGGCAGATCGATCGTCCTCCGAAAGAACTCGTAGTGTGCCAGAAACCTCTTTAAAAATATGCGGCGGGTATAAATCTGAAAGTTCCGGCAAACCTCCCTCCTGGAAATGTTGAATGCCTCAAAATGGGCATCCAGCATCGCTTCGATTTCGTCATCGGTTTGATAACTGGCTCGGCCGTCATAGAGCCGTTGGTTTTTTTCTTTAATAAATTCAATCGGACGATCCATCGTTCATCTCCTTCTGTTTTATTGTCACAGCCGGCATTGATCCATCTTGCGAAAGCGCTCGTTGGCAAGATCGCTATTGTCCCGGTTGCACATCATCCCCACGGCCTTGAATCGCTTTTCCGCTTCTTCCATGCGCCGTTGTTTCGTCTCGGCGGTCACCTTATCGGGTAACGCTGCGGCCACCATACCCGGCGCTTCCATGAAACCGTTGATGAGCATGTACTTCGGGCGATATCGGAGCGCGAATTGCACGGATTCTTCGAAATCTTCTTCTCGCTCCCCGGGAAATCCTACAATCATATGAGAATCCAGCTCCCTGAATCCCAGATCATTCAATGTCCCAAAGACCATATTAAGAAGATCCCGGGTGTAGGGTCTCTTCATCAGATTGAGAATATGATCCGAGGCCGACTGATAGGGCATTTGCAGATGGACGATCAGGGACGCCCGTATGAAGCTGACCATGTCATCATAGAACTTCATGAAGTGGAAAGGATTAAAGTCCTGGAGGGCGATCGTGATCCCTGGAATCGTCGTCTGGAGCCGCCGGAGAAGCTTGGGCAAAGAGCTTCCTGTGTCGATTCCGTAATCACCAACGCTGTCCCCAAGGAGGACGACCCCTTTTTTGGCCGACACTTCCCATTCACGCCTGCACGTTTCAACAATGTGGTCTTCAGGGAAACTGCGGTAGGGTGGAAATGTTAACCGTTCGGAACAGTACGTGCATTCCCACCTGCAACCCTCGGAAATATAGACTTGAGTATAGCGGCCGATGTAAGGAACGTCCGCCCCCGGGTTATTTTTCCGAAAGACCTCCTCGTCTTCATAGAGTTGCTTCTTGAACAACACCAGAGGTATTTCCGACAGCTTTTTCTTGGGGGCCCCGAACACCCTTTCCATTTCCACGCCATCTTCACGCCAGGGAATGATTTTGCCGCTGAAATTTTTTCTCAAAAGGTCTCTGTCAATATCGGGAAGACAGCCGGCCACCAGGAGTTCTCCCTGGTATTCCTTCTCAAGGCGGCCGATCTCCGCAATGCTGTTATCCCGGACATCCTTTCGGAATCCGCAGGTCCACACCAACACCTTGTCGCTGTCTGCCATCCGGCCGACAATTTCGTGCCCGTTGGCGATTAAGAAATCTCGGTAGCTTTGAATAACCGTGTTTCGCATTCCACAAGAGTTCAGGCCATGGATATAGACTTTCACCCGTATGCCCCTCCTTCTGACCTTAGGAACGGTCAAAAACGACATAGGATGTGCGAGAGTTGTAACGGTAACGACGGATTCCCCAGCGATGAAACCCGAACACTTCCTTGAAGGCCGCCGTCTCCCCGGGGGTGACAGGGTCGTTGAGCTCATCGAAGCCAAGAATGCTCCCGGGAGTCAGTCGGTCCTTGATGGCCAAAAGACAGTCCCGCGTTGGCTCGAATAGATCGAGATCAAAATAGGCCAGGGCCACAACCGTTTCAGGATTCCTCTCGAGATACTCTTTAATACGCACCGTCGCATCCCCTTTGACGATGGCATGCTTCCTGAGATGAGCAAGGGGGCTTTCCTTTTCCTGCAGGTCCATGAGCCGCTGGAGGTACCCGTCATACGCCGGCGTGACGGAATACATGCCGGGACCCACTTTGTTTCCATCCTTTTCGGAGGTTTTGAAGAATCCCTCGAACGTGTCGAACCCGACGACCTTCCTCAGCCGGTTGAAGGGTTCGTAAATCCCCCTGAGCGCGCTGAACAGGGCCAAATTCTGCCCCCAGCGGCAGCCGAATTCAATCACGATCCCCTGTACTTCAAGGATCTGCCTGTAAAGAAAATCTATAAACAATATCCGGGAAAGAGTCTGAGGGGTCAGGAACAATCCAAGATTTAAGAAAATTTCATCAGCCGGGATTGGACAGTTCTTGAAAAGATCGAACAATTGTCCCCGGCGATCCTTCTCTTCAGCATCTCCGAACGTGAGGATATTAGATTGGCTATGGGTCATATGCTTTGCCCCCTGTGATTTTGTATGTCCCGGAGTAAGGTCCGGGGTTCCCATGGCGAAGCCCTGCTTGCAAGACGGCAGGCTTCGGCAATAGACTCCGCGTCGTATTTGAAACGGCGGCGCAGTTCCTCCCGTTTCAGGTTGCCCAGGGCAAGGGAATCGGGAGGTCCAATCCGTTCAATTCGTGGCCCCGTTTGGCGGCTCGCCCGCCAGGCCTTTACAGCGGCGCTCAGGCCACCCACCGGCACGTGCTCCTCAACGGTGATGATCGTATCCACTCGCCCGGCTAAACGGTCCAAACTGTCCGTATCAAGCGGTTTGACGGTGTGCATCTGGTAAACGATGGGGTAGATGCCGTCGGAGTTCAAAATCGTCACCGCCTGCAACACCACCGAGGCCATGTCACCGGTGCTCACAACGGCGATGCGTTCACCGTCCCT